>JBILKV010000273.1:0-5158 GCA_044376515.1 Chthoniobacteraceae bacterium | reverse complement strand
GTTCTTTGATTCGCTCGACGCCGGGGTGGACATGCCCCTGACCAGTTTCGCCGAATCCCTCAGGAGCTTTGAAGTCATCTTCGCCGCGGACAAGTCGGCCGCGGAAGGGGGGCGCCCCGTCAAGCTCAGCGAAATGCGCTAGGCCGCCCCCGGGTGTCCGCGCGGGGATCCGCCGCTCAAAAAAGCGGCGGCAATACCCCTGGACCCTCCCGCCCCCCTGCAGCCCTTCAAACACCGCGCGCATGCCTTCGGTTCTCGCCGTTTTCGCCCACCCCGATGACATTGAATTCGTGGCGGCCGGCACGATGCTGCTTCTCGCTCAGAAGGGGTGGGATCTCCACTACATGAACCTCTGCACCGGGAACTGCGGTTCGGTCGTGCTTGGCCCGAGGCAGTTGGCGCGGGTCCGGTTGGGCGAGGCCCGGGCCGCGGCCAAACTGTTGGGCGCCACCTTTTATCCTCCCATTTGCAACGATCTGGAGCTGAGCTACTCGACGTCCCTGCTGCGCAAGGTGACGGCCGTGGTGCGCGAAGCCAGGCCCCGCATCGTCCTGACCCACCCGTCCTCGGACTACATGGAGGACCACACCTTCGCCGGCCGCTTGGCTGTCACGGCCGCCTTCGGTCGGTGTATCCCGAACTTCAAGAGCACGCCACCGCGCAAGGCCTTCAGCGAGGACGTCACGGTGTACCATGCGATGCCCCACGGGCTGCGCGACCCGCTCCGCAAAAGAGTGCGCGCCGGCCTCTACGTAAACACAGCCTCCGTTCACGAGACCAAGCGCGCTGCCCTCGCCCTTCACAAAAGCCAGCAGCACTGGCTGACGACCAGTCAGGGCGACGGCGTCCACGACATTCTTGAGGAGGCCGCGCGCGCGGTGGGCAAACTCTCGGGCCGCTTCGAGTTTGCAGAGGGCTGGCGCAGACATTCCCACACAGGTTTCAGCGCGAGGGATGAAGATCCTTTGCGCGAGGCCCTTGGCAAATTGTGCGTGGTCGACAAACACTACGAACGTGCGCTCGAAGAGGCCTAGGTCCGCCAGTGGGATCCGGTCGCCGCGCCGGCACCCGAGCGTTCCGGAGGACCCAACTCCGGAAACCTTTAACACACTCCATATGCCACGTAAAATCAGTCACATAGCGCCGGACTGGTGGGACTACACCACCCTCGACTCAGAGCTCATCGGAGAGGCCGCCCGCCTCTCGGAGCGCGACCTTGGCAGGCTTTCCCGCCCGGGTTTCAAGGTCGTCTTCTACGACACCCTTGAGGATTTCTACCTTGCCGAGGCCCTTGAGTACATCGAGGCCTGGCGCCAGGCAACCGCAGACAACCCGGTCGGAATTTGCGGCCCCATCGGCCCCACCGAGCAGTTGCCGCTCGTGGCGCGTCTGGTCAACTCCCTCGGGTTGAACCTCAAACACGCGCATTTCTGGGGCATGGACGAATGGTACGATCCTGAGACTCAAATGGAGGTCCCCGTCTCCCATCCGCTTTCCTTTGAACGTGCCGACCGCGAGTTGTGTTTCAGCCGCATCCACAGGAGGCTGGCGATACCCGGGGAGAACCTGCACTTTCCCAAGGCCGACGTCGGACCCTTCGTCAAAAGCTGGAACGCGGGCGTGCGTTGCGCGCTCATGCAGGGAGGGCAGGGGGACATCAAACACTGGGCGTTCAACGACCCGGTGCGCCGCAAAGGCCGGTGGAAGGATGCGCCACCCACCCCCGCCGAGTATCGCAAGTTGGGCACCCGCGTGGTGGAACTGCATCCGGTGACCTTGAGCCAGAACGCCCGCACCTCCGGTGGGGGAAACATCACGATGGTTCCCAAGATGGCGGTGACCGTGGGACCGCAGGAGACTTGGAAGGCCGAAAAGGTGAGCATCTGGCACGCTGGGGTGCACGACAACCCACTGGGACAGAGGTTGACCGCGCTGATGATCTCCAAAGGCCTCGCGGATTCCGCAGTGCCGATGTCGTTGCTCGCGGACCATCCCAACGTCCAGTTCAACTATTACCGCGGTGGCCTCGGTTCCTGCTCCGTGCAGATGCATTAAACCGGTCCGCGGACGCGGCGGCAGTGGGGGTGGGGGGGAGGGAGTTCGCCCGGTGCCCCCTTCCTCAGCCGCGGATTTGTCGAACCGCGGCTGTTTGCCCGAATGGACCTCATGAAGCAGGTGCACGCGGGGGCGGGCGAGGCGGTTGGGAAGGTCTGCGTTTTCAGCCTCCCCACGCGACCGGTTCTATGCTGACCTTTTGAAATGAAACCAACTCTCAATTATAAACGGAGGGTTTTGCCCCGAAGGGGCAGGCCACTCACAGCCCATGGCAACGCCCTGGGTTTGACCCGTTATAAAACACGAAGCCTTGAAGGGGCGCCCCGTGATGAAGCCACTCTTTCGGATGGATCGGGCATGTTAGGGTGCCCCTTCAGGGCGTTCAGGGCGTATTCTTTTGGGCACGGGTTTCCCATGGCGTTGCCATGGGCTCAACAAGAAGTGCCCCCGGCGGGGCGTCAGCTTTGGCAAAAATCCGCGCCGGTTCTCTGCGCAAGGCGGACCGATTGAATCACGAGACTCAGATCACTAGTAATCCAGAAAACTCAGATAAGTGGTATGAAACCCATCGCAGAGGCCCTGCTCTACGGCATTCTTGATCTTGGATATGTGGATCCTTCGGACCTGGAGCGAGTGACTGCGTCGTTGCTGGAGGGGGGCGTGGACATCCTGCAACTGCGTGCCAAACGGGCAGGTGAGGAGGCGATCGAAACCTACGCCAATCGGATCGTCGCCTTGACCCAGGCCGCGGGGGTTCCTCTCATTTTGAATGACCATCCCCAGTTGGTGCCTTCGGTCGGAGCGCAGGGCGCCCATGTCGGGCAGGACGATTTTTCCGTGGAAGACGCGCGCTGGAGGGCTGGGAGGGCGCTGGCAGGGGAGGTCGAACTTCCCCTGATCGGCAAGTCAACCCATTCTCTGCAGCAGGCGGTCGCCGCGATGGAGGCCGGGGCGGATTACATCGGGTTTGGGCCGCTCTACGCCACACCGACCAAGCCCGGCAGGCCGGCGATTGGACTTGAGGACATCGCCCGGGTCGAGGCGATGGCGACAAGGCCGGTCTTCTGCATCGGCGGCATTAAACTCGAAAATCTCGAGGCCGTGTTGGAGGCCGGCGCGACCCGCGTCGTAATAGTCTCCCAGATGCTCGAGGCGGTCAGCGTCGCGCGGTATGCGGCCGATGTACGCGCCGTCCTTCAGGCTCGCAGGCAAAAAGCGTCCGGGGGGTAGGGACCAGGGGACCAAGGGACCAAGCAGGCGCTGCAAGGCGGTTCCGGCTTGGCGGAAGATCCGGAAGGAGAGGGCCTACCGGCCGCGGGGGTCCTGCGGCGGGCCGCACAGGAACTCCAGCGCCTTGTCGTAACTGCGACGTTCCAGATAGTGCCGCAACTGCGGGTCCACGGGGGAGGGCAGTGTGGCGGAAAGCCGCTCGATCCGTTCCGAGACCGACTTGAGCGCTTCCAGATGCCCCGCGGAATCGCGCGCGTACCAGCCCCGGTCGGCAATCACCGCAAGTCTTTTGCGCAGCGCCTCGGCCAGCGCGGAAAACTCCGAAAGATCGGTGTTGGCGGGGTCTGTCATGCGGTCCGGGGGATGCGGGAGCAAGGGGTTCGAGTCGGCCGTGGCGCAGGGGCGCGTCGCCGGTTGGCTGGCTACTTCCGCCGGCTCCGCCCGAGCGAGGTGGCAATCCCCGTGGCCTCGGACCTGAGTTGGCGCTCCGCCTCCAGCCAGTCGCTCTCGGGATCACCCGGCAACCCCAAAAACTGGCGGTTTTCCGCGATAAAGTACGCCCTCACGGAAATGTCCTCCGTGGAAATGTCCTCGGTGGAAATCGGCAGGTGGGACACGCCGTTTGTACCCGATTCTTCCGCCGCAGCAGCTCCCGGTTTCGGTGCGGCACTTTTGCGGCGGGGCGCTTTGGCCGCGGGTTCTGCGGTCTCAGTCGCTGCCGCGCCGGGCTGGGGACTCTTACTCTTCGGGGCGGCTGCTTTGCGAACGCGCTTGGGCGTGGCCTCCCCTGCGGCGCTGACTTCTCCATCGGCTGTCTTCGCGTTTCTCGTAGGCATAACAACAGATTGATTCAGGTTGATGTGGCTCTCGATTGTGGCTCTCGATTGAGTCGCGGAGAGAAGGCTTCCTGAGGGGGTTCTCCGCGGGGCCGGGGGAATTGGGGCGCCCTTGGCTTGACGTTAACGCAGAAGGAGGAAGCAGTCCAAGGAAAGTGTGGGTAAAGTCCGGTGCTCAAACAGGTGGGCGTCCCGCCGTGTGCGGCCGCTCCTTTGCATCGGAAAAACAAAACACCGGCCCTGAAACACAGGGCCGGCGCATGTAGTACTGCGAGTTGTCCCATTTAGATCCTGTCCGCGCCCATGGCGCAGGCGGGGAAACGGGGAACTAGGACGGTGAATGGAACCGGAACTTGGCTTTCGCGCGCTTTGCGTTCGCTTTCGCCTTGCGCTTGGTTTTCTGCGTCGGCGTTTCGAATGCGCGCAAACGGCGCACTTCTTCCATGATCCCTTCGCTCTCAATCTTGGATTTCAAGCGTTTCAGGGCCCGGTCGATCGGTTCTCCTTTGCGGACTGCTACTTCTGGCATTGTAAAATTTCCCTCCTTTCTCTCGAGGTGTCGATCCTTCCCAAAAGAAGGGTCGGTAGACTAGGGGTGGAACCTTTGCCCTGTCAACCCCCGCCGCGGATAGCTGGAAACCGCACTCCCTCCCTCCGACTCCTTTGGCTCCGGTCCAACGGCGAAGCCGCAGGCGTCCGGGCGTCTGCTTGCTCTGCGTTGACGCACCCCCGCAAGGTGCTAGCGTTGCGGTTGCGGGCTTTGCCGCGCCTTTTGCCGCCCATGTTGAAACTCGATTTTGCCGCCGCCGTAGACCTCATCGTAGAGAAGAACCCAAAGTTTGATCGCGACGCGTACTTCTTCCTCCGGGAGGTACTCGAGCACACGGCCTCCGACAGTAAAAAAGTGCGGGAACCTCGCAGCCGGCACGTGACCGGCCAGGAGTTGCTCGAAGGGGTGCGCAAGGTGGCGCTCGCGCAGTTCGGTCCCATGGTTCCAACCGTTTTTGACGCATGGGGCATCAAGCGCGGGGAGGATT
>JBILKV010000272.1:0-5202 GCA_044376515.1 Chthoniobacteraceae bacterium | reverse complement strand
AAACAACGCCCCAGATTCTTACGAGCGTCTGGTGGATCAACTCCTCGCGTCGCCTCGCTATGGCGAGCGCTGGGCGCGGCACTGGCTGGACACGATACACTTCGCGGAGACGCATGGTTGTGGGCACGATCTTCCGCGGGATCATGCGTGGCGGTATCGCGACTATGTAATCGAGGCGTTGAACAAAGACACACCGTGGCCACGGTTCGTGCGTGAGCAGCTCGCGGCTGACCGTCTCTTTCCTGAAGAGCCGCGCCTCACTGCAGCGCTGGGATTTCTCGGTGCGGGTGTGTTTGACCACAGCGCCTTTCAGACTGCTCCCACGAACTTCGACTACCTCGACCGCGATGACCTGGTGACACAGACCATGGCAGCCTTTACCAGCACAACGGCAAACTGCGCACGCTGCCACGCTCACAAGTTCGACCCCATCACGCAGGAGGACTACTACGCTCTTCAATCGGTGTTTGCAGGCATCATCGAGGGCGACATTCCCTTTGATGAAGACACGAAAATCGCGCAACAGCGAAAGCGGTGGCAATCCTTATTGACCGCCGCTGAGGCGCAGGACACAGCCGTGCTGCTCGCAGCAGAAAACGAGGCGCTCGTGGCAGAATGGGAGAAGCATCAGGGGCCGGCCGTGCAATGGACCGTGTTGGGATACGAGAGCTTTGTCAGCATCGAGGGCGCGACGCTGTCGCGCAGCGGTGAGGTCATCATTTCCGGCGGTGCGAAGCCGGAGAAGGACACGTATGTCATCACCGCGACCTCGTCGCTTGCGAGCCTCACCGCGCTGCGACTAGATGTGATCGCGGACACATCGCTTCCCAAGAACGGTCCGGGCAGACAGGACAACGGCAATCTTACGGTGAGTGAGATTGAGGCGCAGGTCTTCGATGCTGGAGCAGCGTCGCCGGTAAAGTTGAAGTTCTCGCGTGCGACGGCGGATTTCAATCAAGCGGGCTACGCGGCGGCTGCTGCGATTGACGGCAATCCTGCCACTGGCTGGGGCATTCATCCTGCCGTGGGGCAGTCGCACCATGCGGTGTTCGAACTCGCCGCTCCACTCCTCTTGAAGCCGGGCGCGAAGCTCACCATCTCGCTCAAGCAGCTCGCTCCGCAGTCGCATCTCGTGGGGCGCTTCAAACTTTCTGTCAGCGATGAACCCGTGGCCCGCGTTGCAGCAATGCCAGCGCTTGCTGCCGGGGCACTCGGCATTCCTGCCGAGAAACGCACAGAGGTACAACGTCTCGCTCTTGCTGCTCATGCACTGCGCCTTCGTGCCGCCGATGAAATACAAAAGCTGCCGGCACCAGCGCTGGTCTACGGCGCAGGCAAAAAGGCGGGTGTGCTACTGGCCGTTAGCAAAGGCACACCAACGACGGTGGCAAAGCCCAAGGTCGTGCACATCTTGAAGCGCGGCGAGTTCGACAAGCCCATCGCTGATGCCAAGAGCGGCGCGCTCAGTGCCGTGAAGGTGCCGCCTGCGCGTTTCACCCAAGCGCACGCCGGCGATGAATCTGAACGGAGAGCCGCGCTCGCAGATTGGATTGCCGATGATAAGAACCCGCTCACCTGGCGCAGTATCGCAAACCGTGTCTGGCATTATCATTTCGGTCGCGGCATCTGCGATACGCCGAGCGATTTCGGGCGAATGGGCGGCGTGCCGTCGCATCCCGAGCTGCTCGACTGGCTCGCGTGCGAACTGCGCGACAGCGGCGGCTCTTTGAAGCATCTCCATTGCCTCATCGTCACCAGCGCCGCGTATCGCCAGAGCAGCGAGCACCGCGACGATGCGGCGAAGCTCGACGGCGACAACCGCCTGCTCTGGCGCATGAACCGTCTGCGACTCGACGCCGACAGTTACCGCGACTTCGTCCTCGCCGCAGCAGACAGACTCGACCTCACCGCCGGCGGTCCCAGCGAGCGGCAATTCATCACCGGCCCGCCCGTTCAGCTCACGCCCACGCTCGACTACGCTGCGTATGACTGGTCCGCGCTGCCAAAACATCGCCGAAGCATTTACCGCTTTGTATGGCGAGGCGTGCCCGATCCTTTCATGGACACGCTCGACTTTCCCGATTTGGGACTGCTCGCCCCGAGTCGCGGTTTCTCCGCCTCCTCGCTCCAATCCCTCGCGCTCTACAACAACAGCTTTGTCCTGCACTTCAGCAGTGAACTGGCCAAGCAAATCACCACGCCTTCCGGTGCCGTGCGGCGAGTTTTTCTACGCGAGCCGACAAAAGATGAACTCCGCGACTTTACCGCGTACGCACAGCAGAACGGCCTCGCCGCGCTCTGCCGCGTTCTCCTCAACAGCAACGAGTTCCTGTTTGTGAATTGAACCCCATCCGCGCTGTGAAAACCCTGATCCTCTCCTTCCTTCTGCTTATTCCAACGGTCTCGATGCACTCGGCCGACGTGCCCATAGGTCATCGTGTCCTCTGCACCGACTACAAAGCCAACCGCGTGGCCATCGTCTCGGCCAAGGGCGATATCGAATGGGAGTTTCCGGCAAAGACGCCACAGGATTGCTGGTTGTTGCCAAATGGGAACGTCCTTTTCAGCCAGATCACCGGAGCGGCGGAGGTAACGATGGATAAGAATGTGGTGTGGGAATATAAGGCGCCCGCGAAGGCGCTGGTGCATTCCTGCCAGCCTTTGCCCGATGGAAACGTGCTGGTGGCCGAGTGCGTTACGGGCCGCATCGTGATCGTGGGCCGCGACGGCGAGGTGGTGAAGGAAATGCTGGTGAAGTCATCCCCCAAGTTGGTGAGTCATCAGTTTCGCGGTGCGCGGCGCGCGAGTGACGGGCATTACTGGGTCTGCCTGATGGATGAGAAGAAGGTGGTGGAACTCGACGCCGACGGTGTGCAGTTGCGCGAGGTTCCCTTTGACGGACACCCGGGTAAAGTAGTGAAGCTGCCGAATGGGCATCTCATCGTCAGTCTTTGGGACAAGACGAGTATCGTCGAACTCGACGAAAACTTGAAGACAGTCTGGCAGATTGCGGAGAACGAGATCCCCGGCAACCCACTTCGCATCCCGATGGGCATCCATCGCCTCTCGAATGGCAATACCGTCATTGGAAACTACCTCGGCCACGGTTTCGAGGGCAGCCAACCGATGGCCTTCGAGGTGACGCACGACAAGAAAAACGTGTGGGAGTTTGCCGACCACGCACGCTTCAAGACCGTGTGCCAGATTCAGGTGCTTGATGTGCCTGCTAACGCAACGAAAGGTGAAGTGCTTCGGTGAATGCTGTCACCACGGACCCATGAACGCATCGCCACTTCACACCAGACGCCACTTCCTCGCCGGTATCAGCAGCGGATTCGCAGGAGTTGCGCTCTCGCAACTCCTCGCTCGCGATGCGTCCGCCAACGTCCCCGGGCCGCGGCCTGAGTTGAAAGGCGGCATTCATCATGCGGCAAAAGCCAAGCGTGTTATCCAGCTCTTCATGAACGGCGGCGCGAGCCCCATGGACCTCTGGGATCACAAACCGATACTCACGAAGCAGCACGGGGAGAAGCTCGGCTCGAAAATAAAGATCGAAGGCGCAACAGGAATGCAGGGGCCGCTGATGAAGAGCCCCTTCGAATTCAAGCAGCACGGCCAGAGCGGACGCTGGGCGAGCAGCCTGTTTCCCGAGCAGGCGAAACTCGTTGACGAGATGGCTTTTCTCATGGCGATGCAGGGTCGCTCAAATGTCCATGGGCAGAGCGCTTACCTCATGAACAACGGCTTCCTGCTGCCCGGCTTTCCCTGCATGGGCGCATGGGTTTCCTACGCGCTCGGAAATCTCACCGACAACCTGCCCACATTCATCGTGCTGCCCGATGCGCGCGGCTTACCTTACAACGGACGAGGTTGCTTCACCTCCGGCTTCCTGCCAGCGGTGCATCAGGGGACTGTAATTAGAGCGGGCGCGCCGCAGCCCATTTCCGATCTTTTTGCCAGCGACAAGTTCGCATTCGCCACGCGAGAGGCGGATGGCGACGGTCTCGCCTTGCTGAACCAGATGAATCGCGCTCACGCTGCGCAGCATCCGGGTGATTCACGACTCGATGCCCGCGTTGCCGGTTATCAGCTCGCCGCAAAGCTTCAACTCAGTGCACCTGAGGCCTTCGATGTGATGCGTGAGCCCGAGTCCGCGCGCCGGGCGTTTTGTCTCGATAGCACAGACAAAGCCACTGCCGACTTCGGCAAGCGCTGCCTGCTCGCCACACGACTTATCGAGCGAGGCGTGCGTTTTGTTCAAGTGTGGAGCGGTCCCGAGGGGGCAACAAACAATTGGGACAACCACGGCAACATTCCCACGCAGCTCCCACCGATGGCCGCCAGCATAGATAAGCCCATTGCCGCGCTGCTTCGCAACCTCCGTCAACGCGGCCTCGACGAAGACACCCTTGTTGTCTGGACCACCGAGTTCGGTCGAACGCCTTTTTCACAAGGCTCGCTCGGCCGGGACCACAACTGCGGCAGCTTCGTGAGTTGGCTCTGGGGCGCCGGGATCCGCCCCGGTATTGCCCACGGTGAGAGCGACGATTGGTGCTATCAGGCGATGCGCGACATCACCACCGGCTACGACATGCATGCCACCATCCTGCACCTGCTGGGCATCGATCATGAGCGTCTAATCTTCCGAGCAAGCGGCGTGGACCGCCGGTTGACAGACGTGCACGGACATGTGGTGGCCGCGATTCTGGGTTGAGATGAGATCCTGTGCGAGTTGGAAACGCTTGGGAGCGGTGGGGGGCATGGACGGATTGGCGTGATCCATTCGGGCTGATTTTGGGAGGCTGGGTTTCGTAGGTTTGGAGCGCACGCATCACAGAGGGGAGCCGCAAAGGCGGTACAAATCCTTTCAAAAAATGCAATGATTTGTCGGGTTCTTGTGCGAATCTCTCCGTTTCGCCCCATTTCGACCGCTCACACGAGTCGAGGCGCCGCCTGACATTTGGCTCAATCCGTGCAGCAGCATCGAGAGTTCGGCCGCGGAGAGACACGCCTTTGCTCCGGCGTCGCGCGCCTCCTCCCGAGGCGTCCACCGAAAGCGGTCGCGCGCATGCCTTTTGCCGCACACCCAAATGCCGCTTGCATCCGAAAAGAGAATCTTTGTCCGGTTGCGAGCCGCATTTCCAAAAACAAAGAGGTGTTCCGAGGTGGGAACTAGGGGTCAGTGTTCATTTTCTTTCAGCT
>JBILKV010000013.1:0-43300 GCA_044376515.1 Chthoniobacteraceae bacterium | reverse complement strand
CCACTACGGCGAGCACTGGGCGCGACACTGGTTGGATGTCGCGCGCTATTCCGACACCAAGGGCTACGTTTACGGGCGTGAAGAGAAGCGGTTTGTCCACGCTTGGTCCTACCGGGACTGGGTCGTCAGCGCGTTCAACGCCGACCTGCCCTACCTCGATTTTTTGAAACTGCAAATTGCCGCGGACCAGCTTGTTCCCGCCGAGTCACCGGACCTCGCCGCGATGGGTTTCCTCACGCTTGGCCGCCGTTTTCTCGGCGTCACCCACGACATCATCGACGACCGTATTGACGTGCTCATGCGCGGCACCCAGGGACTTACCGTGGCGTGCGCCCGCTGCCACGACCACAAGTTCGACGCCATCCCCACCCGGGATTACTACGCCCTCTACGGCGTCTTCCAAAGCAGCGCTGAACAACTGGTTCCCTGCGGGCTAGGGACGCGGCTGCCGCCGGCGTTCGTCAACGAGCTCACCGCGCGACTCCACAAGCTCGAAACCACCCTCGCCCAGCGCCGAGAAGAGCAGTCCGAGCGGGTCCGCTCCAGCGTTGCCGCGCATCTCCTCGCGCAAACCGAGCTCGACAAGTATCCGGAGGAAACCTTCGGCCAACTCCTCGGGCCCGCGGACATCAATCCGGAGTTCGTCCGCCGCTGGCAAGCCTTCCTCTTCGCCGCGGCGCAACGCGCGGACCCCGTCTTCGAGCCTTGGCGGGCTTTCTCACAAATCCCCGCTGCGGATTTTGCGGCGGGCGCCCCTGCGGTCGCCAATGCCTTGCAGGCGCTCCCCTCGGAGCGCATCCACCCCAAAGTAGCCGCCTCCTTTGAAAATGCGCCGTCGAGCCTGCGCGAGGTAGCGGACCGCTACGGCGCGCTCTTCGCCGCCGTCCAAAAAGAATGGCGCGAACTGCGCAAGCAGAACCCCGCCGCGGAGCGCCTCCCCGACCCCGCCGCCGAACAACTGCGCGTCATGCTCTACGGCAGTGAAAGCCCCTGTTCCGTACCGGACGAACACATCTCCAACATCGAGAATTTTTTCCCGAACAGCGTTGTCGTGGAACTCTGGAAGCTCCAGGGCGAGGTGGACCGCCTCCTCATCCAAACCCCCGACTCGCCCGCCCATGCGACCATCCTCGTCGACCGCGCCAAGCCGGCTTCGCCTCGGGTTTTCAAGCGGGGTAATCCGCTACAGAAAACCGAGACCGTACCGCGGCAGTTTCTTCAGGTGCTTTCTCCCGCGGATGGAGCACCGTTTCACAAGGGCAGTGGCCGCCTCGAATTGGCGGAGCTCATTGCCACAGAAAAAAATCCACTCACGGCGCGGGTGCTGGTCAACCGCGTCTGGATGCATCACTTTGGCCAAGGGCTCGTGTCCACCCCAAGCGACTTCGGCACGCGCGCGGACCTGCCAAGCCATCCGCAACTGCTCGACTGGCTCGCCTCAAGTTTCATGAGGAATGGATGGAGCGTCAAAAAACTGCACCGCGCGATCATGCTCTCGGCGGCCTACCAGCAGTCCTCCCGCACCAACCCCGCTGACCCCAACTGCGCACGCGCGCTCGAGGGCGACCCCGGCAACCGGTTGCTCTGGCGCATGAACCCGCGCCGCCTCAGTTTCGAGGAACTGCGGGACGCCTGGCTGGGCGCCACCGGCGAGCTGGAGCGGCGCCTTGGGGGCAAACCCATGGAACTGTTCAGCGCTGCCAACACCCGCCGGACCCTCTACACCCACATTGACCGGGAGCGCCTGCCTGACGTCCTGCGCATCTTCGACTTCGCCAACCCGGACCTTTCCATTCCCCAACGCACGGACACTGTGGTTCCCCAGCAGGCGCTGTTCTCGATGAACCACTCGTTTACGCTTGCCCGTGCGCGCGCACTGGCGCGGACGGCGGAACGCGCGGGAACCGATCCCGCAAAACGCCTTACGCTCATTTATGGGGCCCTTTTTCAGAGGCCGCCCACCGCGCCCGAACAGGAAGCGGCACTCCAACTGGTTCCCCCGGTGCTGCCGGTTGTCGCCGGCGATCCTGACCCTTGGGCGCAACTCGCGCAGACGCTGCTCCTGACCAACGAGTTCCAGTTTGTGGATTGACCGTGCCATGAATCTTCCACCGTCACCCCTCAGCCGCCGCGCTTTCCTGAATCGCTCGGGCACGGGTCTCGCCGCACTTGCACTTGCGGACCTGCTCGCCCCCAACCCCGCGGAGGCCCTCGTGGCGCAGGCCCGTCTCTTCGCGCCCAAAGCGAAGCGGATGGTCCATTTCTTTCTCAACGGCGGACCGTCGCATGTGGACACATTTGATCCCAAGCCCGCCCTGCAACAGTATGCCGGCCAAAGCCTCCCGCGTTCCTTCATTACCGAGCGCAAGACCGGCGCCGCGTTTCCATCCCCGTTTACATTCAAGCGCTACGGCCAGTCCGGACTCGAGGTGAGCGAACTCTTCGCACAGACCGCCCATTACGCCGACGACATCGCGGTGATCCGCTCAATGTTCGCGCAGGTGCCCAACCACGAACCGTCGCTGATGCTCATGAACTGCGGTGACTCCATCCAAACCCGCCCCAGCCTCGGCGCGTGGCTGATGTACGGTCTCGGTTCGGAAAACGCGAACCTGCCCGGCTTCGTCGCGATGTGTCCCGGCGGCCACCCCATCAAGGGCGCGGAGAACTGGCAGTCCGCCTTTCTGCCGGGAGCGATGCAGGGCACCTTCATCGATTCAAAACACAACACGGTTGAAAAACTGCTCGAGAACATCCGCCACACGGGCGGTTCCGAGGCCTCCCAGCAACGGCAACTCGCGCTGCTACGAACACTCAACCAGGCGCACCTGCGGGAGCGTACCGACCCGCGGATGGAAGCCCGCATCCAATCCTTCGAGCTCGCCTTCCGCATGCAGACCGAGGCCGCCGACGCCTTTGACGTTGCACGCGAGCCGGAGGGAATGCGCGAGCGCTACGGCGACACGGTCCACGGCCGCCAGACCCTCATCGCCCGGCGCCTTCTGGAGCGCGGCGTCCGGTTTGTGCAGCTCTGGCACGGCGCGGGACAGCCCTGGGACAACCACGAAAAAATCGAGGCCACCCACCGCAAGAACGCCGCCGAAATCGACCGCCCCATCGCCGCGCTGCTTGGCGACCTCAAGCAAAGGGGCATGCTCGAGGACACACTGGTGCTGTGGGGCGGCGAATTCGGACGCACCCCGTCGGTGGAAATGTCCGGAACAAACTCCAAACTCGGGCGCGACCACAACCACTACGGGTTCTCCGTGTGGATGGCCGGAGGCGGCATCAAGGGCGGCACCGTCTACGGCAGCACCGACGAGTTCGGCTTCGCAGCGCAGGACAACCCAGTGAGCGTTCACGACCTCCACGCTACGATTCTCCACCTCATGGGCCTCGAGCACGAGCGCCTCACCTATCGCTATTCCGGTCGCGACTTCCGCCTGACCGACGTCGAAGGCGAGGTCATCCGGGACATCCTCGCCTGAACCGGATGCGGCTTCACCCACCCTTTTCCCTCAACCGAATTCCCCCCACCACACCCTCCGCAGATGCTCATCACCTCCATTGATTTTGAAAAGCCGGGCAAACAGCAGGGGTTCCTGCAGGTGCCCTATTCCCACAACCTTGGCGGCTGGGCCAACGTGATGATTCCCATCACGGTTGTGGCCGCCGGCAAAGGCCCCACGGTCCTTGTCCTCGGCGGAAACCACGGGGACGAGTATCAGGGCCAGATCGCCGCGATGAACCTCGCTCGCGAACTCTCTCCGGAACAGGTCACAGGCCGGATCATCATCATTCCCTCGCTCAACTTTCCCGCGGCGCGTGCCGCCACCCGACTCTCTCCGTTGGATGGCATGAACCTCAACCGCGCGTTTCCCGGCGATCCCGAGGGCCCGGTCACCAGCCAGATCGCGCACTTTCTCCGGACCCGCCTCTTCCCGCTGAGCGATGTGGTTATCGACATCCACTCGGGCGGGCGCAGCATGGAGTTTGTCCCCTGCGCGCATATGCATCTGGTCCCCGACCGCGAACAGCGGGCGCGCATGTTTGCCGCAATGCTGGCGTGGGGAACAGACTTTGCGTTTCTTTACGCCGACATCGCCGGTACCGGCCTCCTCCCGGTCGAAGCGGAAAACCAGGGCAAACTCGTCGTGACCACCGAACTCGGCGGCGGCGAGGCGATCCCCGCCTCGGTCCACCGGATCGCACGCAGCGGACTGCACAACGTGCTCGTGCATGTTGGACTGCTCAAGGGTCGCGAGAAGACGCGCGCTTCCGAGGGCAAACCCGAGACCATTCTCACGCAGGCGCTCAACCGTGAGGACTACCTGCTCGCCCCGGAATCCGGAGTGTTCGAAATCATGGTCGACCTCGGTTCCAAGGTGAAACGCGGCCAGATCGTCGGCATCATCCACCACCTCGAACGCCCGGACCGTGCACCGGAACCGGTGCCCGCCCAAAGCGCGGGCTATCTCATCACGATGCGGGCCCCCTGCCTCACCCAGCAGGGCGACTGCGTTGCGGTGATCGCGAAACAAGTCACCGCCGCGCAGGTCCTCAAGGCATGAGCGCGTGCGGAACGCCGGCACCTCCGTCACGGCAGGCGGCCCTGCTCCTGGCCTTCATGTGGGGCGCTTATTTCCTGAACTACTGCGACCGGCAAGCCGTGTTCGCCATGTTCCCGGCGCTACGGACCGACCTCGGAATGTCCGACCGACAACTGGGCTTGACCGGAGCGATGTTCCTGTGGGTCTACGCTTTCGGATGTCCGGTGGCCGGCCTGCTCGCGGATCGTTTTTCCAAAAGGATTCTGGTGGTCCTGAGTCTGGCACTTTGGAGCCTTGTCACGGTGGCGACGGGCTTGTCGGTCAGTGCGTTCATGCTGCTGGGGTTGCGGGCTGCAATGGGAGTTTCCGAATCGCTCTTTATGCCGACAGCCATCGCGCTCACCGCCGGCGCCTATCCCCCGGCGCTGCGCTCGCGGGCGGTCTCCCTGCTCACCACGGCACAGATCGCTGGGACCGTAGGAGGAAGTTGGTTTGGCGGGTGGATGGCCGACCGCGGCCAGTGGCGCGGCGCCTTCTTTGCGCTCGGATGTGTCGGGCTCCTCTACGCTTTGCCGTACTTCTGGTTCCTGCGCTCCATCCCGGACTCCGGTCCATCCGAGTCAGCCAAGGACGATGCCCCGGTGGCCACCTTTGCACTGCTGCGGGTGAATACGTTTCTTTTGCTGTGCGCGGTCTTTCCAGTGTTCGTGTTCGGGCTCTGGCTCCTCTACGGCTGGCTGCCCGCCTTTCTCCATGACAAGTTCGCCCTGAGCCAGGCGGAGGCCGCCTACAACGCCACGGTGTTTGTACAGGCGACCACCACCATCGGATTGTTAGGCGGCGGGCGTCTGGCGGATGCCCTGTACAAGCAGACCCGGGCCGCGCGCCTGTGGCTCATGTGCGCGAGCCTGCTGTTGTGCGCCCCCTGTCTGCACGCACTGGGCAACAGCGTCTCGCTCTGGGAGACACGGGTGGCGGCGGCGGGCTTCGGACTATTCAGCGGCCTGCTCATGGGAAACATTTTTCCGGGGGCATTCGACGTGGTGTCCTCACACTCCCGAGCCACCGCCGTCGGCGTGCTCAATTTCTGCGGTGCGATCATGTCCGGTTGCGCCACCCTTTTCGGCGGCGAACTCAAGCAAAGCCTCGGCATCGGGCGTCTGCTTTCCTTTACCGCGGTGGCCTACGCAGTTGCGGCGGTCGCGCTTGTGTTTGGAATCAAAACACTTTTCCCGGGGGACTTTTCCCGAAACCAACCGCCCGTCCCTGCGCCATGAAGCTCCAAGACACCCTTCGCATTTTTGGCTTCGCAGCCCTCTCCCTGTGGGCCCAGATCCAAACGCTCCGCGGTGCGAACCCGGAGGATGTGATTTTCCAGGCGCGAAACGACGGGTCGCAACAGCGTTACGCCACGCTGTTGCCTCCAAACTTTGACAACACCAAACCGCACGACGTACTGATCGCGTTGCACGGGCACGGTTCGGACCGCTGGCAATTCATCGCGGACACGCGGTCCGAGTGCCGCGCCGTGCGTGATGTTGCCGCCCGGTTTGGCATGGTCGTGGTCTCGCCCGACTACCGGGCGCGCACTTCCTGGATGGGGCCCCAGGCCGAGCAGGACGTCCTTCAAATCATTGAAGAGATCCGAAAAGTCTACCGCCCCGAGCGCATCTTCGTCGCGGGTGGTTCAATGGGTGGGACCGGAGCGCTGATTTTCACGGCCCTGCATCCGGAATCCGTCGCGGGGGTTTGCGCGCTTAACCCCACGGCAAATTTGATGGAGTATCCAAACTTTGAAGATGCCATTCAGACCTCCTACGGCGGGACAAAATCAGCGGTTCCCGACGAGTACCGCAAGCGGAGTCCCGAGTTGTGGCCGGACCGTTTCACGATGCCTGTGGCCGTCACCACGGGAGGAAAGGACCAACTCGTTCCCCCCGCAAGCACGCTTCGGCTCGCAGCCGCACTGATGAGGACCAACCGCAGGGTGCTCAGCCTCCACCGCGAAGAAACCGGACACACAACCAACTACGAGGACAGCGTCGAGGCTCTCGAATTCGTGATCGTCAGCGCCGGCGTCACGCGCCCGTCGGCAACGGCGCCCGCTGCGAACATCGACACCACGGGACTCCCTGAAAAAGCGGACCGCCTGAAGGCGAAGCTCGCCGCACTCACCTCGCTCGAGCCCGACCTTCGGGCCGACGCTGAAATCTTTCACAAAGGCATCGAGTGGGCGCTGCGCTACGACCCACCCGGCGTGGCAGATCTCGTGCTCCTCCACAAGGCGCTCGACCGGGGCATGGAACGCGCCGAGGCACTCGGCTCCGGAAAGACCAACTGGACGCGCCGGCGGGGCAAACTGGTGCGCGGGTTTGTGTCCGCCGTGGACGGTTCGACACAGCCCTACGGGCTTGTCGTTCCGCAGCAGTATACCGGCAAGGAGCCGGTACGGCTGGACGTGGTGCTCCACGGGAGTTCAAAGCCGCACGGGATGAGCGAACTGCGCTTCATTTCGCGTTTCGACGAGGGCGACACTGCGGCCCAGACTGGCCCTGCGTCCGCCTTCATCGAACTGCATCCGCTCGGGCGCGTAGAGAACTGTTACCGCTGGGCCGGCGAGACCGACGTGTTCGAGGCGATTGAAGCGGTGTGCCGCAACTACAACATCGACCGAAACCGGATCGTGCTGCGCGGCATGTCAATGGGCGCCTCCGGCACATGGCATCTCGGCCTCAAACACCCCGACCGCTTTGTCGCACTCGGGCCCTACTGCGGCTACGTGGACACCCACCGTTTTTCCGAAACACCCATGCCGGGTTTCATCAAGGTGGGTCCCCTGCCACCGCATCAGGAGTTGGGTTTGCACATGCTCGACTCGGTCGATTACGCGGCGAATGCCGGCGTGGTTCCGGCAATCGCAGCGATTGGCGACAAGGACATCTTTCTCCAGTCCCACGTGCACATGGGCGAAGTCTTTGCGAAGGAGGGACTCCAAATGATCAACCTCATCTCCCACGGCACGGGCCACGTGCAGGATCCCGCAACCCATCAGGAACAAATGCGGCGCATCGGAGAGCACGCGACAGCGGGACTGAACCGCCTGCCTGAGAGTGTGCGGTTCGTGAGTTGGACGCTCAAATACGGCCGCTGCCACTGGGTGCAGTTGCTCGGCTTGGAGCGCCACTACGCGCGGGCAGAGTTCGCGGCCCGCATCGGAGAGGGCAACACGCTGACGGTCTCCACCGCCGACAACATCCAGCGGTTCGCCATCAGCCGGCCAGTGGACGCTGTCCGCGTCCTTGGACAGGACGTTCCGGTGCCGAAGCGAGCTCCAGGAGTCCCCTTTGTCTTTACCCGTGCGCAGGGCCGGTGGCTCTGTGAGGAGCGCGTGGAACCGGTCGCCCTTCCTGGCAAAACTCCCGGGCTTCAGGGCCCGATCGACGATGCGTTTGCCTCCCCCTTTCTCTGCGTGCGGGGCACCGGAAAACCGTGGAATCCGGCGGTACAACACTGGGCGGAAGCGAGCCTGAAGCGCTTTGAGTACGAATGGGCCCGCTACATGCGCGGAACCCTCCCCGTCAAAGACGACACGGCCGTTACCGAGGAGGACCTGAGGGAGAAGCACCTCATCCTTTTCGGCGACCCTGGCAGCAATGCGTGGATCGCCAAAACGCTTCCCTCACTGCCCCTGGTGTGGACACGCTCGGAACTGGAATTCGGAGGCTCTGCCAACACTGCCAGCGAGCACGCGCCGGTGCTCGTTTGCAGAAACCCGCTCTCCACCGGTCGGTACCTTGTCCTGAACAGCGGCCACACCTTTCACGAAAAGGAGTTCGCGGCGTTCAACTACCTGCTCTTCCCGCGCCACGGGGACTGGGCCGTCGTGAAGATTCTGCCGGATGCCCAGCAGTGGAAACCCCAGACAACCCCCTTTCCCGAGGAAGTCCTCCGTGCCGGTTACTTTGATGAACACTGGCGCAACCCTTCCACCGTCGCCCCCTAACCCAGAAAGCACATGCCCAGAATCTTGATCGCAGAATGCAAGCAGGAGGTGTCCACCTTCAACCCGCAGCAGAGCGGCTACGAGGATTTTGGAATCCGTTCCGGCGACCGGTTTTTCCGCTACCACCGCGGCATCCAAAACGAGGTCGGGGGCGCCCTGAGTGTTTTTGACAACACGCCCGGGATCGAGACGGTGCCGGCCTACAGCGCGTTTTTCATCACCTCCGGCGGACCGCTGAACACGGCGGCTTGGGAACGGATCTCTCGCGAGTTTCTGGACGCGATCCGCGCCGCGCCCCCAGTGGACGGCGTGTATTTCTGCATGCACGGGGCCATGGCCACGCCCGAAGAGTTTGATCCGGAGGGCTGGCTGCTCGCCCAAACCCGAGCGATCCTCGGCGAGGCCATTCCAGTTGTCGTGTCGCTGGATCTCCACGGAATCCTGACCGACCGAATGGTCTCCCACAGCGATGCCATCGTGGCCTATCATACCTACCCGCACGTGGATTTTTTCCAGACCGGCCAGCGTGCGGCACGCCTGCTTCTGCGGATTTTGTCCGGCGAAGTCCGGCCCGTGACAGCCAAGGTGGCCATCCCCGCGCTGGTACGGGGCGATGAACTCATCACGGCCACCGGTCTGTTTGGAGAGAGCATCCGTCTGGCGCAGCAGGCGGAAACCGGAGCGCACGGCCTCTCCGCCGGGATGTTCATTGGGAACCCCTTTACCGATGTGCCAGCGCTGCAGACCTACAGTTTTGTCGTGACCGACAACCAGCCCGAACTCGCCCGCCAGCAGGCCGTTGAAATCGCGGAGAGTTTCTGGGCCAACCACACGAGGATGCGGGTGCCCCTCGTGAGCCTCGCGGAAATGACCGTCCTGCTGTCGCAACCGCAACCGGGAACAACCGCCCTTGTGGACGCCGCCGACGCGACCAGCTCGGGCGCTTCCGGCGACAGCAACGCCGTGGTGCGCGCCCTGCGTGAATCCGGCTACACGGGCCGCACGCTCGCCCCGATTGTCGATGCGCCAGCCGTGCACCTGGCGGTCGCCGCCGGAGTTGGCGCCACGATCGAGACCACGCTTGGCGGCACACTTGATCCGGCGCGGTTTTCACCGCTCGCAGTGCGCGCGAAAGTCCGGCTCCTGTCAGACGGCCGCTTCAGCAGCGAATCCTTCGGCGAAGCCTGGGACGCCGGCCCGACGGCGGTCCTCGAGGCGGACAACTTCACCTTTGTGGTCGGCAGCCGTCCCGTGAACCTTTACGACCGCTCCTTCTTTTTCGCACACGGCCAGAACCCGCAGCGGTTTGACGCGGTGCTTGTGAAGTCCCCGCACTGCCAGCCGCACATGTATGCCGACTGGTGTGCGCGAATGATCCACATCGACGCACCCGGCTCCTCCAGCGCCAATCTTCCCTACCTCGGACACTCCCGCTGTCCGCGCCCGATTTTCCCGCTGGACCCGGAGGTAATCTTCCGGCCAGAACCCAGACTTTTCACCCGCCACTAAAATCGGCTCCCCCGCCCGGCAACGGGCAGCCAAAGCAACACGCTTTCTTTTACAAACCAAACACACCCTATGAAAATCACTGAAATCCGCTGCGCAGGACTGCGCGGCGCCACGCCGGAAGGCGGTTGGAGCAACGAACTCAAGCCCGAAGACTGCGTGCATACCCTGATTGCCGTCCACACCGACACCGGCGACGTGGGACTGGGTTCTGTTTTCACCAACGACGCGCTGGTGCGGGCAGCCTTGGCTCTGCTTGAGCCGCTCTACCGTGGGGAGACCGCACTTGAACCCGAGCGGGTGAGTGAAAAACTGCACCAACACATGTTCTGGCTCGGCCGCGGAGGTTCAGTCACCCACGCCATCAGCGGCATCGACATCGCCCTTTGGGACCTTTTTGGAAAGGCCACCGGGCAACCCGTGGGACGCCTCCTCGGCGGCCGCTATCGCGAGCGGGTCCAACCGTACGCCTCTCTCCTGATGGACGAACCCGCGAAGCTGCGCGAGCACCTGTTGTCGGTGAAGGCGCAGGGTTTCCGCGCGTTCAAAATAGGCTGGGGCCCCTTTGGAAGACGCAGCGCGGCGACCGACGAAGCCATCGTCAAAGCCGCGCGCGAGGCCGTGGGGACCGACTCAAAGCTGATGGTTGACGCAGGCGGCAGCGACGCCTTCTGGACCAACGGCTACAAGTGGGCGCTCAACACCTCCAAAATGCTGGCCGACTTCGACGTGCACTGGTTCGAGGAGGCGCTGCATCCCGACGCGCTCGAGGACTACGCGAAGCTGCGGGAGCATTCGCCCGTCCCGATCTCCGGCGGAGAGGTGCTCACCCGGCGGCAGGCCTTCCAGCCCTTCCTGGAGGCGCGCGCCTTCGACATCATCCAGCCCGACGTGACCAAGGTGGGCGGGATCAGCGAAGAACGCCGGATCGCGTGGATGGCGCAGGAACACGGTATTCAGTTCATCCCGCACGGCTGGAACACCGCCGTGGGACTCGCCGCCGACCTCCACCTCGCCTCGGCCTTCCCGGGCACCGATCTGGTCGAGTACCTGACCGGCTCGCCCTTCATTGACGAGATCACCCTCGGCGGCTGGAAAATCGACGCCGACGGGATGCTCGCGATTCCAACCCAGCCCGGCCTCGGCCTCACTCTGGACCCGGACGCCGTCCGCAAATACACGGGCGGGGTGGAGTTGCTGTAGCCGCCTCGATCCATCGGGACTTCATCACTCCCGCGCCGGATCGGTTTGGAGACTGACCGCACTGACCACGGATTCCACGCGGCCGTCCCGCAGGCGCGTGACGAGGGTGTCCCCCTCGGCCGCCACCGCGGCGCTCCTCACCAGGGTG
Source organism: Chthoniobacteraceae bacterium (assembly GCA_044376515.1). Taxonomy (GTDB): domain Bacteria; phylum Verrucomicrobiota; class Verrucomicrobiia; order Chthoniobacterales; family Chthoniobacteraceae; genus Chth-196. The sequence goes on along the minus strand of JBILKV010000013.1, from coordinate 31,890 downwards.
CCGTCCGCCGCGAGGGTGATACTGTAGCCTCGCTCGAGCGTGCCCTCGGGCGAGAGCAGCACGAGCTTTTGCCGGAGCTGCTCGACCTGCCGAGCGCGGAGCTGCAATTCCGCGTGGAGCGTCCGCTCAAGGCGGCCCGCAAGCGCCTCCGTCTGTTGCCGGCGCAGGGCGAGCACCTGATCCGGCCGGTGGGCCCGTACCGAGGCGGACAGATTCTCCAACCGGCGCGTCAACGCCGCCAGCCTGTCACGCACAGCCCGGTCCAGCGAATCCGCCTCGGCGTCCAACCGCTGCGCCGCCTCGGCCAGTCGGGCGCGCGGTTCGCGGAAGAGCGCGCTTTTTTCCAGAAACTCGAGCCTCTGCCTCCAACGCCGCAGATGCCCCCGAAGCAACGCCTCCATCCGTTCGCCCTGAATCTGGACCTGCCGCTCCAGCGCCGCCCCGTCGGGAACCACGAGTTCGGCGGCTGCGCTGGGTGTCGGCGCCCGCTGGTCCGCGACAAAGTCCGCAATGGTAAAATCCGTCTCGTGCCCGACGGCGGAGACGAGCGGGATCTTCGAGTCGAAGATTGCCCGCGCGACCACCTCTTCGTTGAAGCTCCACAAATCTTCCACGCTCCCCCCGCCACGGCCGACGATGAGCACGTCCAGCCTTGGCAACGAACGGCCGGATTCCTCATTCAGGAAACGGATCCCCGCGGCGATTTCCGAGGCCGCGGTCTGTCCCTGCACGCGCACGGGAAACACGAGGACCCGCACCCATGGGGCGCGCCGGCCGAGCACCTTGAGCATGTCCTGCACCACCGAGCCCGTTGGGGACGTCACCAGTCCCACCACCGCCGGGTACGGTGGCAGCGCCTTTTTGCGGGCCCGATCGAACAGCCCCTCTTCCTGCAGCCGCCTCTTGAGCGCCTCGAACTTGGCCTGCAGCAATCCGGCGCCGGCCGCCTGTACCGATTGCACGTTGATCTGGTAGCTGCCGCGTGCCTCGAAAACCGTCAACATCCCGCGCACCTGCACCTGCATTCCGTCCGAAAGTGGAACCGCGCGCAACCCGCTGGAGCGCCCGGCGAACCAAACGCAGGCCACCTGGCTCTTTGCGTCCTTGAGGGTGAAATACTGGTGGCCCGAAGCCTGATGGCGGTGATTGCTCACCTCCCCCTCCACGCAGACGGTTCCAAACTGCCCCTCGAGCGTGCGCCTGACCCCGGCCGTCAGCTCGGAGACGGAATACACTTTGGTGGCGGAAGTGAGGGAAACGTCGGAGGCCATGGCGCGTGGGCTCGAAGGCTCGCCCGAGAAAGGCCCGAAGGCACGTCAAAACCGGCGCCAAAAAGGAGGCTCCGTCGGGAACCGGGCGATGCCAGGTTTCAAAAGGTTCGCTGTCCCACTCCCAAAAACAGGCACCCAGGCGGAGGCGCGTGCGACCTTTTGCCAGGCACCTCGGCGTTTGACTCACATCAATTGATAGGCATCCACATCCACGCTCACCCGGACATCCTCTGGGAACTTGAGTTTGTCCAGCACCCGCCTCAGATGCCGGCTCAGGCGCAGCACGGCCCGCGTCCGCAGCACCAAATGGAACCGGAACTCGCCATGGGACTTCTCAAGCGGAGCCGGCGCGGGTTCACCGATGAACAGATCCGCAGGGGCGCACTCGGCGATGCTCTTGGCCAAGGTCTGGGCGGACAACTCCCCACGGGCCTGATGAGCCGAGCGCACCGAGAGCAGCACCATGTGCGTGAAGGGGGGATAATCCCACTCCCTGCGGAAGGAAATTTCCTGGTCCCAGAAGCCCTCAAAATCGTGATGCCGCGCAAACTGGATCGACGGGCTGAAGGGCGTGTAACTCTGCACAAACACCTCCCCCTCAATGTCCCCCCGCCCCGCCCGGCCGGCCACCTGGGTGAGCAGTTGGAAGGTGCGTTCCCCCGCCCGGAAATCGGGGATGTGCAAGCCCATGTCGGCGTTGATGATTCCGACGAGGGTGACGTTTGGAAAATGCAGCCCCTTGGCAATCATCTGCGTGCCGACAAGGATGTCGATTTTGCCGACCCGGAAGGCCGCCAGCGTTTCGCGGAACGCCTCCCGGCGCGCGAGCACATCGGCGTCCAGGCGCCGCACCACCGCCTTGGGAAAAAGCTTCTGCACCACCTCCTCAACGCGTTCGGTTCCGGTGCCCTGCTGGCGGATTCCCGGGTCCCGGCACTCGGGACACTTGCTTGGGGCGAGCGCCAGATGCCCGCAGATGTGGCAGACGATCCGGTTGGTGCTTTTGTGAAAGGTGAGGGAAACCGAGCAGTTCGGACAGTTGCAGACGTGCCCGCACTTCTCGCAAAGTAGCGAGGTGGCAAAGCCGCGCCGGTTGAGGAAGAGGATGCTTTGTTCGCGCCGCGCCAGTCGCTGCTCGAGTGCGGTCAACAAGCGGGAGGAGACGACCCCGCCCTGTTTCTTCGACTCGTTGCGCATGTCCATGATGCGGATGAACGGCATTTTTTTGTCGTCGACCCGCTGGCGGATCTGGAGCAGTTCGTATTTGCCCTGCTTGACGTTGTGAAAGCTCTCCAGCGAGGGGGTTGCGGAGCCGAGCAACACGGCGCACCGCTCTATGGACGCCCGCAACACGGCGATGTCGCGTCCATGATAGCGCGGTGCCTCCTCCTGCTTGTAGGAGGGCTCATGCTCCTCGTCGACCACGATGAGCCCCAGTTTCTCCAGAGGAGCAAACACGGCACTCCGCGCGCCGATGACAATCCGCGCCCGACCGGAGCGGATCTGATGCCACTGGTCATGGCGTTCCCCCTCCGAGAGGTGGCTGTGCAGCACTGCGACCTCCTGCTGCTGGGCGGCAAAGCGGCTTTTGAAGCGCTCCACGGTTTGGGGAGTCAGGGAGATTTCAGGCACCAGCATGATTGCCGAGCGTCCCTGCTGTAGCACCCGCTGGATCGCCTGGAGATAGATCTCGGTTTTGCCGCTGCCCGTCACGCCGTGCAGCAAGAAGGGCTTGGGAGCAGGTGCCCCATCGGACACTTGGTCGAGTGCGGCGCAGACGCGGGCAAACACCTCGCCCTGTTCGGCATTCAGCTCAAGGGCCGGGGCATGGACAAACTCCTCGTTCTTAAACGGATCCCGTTCAACCCGCTCCAGCTCGATCCGAACAAGCCCCTTTTTTTCAAGCGCCCTGAGCACCGCATGGGTCGAGTCGGTGGCACGCGCCAGTTCCACAGCCGAAACCGGTTCGCCCGCCGCGGCAAGCGCACGCAGTGCGGCCGCCTGCAACGGCGCCTTTTTTTCAATGGCCGCAAGTTCGGCCTCCTCCGCCAACCGGAGCAGACACACCCGCTGCCTCCGCTGATGGGTCATCTCCGATTTTCGGATCACCTGGGGCAATACCGCGCGGAGGGAAAGTTCAAGGGGACAGCAGTAGTAGTCGGCCATCCACGCGGCGAGTTTGAGCAGCGCGGGGTTCATTCCGGCATCGCTCTTCAAAACCTGCGAAACCATTCGGATCCCCCGCGCCTCAGAGGAGTCGGTCACTTCCAGAACCGTTCCAAGCAGTGTCCGCGTGCGCACCGGAACCCGCACCCGCATCCCGGGAGCAACCTCCACACCGTCGGGAACGCCGTAGTCAAACACCCTGCTTCCCGAATCATCCAGCAGGACGCGGACAAACCGCATCGGGGCGCGTTCCAGCGCGAACTCAGGTGATTTTTGGCCGGACGACATGGCTCCCGCGAATCTATCCCCTCACCATCGGAACGCAAAGTGTCGGGAGTGCCCCGGGCCCTTCCGCACGTCTCACAAAGGAACGCAAAAGGCTGTGGGGACGGACCTAACGGGGGTTTTCAAAAAACACCATGTTGGTGTGGCTGCTGATCTCGAAGTAGACCTTCTTCTCATTCGGATCCGCGACCATGTTCAGGTTCTCGTCGAACACGCCGAAGCCGTAACGGTAGTCCCGGGGGCGTCCGTCGTCGGTCCCCATCGCAGTGCTCAACTTTTCGACCTTCAAAAACCTGCGCACCACTTTGTCGCCGGCGTAAATCTCAAGCACGCCGTCCGAACCCGTCCAGTTTTGCACTCCGCGGCCGAACCGGTTGCGCTGTTCCTGAGTGCAGCTCAAAAGGCCCAGGAGCGCCACGGCTGACAGGGCATGCTGGAAGCGAATCTTCATACCTCAGACTGTTCAGCTTCAATCCCTCACGCAAACCAAACGAATGATCCGGGACGCGGGGATCAGTGCATGCCGCACGTCGAATCGCACAGGTCGTTGAAGAAATCTTCCGGAACCGGGACCCTGCCGAGTTCAAAGGTTTTGTTGAGCATCGGGAAGACCAGTTTGTGCATGGCAGCCAGTTCCTGCTGCGCCTCAATAAACTCCTTGATGACCGTTTTTTCCAGCAACCGATCCCGCATTCCGTCGAACTCTCCCAGTTCTGCGGGTTCGATGGGCAGACCGGCCGCCTCCTTCTGCTGGAGCAACATCCCGCGGTCGTTGACCATCTGCCACTCAAACTTGGCCAGTTCGTCCTCCATGAAGGACTGATACTTCCGGAAGGTTTCCGCAAAGGTGGGCAACTGCACCAGGGCGTCACACAATTCACGGGTCTTGGTCTCCACGAGGGTCGTTGCTGTTTCCATAAAAAAGTCCGGGGACTGCGGGTCCGCAAAGCCCACCACAGAAAGGAAGGATTGCAAGCCGGACCTTTCCCTCGGGTCCGCGCCGCGGGATCTCTCCGAACACCACTCGACCAGACGGTGACTTTGCCCTAAATCCTAACGCCGACATGAAACACACCCCCACGATCCTCGCCCTCGCCACGCTCTGCGGCGTCGCCCAGCTCTCCGCACAGACGCCCGCAACCGCGCCCGCAACCGCGCCCGCGCCCCAGCAGGCTGCGCCTGTCGCGCCGCTCGCCCCGCAACCGCCGGACGTCGCGGCCCCGAAAATGGACCCGAAAACCGGCGAACCCCAGACGGGCTTCGTGGGGGCCCACGGAAAGTTTGTGGGGATCGCGAAGGAAAATGCCGCGAAGCTCCTGTTCCTCGGCGACTCGATCACGGCCGGCTGGGGCGGCCACAAGGCGATCTGGGATGCCGCCTTCGGCCAGTATTCCCCCGCAAACTTCGGCATCGGCGGGGACCGCACCCAACACGTTCTCTGGCGCATCACAAACGGCGAACTGGACGGGTTCACACCAAAGGCGCTCGTCCTCATGATCGGCACCAACAATGCCGGCAGCGATTCGCCGGAGGGAATTGCCGCGGGAATCACGAAGATCGTCGAGACCATCAGGCAGAAGTCTCCCGCGACGAAAATCCTGCTTCTCGCGGTGTTCCCCCGCGGCGACAAGACCGCCCAGGCCGCCACCCGTGAAAAGCTCAAGACGGTCAACGAACACATCGCCAAGCTGGACGACGGCAAGAACGTGTTCTTCCAAGACATCGGCGCGAAGTTTCTGGAAGCCGACGGCACCCTGACGCGGGAGGTCATGCCCGATCTGCTCCACCTTAGTTCGAAAGGCTATCAGATTTGGGCGGACGCGATCTCCCCCTCGCTGGCGAAGCTCATGCAGTAGCCGCGCGGCGTGTACTGGCGCATCGGTCGGAGGCAGCAGCGTCCGCCAAGCCTCCCCTGAAGACTCATGGATATCCTCGCCCAACTGCAAACCCGGGTCCTCACCGGCGACGGTGCCACGGGGACGCTCCTCATGGAACGGAGCGTCTCCCGTGAACGTTGCTTTGAAGAACTCAACCTGGTCAAACCGGACTTGATCCGCTCGGTCCACCACGAGTATCTCGCCGCCGGAGCGCAGCTTTTGGAGACAAACTCGTTTGGCGCGAACCGTCACCTGCTGGCCCGCCACGGGCTTGAATCCCAGGTGGAGCGCATCAATCTGACGGCCGCCACCCTCGCCCGGGAAGCCGCTGGAACCCGTGCGTGGATTGCCGGCAGCATCGGCCCCCTTGGCCTCCCCAGCGGGGCGGAAACGGCGGAGGCGGAGGGTTTCTTTGCCGAGCAAATCTCCGCACTGCTCGAGGGCGGGGTGGATCTCCTGTTTCTGGAAACGTTCTCAGCGTTTGCGGAGATGCAGATGGCTCTTCGGGTCGCAAAACGGCTTTCCCACCGACCGGTCATCTGTTCGTTCGCCAGCACTCCGGAGGGCGCTCTCGCCGGGGGCATGCCGCTTGCGGATGCGTTCCACCGCCTGCTTTCGGAGGGCGCCGACATCGTCGGTCTCAACTGTGGCCACGGGCCGCAAGCGATGCTGCGGATCGTGAGCGCCCTCCCTGCAGACCTTCCCTTGGCGGTTTTCGCCAACGCCGGCTATCCGCGCTTCAGCGAGGGGCGTTTCCAATACGACACGACGCCCGAGTATTTCGCCCGCATCGGCGCGGAACTGGCGCGCCAGGGAGCCAAGCTGATTGGGGGTTGCTGCGGCACCACTCCCTCCCACATCGCCGCGCTCTCCGAAGCGCTCAAGCCCCTCAAACCGGTCTGGGAGAAAGCCGCCCCCCGCGCCGAACCGGTCACGTCACGCGTCAAAGCCTCCTCCGGGGAGCCTGTGTCCCCCGCCCCTGCCTCAGAGCAGCCCGCTGCACCCTCGCTGTTGGAAAAACTGGCTGAGGGCAAGACGGTCATCGTCACCGAGTTGGACACCCCCAAGACGCTCGACCTTGAAGCCTACTACGCAGGGGCCCGGGCGCTGACGGAGGCGGGTTCCGACGCCATCACCCTTGCCGACAACTCCCTGGCCATCCTGCGGGTGAGCAACCTAGCCGTGGGCGCGGCCCTCCACCAACGCGGTATCACGCCGCTGCTGCACATCGCCTGCCGGGACAAAAACATCCTGGGGCTTCAGAGCGAACTGCTTGGACTGGCCGCACTGGGCATCCACCACATCCTCCCGCTCACGGGCGACCCGGCGAAGGTTGGGGATCACCCCGGCGCCACCTCGGTTTACGACGTCACCTCGATTGAACTGCTCAGGATCGTCCAGCAGATGAACCAGGGTGTGAACGCCAACGGCAAGTCGATCAAGCAGCCCACACGCTTCTGCGCCGGCTGCACGTTCAATCCCAACGCCCGCAACCTTGACGCGCAGCTCAGCCGCCTCGAGCGAAAACTCGCCGCAGGAGCCACCTACGTCCTCACCCAGCCCGTCTTTGACGCCGCCAGAATGCGGCTGCTGGCAGAGAGGACCGCGTCCTTCGGGGTGCCGGTTTTCCCGGGGATCTGGCCGCTGCTCAACGGGCGCCAGGCGGATTTTCTCCACAACGAAGTACCGGGCATCCTGATTCCCGATGAGGTTCGGGAACGCATGCGCGGAGCGGAAGGCCCGGAGGGACAGGCCCTTGGTATCCAGATCGCCAAGGAAATGTGCGAGGAGGCCCTCCAGCACTTTCGCTCCATCTACCTGATCACCCCGTTCCTCAGATACGAGACGACCGTCGAGTTGGCCCGGTTCGTCCGCAGCAAATCCTGAATTGGGGGATGCCCTGAATTCCCCCCGGAGAAAGATTCCCGGGGTGGACGGCCCCGAATCCAAACCACCTCACGCGCCGTAGTGGGCGCGGATCGCGGAAACCAGGCCGGGGATGTCGTACTGTTCGGCCTCCATGTCGACGCTGAGTCCCAAGTCGCGCATCGTTTTGGACGTGATTGGTCCGATTGAAGCGGTCTTGAGCCCTCCGGGCAGCGGCAGTTTCAACGCCATGAAATTTTCAGCTGTGGAACTGCTGGTGAAGGTGATCAGGTCAGCGCCCTCCTTGCGGAACCTGGCGATACCACCGCTGACATCTTCAGTCTCGGCAACGGTCCGGTACGCCACCGCCTCGTCCACAATGGCCCCGAGTTTGACCAACTCCCTAGGCAACACCTCCCGCGCTTCCTGCGCCCGCGCCAGCAGGATCCGCTGGTTTTCGATGTCCCCCACCTTGGCCCGGAACTCGCCAATAATCGCCTCGGCGACGAACTCGGGCGGTTGCAGATCCACGGCGAGATGGAACGCCTTAACCGCCTTGGCCGTGGCAGGCCCGATGGCGGCAATCCGCACGCCGCCAATTTCGCGGGCATCGGAGTAGAGTTTGAAAAACATCTCAAAGAAGGCGTTCACCCCGTTAGGGCTGGTGAAAACCAGCCAATCGTAGGTGTGGGAGTCTTGGACGAGTTCCGCAAAGGCGCGCAAATCCTCGGGCGGTTCGATGCGGATGGTGGGCAGTTCGTACACATCGGCACCGAGCGTCCGCAGTTCGGCACTCAGGACGCCGGCCTGCTGGCGGGTGCGCGTCACGACAATCCGCTTCCCGCGGAGGGGGCGCTTTTCGAACCATCCCAACTTGTGCCGCAGCGTGGCCACTTCGCCCATGACGGCCACCGCGGGCGCTTCAAAGCCGGTCTCCACAATGCGCTGAGCGATGTTGCCCACGGTTCCCGCCAGCGTCTCCTGCCTCCCTGTGGTGCCCCAGCGCACCAATGCAATTGGCGTCTCCGGCAGCATTCCGTGTTTTTGCAGTTCGGCGGTGATCGGTCCCATCCGCTCCACTCCCATCAGCATCACCTTGGTTCCGGGCAGCGCCGCCAGACGCGCGTAGTCGAGCGCCGTTTCTGGTTTGGTCGGGTCCTCGTGTCCGGTGAAAATGGTGACCGACGAAGTGAAGTCGCGATGCGTCACCGGGATTCCCGCGTAAGCCGGGGCAGCGATCGCCGACGTCACCCCTGGAACGATTTCAAACTCCAAACCCGCCTCCGCCAACGCTTCGGCCTCTTCCCCGCCGCGTCCGAACAGAAAAGGATCCCCGCCCTTGAGGCGAAGCACCCGGTGGCCCGCCCCGGTTTTTTCCACGAGGAGCGCATTGATTTCTTCCTGACGCAGCGTGTGCTGGCCGGCTTTTTTGCCGGCGTAAATGATCTCCACTCCGGCGCCGGTCCACTTGAGCATCTCCGGATTGCAGAGGTAGTCGAAGACCACGACATCCGCTGTCCCCAAAAGCTCGCGAACTTTGAGGGTCACCAAACCCAGGTCGCCCGGCCCGGCTCCTGCGAGGTAGCAAATGCCTTTGCGCGGTGCTGTCGTCTTGGATGAACGTTTGGTTGCGGACATGGAAAGGGATGATCCTTGGGAAAAACTAGCAATCGAGCGAAAACCCGTGCCGGCGGCAAGTCCTCGCCAGCAGCGCGGAGGTTTTCGCGGAAACCCACAGAGACGCCGAATCAAGCCCCTTGGCGAGCTTCAGGAGGGGGCGACAGGGCGGCAAACAGGGCGGCAAACAGGGCGGCAAAAAAAACAGGGACCCGGCGTTCGGAAAACTGCCGGGTCCCCGCGGAAACTAGCCTAAAAAAACGATTCGCGGACCTAGCAAGTGCTAGGCTTCGGGCATTGTCTTACGCAAACCAATGACCTTGTCACCCGGCTTGAACTGCCCGCGCTTTTTGAGAAGCTCGACGCGCTCGAACCGCTTCAAGACGTTGCGTTTTACGGTGATAGTGCTGGCGCCCTTGAGACTACGATGCTGAGACATAGATTTGAAAAGTTGGATCTGTAACCCTATGAGAAATGCTCCCAAAGTGTAAACAGCAATTACACCCGAGCCCTTAGAATGGCGTCTTTTTTCTTCGTAACTTTCAAAAGCTGGCCCAAGGTGCCCCGCCAGCCAGCATTCATGCGACCCAAGCAGCCCAGTTCCGCTCCTCCAGCACAAGCCCGAAACCTCTGCCACCCTCCCCAAGGAAACCCATGAGCGACCCGCTCTTCCCACTCGACCTCAAATTTTTACCGGACTGGCTCAAGGAAGCCCCCGCGGCAAACCCGTACGCGAATCACGCGGGTGAATCCTCGGATCGACGCGATGGCCCCAGGGGCTCTCGCCCCCCGAGACAGGGAGGCGGAGGCAGGGATTCAGGGGGACGCGGGACCCAAGGCCGCGGGCCGGGTGACAGGCGTCCGCCTGGGAATCAAGGGCCGAGACAGGAAGGCCCCCGGGGCAGGGGCGGCGCCCGCCCGGGAGGCCCGCAGCGTGGAGCACGGGGGGACCACCGTGACCGCCCGCAGCAGCAGGACGGACCCGACCAGCGCGGGCCCCGGCCCGGCTCGGGCAGGCTGCCGGCCGAGATTCGCATCGAGTTCCTACCGGAACCAAATGCGGCCTCCCACATCGCCCGCCAGATCAGACAGAGCGCGAAGGCTTACCCGCTTTTCGGCACGGCGCGGATGTTTTTGGAGAAACCCGAGAGACACATCGCCCGGATCACGTCGAAGGACGCCGCGCACCCGCTCCACCAGTTGGAGGATGGACCGATCAGTTTCGACGCGAACCTTCTGGAAAGGGACGCCTTCCGGAACCTCTGGTCGCGGTACTACAAGGAGGAAGTGCTTACGACCGAACCGCCCAAGGGCAACTACACGAGCGTGGCCCGCTGTCGCTCCACCGGACAGTTTCTCGGCCCCACAAGCCACCACGCCTACCAGGTTGCCGTGCGCAAGCTCTACGAGGAGCGCTTCAGCCGGTTTATGAGTTTCCTTGATTTTCAGCGGGAAGAAATCGAGGTGGTGGCGTCCGAACAGGCGGTCGAGGACTGGAAGAACCAGGCCAGTAGAAGCACGGTCTACACGACCCTGGACGAAGCCGATCCCAAGCAGTTCAAGTCGCTTGCGGAAGCCGAGAGTCATTTTCGAAAGACGCACCTGCCTGGCTTGATCAAGTCGGGATTGGTGTTGCAGTGCTCCGGCAAGGCGGTCCGCGAGATGTATGAGCGCGGGCTGACAAGCGCCGCTCGGGAGGCCTTCGACAAGGAACTCGCCTATCCCTCGGGGATCGTCAACGGCTTGCGCCACTTCCTCAACGAGGAGGGACTCCATGTGTTCAAACACAGAAAACGCGTGCTCTACGTCTCCTCGGTGCGCCCCAAACGTGCAGACTCCTCCAAGGGCTTTGCGGAGGGACCGGCAACCTTGCTGACCCTCATCGGCGAGTCGCCTAGAATCGCAAAACGCGACCTCGCCATCAAAGTCCTCGGCAGTCTGGACGCGCCGGTTGACGCCGAAGGTAACACTGTGGAATCGCCGGAACTTACCGCCCGCAAAACGCAACTCGCCGCAGATCTCCACTACCTGGTCCATGCGGGCCATGTGCTGGAATTTGCCGACGGGAAGTTGGATCTGCCCCTCTCGCCCAACCAACAGGCAGCCGCGGACGCGGACCAGAGAAACCCAGAACCGGATGAAGTGGAGGATGAGGCCGAGGAAAAGCGCCCAGTCACTGCCCATTCCGGGCATGAACCGGTTTCGGTGGAGCAACACTCTGCCGTGGAGCCCCCCGTGGTAGAGACGGCACCGGTCGATGTGGCACCGGTCGATGTGGCACCGGTCGATGTGGCCCCCGTTGATGTGGCCCCCGTTGATGTGGCCCCCGTTGATGTGGCCCCCGTTGATGTGGCCCCCGTTGAAGTGGCCCCCGTTGAAGTGGCACCCGTTGAAGTGGCACCCGTTGAAGTGGCACCCGTTGATGTGGCACCCGTTGATGTGGCACCCGTTGATGCGGCACCCGTTGCGGGCGCGGATCCGGCTCCAGAGTTGGAGCCTGCAGAAGAGAGCGCCCCGGAGCTCACGCCTGAAGGGAGCGCCGTTCAGGAGGCCCAAGAACCTCTCGGCTGAAGATCCTTTTCGTTACCGCAGGGTTGGCGCTCCGAAGCCAAGTGGGTTCCCCCTGCCGGCATTCAAGCCCTTGGGACCTCGCCAGGTGAACGATCGCCGCGAATCAACCGGACCTTGAAGACCGTCCCGCGAAACCCTGAACATTCAAAGAGTCAGCATCGCGCGGCATTCCGGGCTGATGCCAAATTTTAACGCGACCGTCCGCCGGCGTCCGACCTCTTAAAATTGAAGGTCTCGTGGCGGGTTTTTTCCGAGGCCACGCACCGTTTTACCGTTTGTTTGCAGCGCCGACCGCAACCGCGATGGCCGCGGCCCTTTGGATCTCCGTGGTTTGGTGACCCGGTCTTTTGCACGAAGCGGGAACCTCCCGTTCACTTCGGGCGTTGGGGATGGTCGATGCACAAGCGTTCGGCCGGACGGCCCTACCTGACGAATGAATGTTTGAAAAGTGACTAATCAAAGGGTTCCCAAACAAATTAACTTCACGGGACGTTCCATCACCCTAGGTTTCGAGAAAGGGTCCTGCGTTGCGACGGCGGTCTCATCCCGGAAAACCATTGGTTCACATGCTCCTCTCCCCAAAGCAAAACATCTCCCTGCTGCTCGCCGGTTCCCTGCTGGCGACCTCCTTCGCGTCCGCTGAAACTCCGGTGAGTTTCGTGAACGAAGTTGTTCCAATCCTCACCAAGCAAGGGTGCAACGGTGGCGCGTGCCACGGAAAGGCGGTAGGGCAAAACGGATTCAAGCTTTCACTGTTCGGTTTTGAACCGGATGAAGACTACGACCACCTTGTCCACGAACAGCGCGGGAGGCGGGTGGTTCCCTCCGCGCCTGATGAGAGCCTGCTGCTCACCAAAGGCGCGGCAATCACCCCCCACGGCGGAGGCAGACGACTGGAGCCCGGAAAACCCGCGTACGAAACGCTCCGCCGCTGGATTGGCCAAGGCATGCCGGATGATTTTGCCGACGCCGGGCGGCCCCGTTTGCTCGGGATTGCGGTGACCCCGGATGCGCGGCTCATGCGCACGGGCGACACTCAAAAACTCACGGTGACAGCCCGCTTCTCCAACGGCGAGTCAAGGGACGTCACCCCCCTCGCCTCCCTGGAGCCAAACGTCAAGGGACTGGTGGCCGTCGACGAACATTCGGGCAGCGTCACCATGGGGACCATCCCGGGCTCGGTGGCGGTCATGGCTCGTTACCAGGACAAGGTCTCGGTCTTCCGGGCTACTTTGCCGGTCGGGGCGCCGGTGGGAACGCTTCCACTGGAGCGCAACTTTGTCGACAAGGCCGTCTTCGCCCGGCTCAAGGAGGTCGGCATTCCTCCCTCAGGCATCTGTGACGACCCGACGTTCCTGCGTCGCACGGCGCTGGTGCTCGCCAGCCGACTGCCGACACCCGACGAGGCCCAAACATTCACCGCAGATTCGCATCCCGACAAGCGGGCACATTGGATTGATCAACTCCTAGAGAGCGGCGAATACGCGGACACCTTCGCCAACTACTGGAGTTCGCTGCTGCGCAACCGTAGGGGCGACCTGCCCAACACGCGGGACCCCTCGCATGTGTACGGGAACATCGCCTTCCACGGATGGCTGCGCGAGAGCTTCTACCGGAACAAACCCTACAACCAACTGGCCCGCGAACTCCTCACCGCCACGGGAGACGCCTTTGCCAACCCGGCGGTCACCTGGTACCGGCAGCTCAACACCCAAATCATCCAGACAGAAGACACCGCTCAGCTGTTTCTGGGAGTGCGGATCCAATGCGCACAGTGCCACCACCACCCCTACGAACAGTGGAGTCAGAAGGATTACTACGCCCTCGGCGCCTACTTCTCGCAGGTTGACCGCATCGTCTCCCCCAGCCGGATGGCCGAGTTCATCGTGTCGCTCAAGCGCACAGCGCCGGAAGCGGTGCACAAAAAAACGGGTGAGAAGCTCCCGCCCTCAGCGATTGGCTCGCAGGCCGCCACGCTTTCCCCTGACGACGACGCCCGCGGGGCTCTGGCGGATTGGATGGAGGACAAGTCGAACCCCTTCTTCGCCAAGGCGCTCGTGAACCGCTACTGGAAGATTCTCTTCAACCGCGGGCTGGTCGATCCCGAGGACGACCTGCGGGACACCAACCCCCCATCCCACCCGGAACTGCTCGACGCACTCGCCGCGGACTTCATCCGGAGCGGGTTCGACCTCAAACACCTGCTCCGAACCCTCGCCAACTCCAGCACCTTCCAACTCGACTCCGCGCCCACTTCGCACAACGCCTCCGAAAGCCAGTATTTCTCGCGCTTCTACGCGCGCCGTCTTTCGGCCGAGCAACTGCTCGACGCGGTGAATACGGTGGCGGGCACCTTCGACAACTGGGCGAACCAGCCGACCGCCACCAAGGCGGTACAGCTTCCTGACAACTCCTACAACAGCGGTGGAATCCTGCGCGAATTCGGCCGCCCAGACTCCACCACCGCGTGCACCTGCGAACGCCAAAGCAACGCAAGCCTCGGCCAGAGCCTGCTGCTGGCAACCTCGGACCAGATTCAAAACAAGCTGGCCCATTCCTCCGGCAGGGCCAAGAAACTGGCCGAGGACAAGAACCGTTCGGACGACCAAAAGGTGGAGGAAATCTACCTCGCCGCCTTCAGCCGCCCTCCAACCACGGCCGAAGTGGAGCGTGCCAAGGCGCATCTTTTCAAGGTATCCGGGTCCGCAGAAGCGGAGCGGGTCGCAAAGCTGCGGAATGCCTGGGAAGACTTGCTGTGGGCACTGATCAGCAGCGGCGAATTTCTGCTCAACCATTGAGGAGCGTCCCTTTGAGATTTCCGCCCGCCCCACCCCGGAACCAACGCGCTCCACGCTCGCCCGACAGAGACCGATCCACTACAAAACCGAACGTACCCCTATGAAGACCAACTTTTGCCCGGGCCCCATTTCGCGTCGAAGCTTTCTCCAGTTCGGGGGGCTGACGATGGCGGGAATGAGCCTTTCGGACGCCTTGCAGCTCAAGGCCGCAGTGAGCGCCGGGGAATCCGCCAAAGCGGCGATACCCTCGGACACCTCGGTGATTTTCATCTGGCTTCCGGGCGGTCCGCCGCACATGGAAACCTACGACATGAAGCCGGAGGCTCCCCTCGAATACCGGGGCATTTTCCAGCCAATCAAGACCAACGTGCCGGGGATCGAGATCTGCGAACTGCTTCCTTTGCAGGCCAAGATCGCCGACAAGTTCAACATTATCCGCTCGGTCAGTCACGAGTTCGCCGACCACGGAGGCGGCCACAAGCGCTTCCTCACCGGCCGCGTCCCGGCGACGCCCGTGGGCACCGTGAACGACGCCCCCGCTGTAACGAGCATTGTCTTCAAGTGCCTCACCGAGAGCGCGGGCTTCAAGGACGGGATGCCGCCCGTTGTCTTCGGAGCGGATGCAGGCCGCGCCGGCATTGACACCTTCGCGAACGGCCCGGCGTATCTTGGCAGTTCGAACACCCCGTTTATCGTGTCGGGCGACCCGAGCGACAAGGGCTTCAAGGTGCAGAACCTCGGCATCTCGCGGGAAATGGAGACCCGCCTCGAGGACCGTATGGCCCTGAGGCGGGGACTGGATAATTTACGGCGCGACGTCGACCAAAGCGGAGTGTTGCAGGCGATGGACAGTTTCAACCAGAACGCCTACCAGATGCTGACCAGCGCCAAGGTCCGGGACGCATTCGATCTGGGACAGGAACCCCTGCGGGTCCGGGAACGCTACGGGATGCATGCCTACGGCCAGAGGGGCTTGATGGCGCGGCGCCTGGTCGAAGCGGGCTGCCGTTTTGTCGAGATGGTCTGGGAAAACCCCTTCCCCGGGAAACCTCAGCCCACTGACTGCGTCTACAACTGGGACAGCCACGCGGTGAACTGCAATATCTTCAACGACGCCCGCTGGCGCTTTCCAGCCTACGACCAGGCGGTCTCCGCGCTCATTGAAGACCTCTACGCCCGGGGCCTGGACAAGAAGACGCTGCTCGTGGTGACCGGCGAATTCGGGCGCACCCCGAAGATCAGCACGCAGGTTGGCACCGCCAACAAGGTCTCCCAGCCCGGTCGCGACCACTGGCCCAAGGCGATGTCCATGCTCGTCTCAGGTGGCGGGATGCGCACGGGCCAGATCATCGGGGCGACCAACAGCCGGGGCGAGTACCCGGTGGAACGGCCTCTGAGTCCGAACGATCTGTGGGCGACCGTGTACCAGCATCTTGGGATCGACCATTCCTACAGCTTCCTCGATCATCAGGGGCGCCCGATGCCCATTCTGCCTTTCGGCGATGCGATAGAGGAGTTGCTCCCCAGCCGGTCCTCGTAAGGCCAGGCCGTCCGAGCGACCTCCCGGCCGTCGGCGGAGTCCGCCGCTCGGAGGCGATTTCCATCCAGGCGCTCTGGCGGATTCCCTCGGGAAACCCGCGATAGCCTCTTGGAAACGGTCCGATTGTGTGGGATACGTGAATGGCCGGCCACCTCGGTACGCACCGGCTTGAATGAACTCACCCCTACTCCCCACCCCTTGGCAGCGGAAAACCATCTGGTCTGCGTTGACCTCGGTGGCGGTGGTGACCATCGGCGCGATTGCGGTGGGCTTGATCTGGCTGGGAATTGAGGTGCTGGGCTTCCTGCAGCCCATTCTGATCCCCATCGCGGTCGCCGGCGTCATGGCGTACCTGCTCGAACCCGTGGTCTCAAAACTGGACCAATGGAAAATCCCCCGGACCGTTTCCGTGTTGAGCGTGTTTGCCATGGCAACCGCCCTGCTTTTATGGGGCGCGATCTGGCTCATCCCGCTCATCTCCCACCAGACGGTCAAACTCTACAACAAGAGCGGGCAGTACACGCTCGCGGCGTGGAATCAGGTCAACGATTTCTCCAAAAACTTTCGCAACCGCACCGGTTTCAACGTGCTGCCCGATCTGACTGACACCGCAGAGGAGGACGCCAAACTGGAGAGCCCAACCGTCCCGCCGGCGCCGCTCCAGAACACACCAGTCGCTGCTGGGGCTCCGGGCGGCCATGCTGCGGAAGCCGCCAAAGCACCGCCACCGAAGCCCTCCACGACACTGGAGGAACTGCTCGACGTCCAACAATTCCTGCGCGGGGACTGGTTGAAGAACTCGCTGCTGGCACTGATCAACAACAGCATCCGGGTGCTTCAAAAAAGCGTCGGTGGATTCCTGAGTGTTTTCGGCTTTCTCATCTCGCTGGTGATCATCCCGATCTACCTTTTCTATTTTCTGATTGATGCCCGCTACATTTCGGAGACTTGGCAGGATTATCTCCCGCTCAAGAACTCCGAATTCAAAACCGAACTGGTTTCCGCTCTCACCGAGATCAACGGTTATGTGATCGCCTTCTTCCGCGGCCAACTTTTGGTGAGCGTGATCAATGGCGGCCTGACCGCCCTTGGGTTGATGATTGTCGGCTTGGATTTCGGGATCCTCATCGGGCTCGTCCTGTGTCTCCTGGGCCTCATTCCCTATCTGGGAATCCTGCTGTGTTGGATTCCCGCTGTGATCATCGCCGCTGTCCAGATCGGGGGGACTTGGATCCCAGCCCAACCCGGTTGGCTTTTCCCAGTGGTGGTCACCGGGATCTTCGTGCTGGTCCAGAAGATCGACAGTTTTTACATCACCCCGAAGGTGGTGCAGCAGCGGGTGGGACTTCATCCGCTCACCGTGATTGTGTCCCTCTTCTCCTGGAGCTTCCTGATCGGTGGGTTGCTCGGGGCGATTCTCGCCGTGCCCTTGACCGCGACCCTCAAGGTGCTGCTACGCCGGTATGCCTGGGAACGCCAGATCCTACGGTCCGCAGTCCTGGCAGAGGTCACCGGGGACGCCCTCAAATCTTTTGCAGACGAAACCAAGCCCGCAGCCTAGCCACGGGCACGCAACCACCTCATTTCACCAACGACAGCCCTCAGGGATCGGCTCGCCTTTACGGCGAAATAGTGCCACCCTCACCCCCCGCTCATCGCGGGTTTCCCTCTCTTCTTTTTTGCCATGGAAAATCCATTGCCCGAATCACTTCCTCCATCCGAATCCCCCGCCTCCGCCCCTGCGACCGACATTACCCCTGAGCATGTCGAACCCGCGGTTGCGGACTCCGGAGCGCCTGCCGGTCACCCGGAACAAACGGACGCCGCAGCCGCGGAGGCTCTTGCCACAGCCGCGGAGGCTCTTGCCACTGCCCGGGAGCACCTTCCCAGCAACGGAGCGGACGCCGCACCGCCCGACCCCGGCTCGGAGGAGCAATCGCTCGGGGAAGTCTCGCCGGAGGATCAAGCCCCGCCGGAACCGGGAACCCTCGACGACTACGCGGCGCGAGCCGCGAGAGGGCGTTTAACCCCGGAGGAAGAGCTCGAGGCATCTCGTTTGCTGCAAGAATGCCTGATGGGTGGCAGGGCGGAGGTGGCAAAAGCGGTGGCCAGCGTTCCCCACCTGCCCTGGATGGTGACCGTCCAAGCCACTGCCTCCGCGTGGCCGGAGATCAAACCCACTTTCCGCGCCCAGTTCCTCGCCGGCCTTGCCCGCACCACGGGGGAGGCGGCGGCGAGGGTGCGGCTCAGCATTGCCCGCGGCCTGTACAAGGTGGATCCGGCCGCCGCGCTCAAATTGATCCTGTTGACGCTGAAGGTGCTCCGGGACAAGGAAACCGGCCTGTTGGAAGGAAAGGGCGCGCCCATCCTCTCCAGCGTGCTCATTGGCAGGGGCAAGGCGTGGATCCTCCAGATTGCGCTGACCGAAATGAAACCCGCCGAGGCCGACCTGCTGGTATTCGCCGCCGTGCACGGGGCGTTTCACCAACCGCAGGCGCCTCTAACGCAACTCAGCATCGTGAAGTGGGCCGCCGCAGCCGACCGGCTTGCCAGCCTGCCGCTGGCCTTGGAGCAGTTGGTGCTCAAGGGCATCTCGCGCTGGAGCGGCAAGTGGCAAGCCTCCCTGCGCCGCGAGGTCTCTCCCCTGCCCGATTCATGGGTGGAGATTCTCAAGTCTCCGGCGCCGTCCGAAAAAACCTCCGCGGCTCCGGGTAGATCCTCCTCCCGGGCCGAAGCTGCGGATCATTCCCCCGAGTTGGAGCAGGAAGGCGAAGAGCCCCCCCCCGGAGAGGAACGAAATGCGCAGCACTCCAAAGAGGATCCTGAGGCCAAGGGCCGTGAGGACGAGGACGAAGAAGACGCCGACGAGAGCGAGGACTCGGACGCGCCGGACGCCGAAGCAACCTCCCCGGTGCACGTCAAACAGCAGAAACAGCGCCCTGTGTATGTTTCCAAAACCGTCCCCAGTCCGGGCAACCACCACCCTGCCCAACCGCAGTCCAGGCGGGGGGCGCCCGCGGCGTTCAACCTGCAGGAAACCCTCCGGCAGGTGGAACAGTACGTGTCTACCCTGCGCACCGAGTTGCAGGCAGCCCAAAAACAGCTCCGCCAACGGGAGGATGACAGGCGCCAAAAGCGTAACGAGCGGCCAGCGCCCGTCGCAAACCCAGGCGAACTCAATCTCGAGGAAGCCATCCGTCTGAATCATCAACTGGAATCCCGCAACGCAGAACTCCAGTCCCGGATTGACGAACTCACCTTGGACAGCGAAGCCCGTGCCGCGAGTAAAGGTCTCGTCACCGACACCCCCGTTGAGGATTCCGGAAAGGTGCTGAGAACCCTCCTCGAGTTTAAGTTGAAGGAGGATTTCGAGGACTTTCAGGCGCTCGAGCAGGAGGCCCGCGATTTGGTGGTGCAACAGCACTACCGCACGTTGCTCAGGCATGTGTTCGAGGTGCTCGAGGGAGAGGGCGTCCGCTTTGAGGCGGACCGCTCCTCGTAACCACAGCCCCTCCGGCGACGGGCCCCTCGCTCACCCGCTCACCCGCTCACCCGCTCACCCGCTCACCCGCTCACCCGTTGTCCCTGAGCAGCAGAAGCGGAGGGTGCCTGCAGATTCCACGACTGAGAAAGAGCCCCATCAGGGTCGACGCGCCGACTGCGCCGCATAACGCGACGGCGACCCCGTGCCAGTCCATCCCGGGAGCGCTGAGAAAGATCCAGCGGGCCATCGCACAGTGTGCGCCGATCGCCAGCGCGCCCCCTGCGACGGCCGACAGAGCCCCAAGGGTGGCGTACTCCACAACCAGAATACACCGCACCTGCCCCTCGGTCGCCCCAAGCGTCCGCAACAAAACACTTTCCCGCACGCGCTGTTCCCGCCCGTTGAGAAGCGCTCCGAGCAACACGGGGACCCCGGCGGCCAAGGTAAACCCAGAGAGCAGTTGCACGATCCGAACCGCCTTTTCCAAAAGGGCCGCCACCGTCGAGAGGATAGAATCCAGATCGAAGACGCTGACATTCGGAGCGACGGCCAGCAGCGCGCGTTGCAGCTGCGCGGAGGATTTCCCGTCGGGAATCCGCGTGGCCATCAGCTGAAACTGCGGGGCCTCCTCAAGCACACCCGGCGGAAAGACCATGAAGAAGTTCAGGTTGAACTTGCTCCAGTCGACCTTCCGCAGACTGGTGACCCGCACGTTGAGCGAGAGCCCTTGGACGTCCATGACCATCGCGTCCCCAACGCCCACGCCCAAGTCCCTTGCGAGCCCCTGCTCAAGGGAAACGGGCGTCTCGTGTTCGGTCCCCTCCGCCGCGCGGCTGAGTTCCCCCGCGACAAGGGTCTCGGTCGAATTGAGTTCCGCCCGGTAGGTGGAGCGGTATTCGCGCTCCATCACCCAGCGGGGCACCCGCTGCGCCTCGCTGGCAACCGCGGCACCGCCGACACCGGACTGGCGTTCGGACTGGCGTTCGCGCCGCGGGGCGAGCCTCCGGCCTTTGACCGAGGCGATCCGCATGGTGACCATCGGCGCGCTGTTGATGAGAGGAAGCTCCTGCGAACGCAACACCTCGGAAACAGCGCCAATCTGATCCGGTTGCACATCCACCAGGTAAAGGTTCGGTCCGTTACCCGTCGCGTCGACCTGCATCTGCCGCACGAGGAGCGTCCGCACCCCCCAGGTCGTCAGCAGCAGAAACACTCCCAGCCCAAGCGAAAGCAGGAAGAGCACCGTCTGGTTGTGGGGCCTGTAAAGGTTGGAAATCCCCTGCCGCAGCAGGTAGGGCCATGAGGGCCGGAGCAACCGCCGGGTGAGGAGCATCAACCCGTAGGCCGTCGCCGCAAGGGCCGCAAACGCAAGGCCCAACCCGAGGGTGAGACCCAGTGCTCTCCGGGGACTGGTGCCGTTGAAAAGGGCCACCCCGAACACGAGCAGCACGAGCAGCACGCCGACTCCGTACGTCGCCCAGTCGCCCCCGCGTTTGCGCCGGGTGCGCTCCGCAAGGGTGGCCAGCGGCGAAATCCCCCGAATTTGAAGCAGCGGCAGCACCGCGAAGCCGCAACAGAGCACAAACCCGGATCCCCCGCTGAGGAGCACCGTCCCAACCTCCGGCCAGAGCACGATCTGAACGGGCAAAACGTCCCCCGCGGCGCGCAACACCGCCGCATGAAGCCCGACGCCCAGCAACGTTCCCAATCCCGACCCGGCAAGGCCGATCAGACACGCCTGCACCAGATACACCGCGAAGGCCACGTGCGTCGGACAGCCCAGACACAGGAGCACGGCGATCGCCTGCACCCTCCGCTTGAGGTGGGCGTGCATCGCACCCGCGACCCCGATTCCCCCGAGCATCAAGGCGACCAGAGCGATGATCCCCAGATACTCCTTCATCCGGTCCAAACTTTCCCCGATGGCTTCCCTCCGTTTTTCCGGGGTCTGAAACTCCACCCCCTGCTCGGGAAACACGGCCATGATGGCCGAAACCAACGCCGCGAGTTCCTTCGGACTGCCAGCTTCCAGCAGGAGGGAGCGATGGTGGTAGACCAGACTGCCGCCTCCCGCGAGTCCCGTGGACTCCAAATCCTGATGCCGGATGAAGACCTCCGGCGCGAACGCGCTAAAGCGGCTGCTGCGCGGCACCCCCTTTTTTACCACTCCCAGCACCCGAAACTCCCGGGCGCCGATCTTCAGACCGTCCCCTACCTTGAGACCGAACTCCTCCAGCAGGGCCCGCTCCACGAGAATTCCGCCGCTCCTTTCAAGGCTCCCCCAGCCGGCGACGGGTTCAGTATCCACCGTTGCGTAAAACGGGTAGCCGCCACCCACCGCCCGCACCTGCACCAGCCGCGAGCGCTCCCCACCGGGGACGCTCACCATGGAGGAGAAGGCGGTTTCCCGACCGACGGCCTTGATGCCCGTGGGGACCCGGGAGAGCAGCTCCTCCTCGAACGGCCTGCGCGCAGAGATCACCAAATCCGCCCCCAACAAAGACTTGGCCTGCGTCTCGATGCCCTGCTGCAGGCTTGTTTTGAGCGTGTGGATGGCAACCATGGCGCTGACGCCCGCGGCGATCGAAAGGACATACAAGAGCAGGCGCACACGCTGCTGCCGGCTGTCCCGCCACGCCATCAGCCACGTCCACCTGTGGAAGAGCGCTCCCGCCAGGGTGGCCGGCATGGCTCCGGAACTAGACGGTTTGAGCATGGTCGGTGTGTTCTTCAGAGACGATCCGGCCCCCACGCATCGAGATGATGCGGCCGGTCCGCGCGGCGAGGATGGGGTCGTGCGTGACCAGCACAAGCGCGGTGCCGCTTTCCCGGTTGAGCGCGAAGAGCATTTCCACCACCGGGGCGCTGGTTGCGGCATCGAGATTCCCGGTGGGCTCATCGGCAAAGAGAATCCTTGGCGGCCGCGCAAACGCTCTTGCAAGGGCGACGCGCTGTTGTTCGCCGCCGGAGAGTTGGTTGGGGTAATGGCGCAACCTTTCCCCGAGCCCGACCCGCTTGAGGAGGGTCTCCGCCAGTGAACCGGGAGCGGGCTGGCCGCTCAGTTCCAAGGGCACCAGCACGTTTTCAAGCGCGGTGAGGGTCGGGATGAGTTGGAAATTCTGGAATACGAACCCCACGGAACGCCCGCGCAGGAGGGCCCTCGCGTTCTGGTCGAGCTTTTCGAGGGCGTGCCCGTCGAGTGCAACGCTGCCAGAGGTGGCGTCGTCCAACCCCGCACACAGTCCGAGGAGCGTGGTTTTCCCGCTGCCGGAGGGCCCCACAATTGCGCAGGTTTCCCCGGCAAGGACGCGCAACTGGATGTCGCTGAGAACAGTCAAGGGACTCCCCGCCTCGTTGTAGGTCTTTACGAGGTCGCGCACCTCCAAAACGGGCACATCGCGCCTCGGCATCACGGGATCAACCATGGCCACACTCTGCTTCACAATGTAGATTCACGCAAAAAAGGAATGTCCGAAATGAACAAACGCCGCTTTCTGCTCCCCGGCTTGTGCCGCCTTCTCTGGCTGGCCTGCCTGCTCGCCTTTGCCGCACTCCCGCCGTCAGTGGCATCGGGAGCCGACTCCCCCGCCAACCCCGGCGGCGTGCGCCCCCAGCGGGTCGTCATCCTCGGGGACTCCATCACCGCGGGCTACGGCTTGGAGCGGCACGAGGCCTTCCCAGCAGTGCTCCAACGAAAGGTCACGGAGGCATCGCTCCCCTTTGAAATCGTCGCGGCCGGAGTCAGCGGGGACACCACCGCGGGCGGCCTGCGCCGGGTGAAATGGGCCTTCGGGACCGGAGCAGCCGTCTTTGTCATCGCCCTTGGCGGGAACGACGGACTGCGGGGCCTGCCCCCCGGTGAAACGGAGGAAAACCTGGTCAAAATCATCCGCACCGTGCGCGCGCTGAATCCGAAAACCCTCATCCTGCTGGCGGGGATGAAAATGCCCGCAAACCTGGGAACCGACTATGTCGCGGCGTTCGACGCGGTTTTTCCCAAAGTGGCGGGCGCCTGCAAGACCCTGTTCGTGCCGTTTCTGTTGGAAGACGTGGGCGGAGTTCCCGCACTGAACCAGCCTGACATGATCCATCCCACGGCCGAGGGGCAGCGGAAGGTGGCCGACCTGCTCTGGAAAACCCTCGGGCCCGCCCTCCGCAAGATCGCATCCGAATAGAGCCAAGCCCTCCGGACCACGGCGATGCCCCCCGGCAAAAGGCGGTTGTGCAGGGGTGCCCCGATCTCCTACACATGACACTCCGCGAACAGCGGACTCGCCCCGATTCCCCGCTTAAACGAAACCACCATGAGCTATTTCCCAGAAATCCCCGTCATCGCCTTTGAAGGCGCTTCCAGTGACAACCCGTTGGCGTTCCGTCACTACAACGCCAACGAAAAGGTAGGCGACAAGACCATGGCCGAGCACCTGCGCTTTGGCGCGGCCTACTGGCACGTCATGCGCAACGGCCTCTCGGACCCCTTCGGCGCACCGACGGCGCTGATGCCCTGGGACGACGGATCCGACTCCCTTTCCAACGCACTGGCCCGGGTGCCGGTGTTCTTTGAGTTCCTGCAGAAAACCACCATCCCCTTCTACTGCTTCCACGACCGGGATGTCGCCCCCGAGGGCGCCACTTGGGGCGAAACCCACAAGAACCTCGAAAAGGTCGTCGACGCGCTGGAAGCCCAGCAGAAAGCGACTGGCAAACAACTGCTTTGGGGTACCGCCTGCCTCTTCGCTCATCCGCGGTACGCGCACGGTGCCGGGACCTCCCCGTCGGCCGATGTGTTCGCCTACGCCGCCTCGCAGGTCAAACACGCCCTGGAGGCCACCCACCGATTGGGCGGAGCGGGCTACGTTTTCTGGGGGGGACGCGAAGGTTACGCCACCCTGCTCAACACCAACATGAAGCGGGAGTTGGACCACCTCGCGACCCTTCTCCACATGGCGGTTGACCACGCCAAAAAGATTGGCTTCAAGGGCCAGTTCTACATCGAACCCAAACCGCGCGAACCCTCCACCCACCAGTACGATTCCGACGCGGCTGCCTGCCTCAACTTCCTCCGGGAATACGGCCTGTTGAGCCACTTCAAGCTCAACCTTGAAACCAACCACGCCACGCTGGCGGGACACACCATGGAGCACGAAATGGAGGTGGCCATCGCCGCCAACGCCCTCGGCTCGGTCGACGCGAACCGCGGCGACACCCTCCTGGGCTGGGACACCGACCAGTTCCCCAGCGACCTCTACCTGACCACCCACATCATGCTGCGCATCCTCAAAATGGGCGGCTTCACCACGGGCGGCCTCAACTTCGACGCCAAGCGCCGCCGCGAATCCCACGAAACCGCCGACCTCTTCCACGCGCACGTCGGCGGCATGGACGCCTTCGCCTACGGCCTCAAGGCGGCGCACCGTATCATCCAGAGCGGCAAGATCGACCGTTTTGTCGCGGACCGCTACGCCGGGTTCAACTCCGGGATCGGCGCGAAGATCGAGTCCCGCTCCACCTCGCTGGACGAGCTCAACGCCTACGCCCTGGGAATCACCCCTCCGACGCTCCCGAGCGGACGGCAGGAAATGCTCGAAAATATCCTCAACGCCCAGATCTTCGGCTGACGCACTCGTCTGCAAACGATGCCAAGCGCGGAGTGTGGGAAACCTTGGGGGAGAGGGTGGACGGCAAACCTCCAGCCCCTGAAGCGGCGCCCCGCCTCCGCGCCTTGCTTTCTTTGGAAATTTGAAGTGGGGCCAGCGCCGGGGCAGATGGGAAAACCCCGACGGCCGCTCGTCAAATGTGCGGCCGCCCCCAATGCGCCCCCAATGCGCCCCCAATGCGCTCACCGCGGGGGCCGGACGATACCGCTTCCCGTCCGGAGGTGAGCGTCAACACGCCAACTTCCTTCCCGAGGCCAACCCGGCGGTTGGCTGCCGCTGGCCAAAGCACGCTGGGGACAGACACTTTTTTTTGTGTGCGTTTTTGCACCATTCGCGGCCGTGCCCTGCGGTTCGCAACAACCAAAATTGCGAGGCGCCGCCCCGTCCAGTTGAACCCTCCATGAAAGCATCCCCCACCCCCGCACCCGGGAGCGCGCCACTGCGGCGCGCCCTGTACCCGGTTCTGTCCTGCCTCTTCGCGCTGCTGACTTGTCCGGGGCACTCCGAGGAAAAACGCGCCGTCGAAATCGACGCAGCCTTCCCCGGCGGAAATGTTTTGGTGCACAAAGTGGAAGCGGACACCGTCACGCTGGGCCCCGACCAGCGGGACAGTGTTTCGCCCTGGTTTTACTGGTATTACAGGGTGCGCGGAGCGGCCGGTCGAAAACTCACCTTTGTGCTGGGCAAGGCCAACGTGGGAGTACGTGGTCCCGCCGTGAGCAGCGACGGAGGGAAAACGTGGAACTGGATGGGCGCGGGGGTGGTGAGCGACGGCGCTTTTAC
Organism: Chthoniobacteraceae bacterium; assembly: GCA_044376515.1. GTDB lineage: Bacteria > Verrucomicrobiota > Verrucomicrobiia > Chthoniobacterales > Chthoniobacteraceae > Chth-196. The sequence goes on along the minus strand of JBILKV010000013.1, from coordinate 5,975 downwards.
CTTCAGCTTTCCCGCCGGAGGGGAGGAAGTGCGTTTCTGCGTTGGAATGCCCTATCTGCGGGCGGACCTGGAGAGCTGTCTGGCGCGGCACAAAAACAATCCCGACCTTCAGGTTGAGGTTCTGAGCAAAACCCGCAGGGGCCGGGAGGTGCCGCTTGTGCACATCCGGAACAGCGGAGCAAAAGGACGGTACGCGGTTGCCGTTACCAGTCGGCATCACTGCTGCGAAATGATGGCCAGCTATGTGTTGGAGGGCTTACTGGAAGGGGTTCTGGCGGAGGATCCGGCCGGCCTCTGGCTGCGCGCGAACGCTGATTTTCTTTTTGTGCCCATGATGGATTTGGACGGGGTTGAGGATGGGGATCAGGGGAAAAATCGCGCCCCCTTCGACCACAATCGCGACTATGCGGGGGCCCCGCCCCGGTACCCCGAGGTGGCGGCCTTGAAAGAAAGGCTACCGGCATGGACCGACGGTCGTCCGCTTGTCTTCCTTGACCTGCACGACCCCGCTCTGCGCACGGACATCCATGAGATCGTGCACTTTCTCGAACCCGAAGAGCGTGACATGGCCGCACGCATGGACACGCTCTGCAGCCATCTGGAGCGCGACCAACAGGGCCCCATTCTGTACCGCAAAGCCCACAACCTCCGCTTTGGTGCCGGTTACAACACCCACGTGGCCCGTCCCTCACCCCTGAGCGCCGGCTGGGCCCGATCGCTCCCCAACACGCTTCTGGGGTGCACGGTGGAAATTCCCTACGCCAATGCCGCCGGCTGCGAGGTGAACGCCCACTCCGGCCGCGAACTTGGACGCGACATGGCGCTTGCCCTGAGCCATTTCCTTCGCGACTGGTCCGGAACACCACCGGCGAAATAACCCCCGTATGAAGCTCCTTCTCCCTGCCGCCCTGCTTTTTGCGACGGCCACCTTGCGCGCCGACTACACCACCCATTTCAGCTCCGCCTCCTACGTCCCGGACCAGACCATCCTGGGGACGGATGGTTGGAACCCAAGGCTGCTCTCCGAGAAAAGCCAGCCCGACACCATGCGCGTCGTTGCCGTGCGTTGGAACGCTTACAAGCAGGCCCTCATGATGAAGGGCGCGAATTTGAAGGCCACTTTTGAGCCGACCAAGGGGGAAAGGGTAAAAATCATTTTCGATGTCGCCTTCACGTTTCCCGACGGAGGGCAACTCAGGCCCTTCCGCATAGGCTTCATCGGCGCCCCCTGCGGCGAATTTTTCTTCGACTCAGGCCCGGAAGGCGGTCTTGGTTGCCAGTCCGACGGAAGCGGGCGCGGCGGCATGGTGGTGTTGAAGAAATCCGAGCTCAAAACCAACGCCTTCTACACCATCACGGTTGCCGTTGATTACGCAAAACTCACCTACGACCTGAACATTACCGGGCAGAAGAAGGACGGCTCCCCCTTCCAGCACGGGGTTGAGCAAGTGCCTTTCGAGTCGAAGGCGAAATCCGTCGGTTCCCTCTACGTCATCGCGAGCAACGCCGTCACTGCGTACCTCGGCTCGGTGCAGGTCCTTTCCGAACCGCCCCGATAACCCCTCTCGCGAGGCGATGGACCACGGGCCACGCTCCCCCCAGAGAGCGCCTTTCAAAGACTTCGCGTCCGCATCTCGCGGACGGGCTCCCGCGTTGTCTGCACCTCGGAACCAGCCTCAGCAAAAGCGTACCGGGAGCGTACCGGGAGCGTACCGGAGTGCGGAACTGCGGGGATGCCGACGCAGGGGCGAGCAGCGCGCCGTTCTCCAGCAGGATAAGGTTCATTCAACCACCCCGGACCACTCGCTTCCGCCCGCGAGTTCAATGGGATCGTCGCCCGCAACGAAGCGAGGCAGCGAAAAAGCACCTGCCCCCTGCCGGCGCCCCACGGGCTGCCCGAAGCAACCTTGTTTGCGCTTTTACGCCAGGATGGAGCGGACCACGTTTCCGCTCACATCGGTGAGTCGAAAGTCGCGGCCCAAATACCTGTAGGTGAGGCGTTCATGATCCATACCCAGTTGGTGGAGAATGGTCGCATGCAGGTCGGGGACGGAGACGCGATCTTTAACCGCCTCATAGCCAAATTCATCCGTGGCCCCGTGCACCATCCCGCCCTTGATGCCGCCACCCGCCATCCACATGGTGAAGCCCTTGGGATGATGATCCCGCCCGACCCCGTTCTCGGCAACCGGCGAACGCCCGAACTCTCCGCCCCACACCACCAGCGTCGTGTCGAGCAATCCGCGAACCTTCAAATCCGAAAGCAGAGCGGCAATCGGGGCGTCGGTTTCCGCGCAGTGAAGATCGTGGTTTTTTCGCAGATTATCGTGCGCATCCCACGCCTTGGGTCCGTCGTTTCCTCCGCTGTAGACCTGCACAAACCGCACCCCGCGTTCCACCAGACGCCGCGCCAGCAAACAGTTGCGACCAAAATGGCGCGTCACAGGATTTTCGAGTCCGTACTGACGCCTCACAAAATCCGGTTCGCGGGAGATTTCCGTGCATTCGGGAGCGCTCATCTGCATCCGGAAAGCCAACTCGTAGGACGCGATGCGCGCATTGAGCTGGGTTTCGTCCGGATGTGCCCCTGCGTACTCCGCGTTCCATTGCTGGAGGAGATCCAACCGGGCGCGCTGGCGCCCCGCGTCGACGCCTTTGGGAGGTCTCAAATAGGCGATCGGCTCGCCTTCGGAACGGAAGGGCACCCCCTGAAAAGCCGCTGGCATGAAGCCGTTCGACCAGTTCATCGCCCCATTGACGGGGGCTCCCTGATGGTCCAAAAGCACCACAAACGACGGCATGTTGCTGCTCTCAGAGCCCAGTCCATAGGTCACCCATGAACCCATTGAGGGACGCCCCGGCAGGGTGAACCCCGAGTTCATTTGCAACAAGGCAGGCCCGTGGTTGTTGCTCTCGGCGTGCATGGAACGGATCACGCAGAGGTCGTCCGCGCACCGCGCCAGATTGGGAAACGGCTCCGCAATCTCGATGCCAGCGTCCCCGTGCTTTTGAAAAGCGTAGGAGCTCTGCATCGCAATGTTGCGCGTTTTGCGCCCCATGAACGCATCCTCCGATTTCCAAACGGGAATGGGTTTGCCATGCCATTTTGCCAACTCGGGTTTGGGGTCGAACAAATCCACATGGCTGGGCCCCCCATACATGAAGAGAAAAATCACCGAGCGCGCCTTGGGCGCAAAATGCGGTGGCCGGACACCTCCGCCTCCCGCCGCCGCAGTGCCCCCAGCCAACGCTCCCTCGCTGCCCAAAAGCGATTCCAGCGCGAGCGCACCAAAACCGCAGCCGGTTTTTCGAAGTATTTGTCTGCGGGAAAAAAAATTCATTTTGAGGGTGGGGACTGGGCACACACTCAGGGGCGCTCGTGGAGCGCTATGCACCCGGGCTTAATCAACGTACAAAAACTCACTCGTGTTGAACAAAACATGCCCCAAGTCCGCCAGCGCCTTGGTGTGCGCAGCCTCCCGCCCCTCGCCCCGCTGCGTGTAAACCTCCGCGCGCTCCTCCACAAAGCGGGTCGCCTGCGAGAGACGAATCACCCCCGCCGGGCGCAACAGGACGGCCTCGAGCATCCGGGAAACCACCGCGGCCAGCGACTCCCTGCCGGCGCCGCACTCCCTCCATGCGCGCTGCGCGAAAAAAAACGCCTGCTCCTCCACAAACTCATCGTTCATCAAAAGAAGCGCCTGCGTGGGCACCACGCTCTCCGACCGCAGCGCGCAACTCTCGGCCGAGGCAGGCGCATCAAAGAGTTCCATCATGGGCAGCAAAAGCTGGCGCTTTGCATAAATGTACACACTCCGCCGCCACTGCCCCGGACCGTCCGCGGCGAGTTCCGGCCACTTGTTGCGCTGGCTCGTGGCGATGAGTTCCGGCCGAATCCGCGGCTTGATCCCGGGGCCGCCCAATTCCGCGTTCAGGCAACCGCTCACCCGCAGGATGTTGTCGCGCAAAATCTCCGCCTGCATGCGCCTGCGGGGCATCCGCCAAAACAGGCGGTTGTCCGGATCCGCCGCGGCCGAACGCTCCACAACGGCGGAGGACTGGCGGTAAGTCGCCGACAGGAAAATCTCGCGCAACACCGGCTTCATTCTGCCCCCGTTTTCGAGCAGCATGCCTGCGAGGTAATCCAAAAGGGCGGGATTGGAGGGGCGCTCCCCACGGAAACCGAAGTTGCTCGGCGTCGCGACAATCGGCCGCCCGGTAGCGTATTGCCAAAGGCGGTTGGCAAGAACCCTCCACGTGAGCGGGTTTTGGGGCGAGGCGATCCAACGCGAGAGGGCGAGGCGCCTGCCGGAAGTCGTGCAGTCCGCGCCCGGAGACTCCAGCGTAAACCTGGCGAAATCGAGCACCTTGGGCGGGCCGGGCGACACCTCGGCCCCGGGGGTCAGCAGGTTACCCCGCTTTAACAAATAGGTCGGCCGGACAGTGGAGCTCTTCTCGATCAACGCGTGCACTTTGACTGCCTCCCCGGAGGCGTCCGTGCTCTTTTTTTCGGCCCGCTGCGGCAGGCCAAGTTTTTCCGTGCCGTTAAAGACGGCAAGCATTTGGTAATAGTCGGCTGCGGTGAGCGGATCGTATTTGTGATCGTGGCAACGGGCACATCCGAGGGAGAGTCCCAGAAACACGGAGGCGGTGGTCGAGATGACGTCATCGAGTTCGTCGAGCCGGTACTGTTCGGCTTTGTTCCCCATGTTGTCCTCGTTACTCGGGCCGTTGCGGCAAAACCCCGTGGCAACCAGCGCCTCCTCAGAGCCGGGTGCAAACTCGTCGCCGGCGAGTTGTTCCGCGATGAAACGGGCGTAGGGTTTGTCCGTGTTGAAGCTTGCGATCACGTAGTCGCGGTAACGCCATGCGTGCGGTCGGTCCAAATCATTGTGGAGCCCGCTGCTGTCCGCATAGCGCGCGAGGTCCAGCCAGTGGCGCCCCCAGCGCTCCCCAAAGTGGGGGCTCGCCAGAAGGGCATCCACCGCCCTCTCGTAAGCGGCTTCGTCGGGATTGCGCGCGAAGGCCTCGACGGTCTCCGCGTCCGGCAACAGGCCCGTGATGTCGAGGGAAAGCCGCTTCAGAACCGTGCGAGGATCCGCCTCGGGCGCCGGTTGCAGTCCCAGTTTTTCGAAGCCGGCAAGCACAAAGGCGTCAAGGGGCGTGCGTACCCATCGCGAAGGGCGGACCTCCGGCCCTTGCTTCTTGTGTAGGGGGAGAAACGCCCAGTGTGCCCGGGCCTCTTCCAGTCGCTTTTCCATCGGATCCAAAGCCACCCCTCCGCTGCGCGGATCAAAGGCCCCCGAGCGAATCCACTCCTCCAAAACGGCCACCTCCGCGCGCGCGAGTGGTTCCTTGGGCGGCATGGCCGTGTCCGCATTTTCCCGCCGCACGGCCACAAGCAGCGGACTGAGTTCGGGGTGCTCCAGATCAAGAACCGGCCCCGACTCCCCGCCCTTGCGCAGGGCGTCCCGCGAGTCCAGCAGCAGTCCCCCTTTTGACTTTCCAGCTTCCGTGCTGTGACACTCGTAACACCGCGCCACGAGCAGGGGCCTCACTTTGGCTTCGAAAAAAGCGGCCTGCTGCTCCACGTCCCCAGCAAAAACAGCGGGAACCAGAAGCGTAAGAAAAAGGGTCGCCGGGAGGTTTCCTCGGACATTCATGGGGTGGGAAACCGGACACTAGATTGGCGCAGCCAAATTACAACCCACCGGACCGTTTACACGCTCCTTTTCGCAGTACACCACGACTTGAAACAAACAACGGGCCCCCGTTCTCGAAACCTTCCCTTCTTGTTGTGGTGGCTTGAATGACCCGGCACGCGTGCAGAGTTCGGAGGGCGGCGTGGAGGGTCTCTGATACCACTTATCTGAGTTTTCTGGGTGGTTGGCGAAGTCCACCCAGTGGATCAATCGTTCCGTCTTCTGCAGAAAACCGGTGAGGACTTCCACCAAATCCGACGCCCCGGGCACTTC
>JBILKV010000097.1:0-15377 GCA_044376515.1 Chthoniobacteraceae bacterium | reverse complement strand
CCCAAGTCCGCTGGGCCCCAAGTCCGCTGGGCCCCTAGGCCCCCAGGCCCTATGCTTAGCGACCGGCCGGTTTCGGCTTGGCCGGGGCCTGTTCGCTGCTCCGCTGGGACGCAGGGTTGGCGGGAGGATCGGATGCGACCGCGGTGCCGCCCACCTTGTAACGAGAGACAAGCCCGCGGGCGTCGGGATCAGTTTTGGAGAGTTCGAGAAGGCCGTCCAAAAACGCGGCGAGGCGGGCCTCATCGGCGCTCACCTTTTGGAGGTATATTTCCCGCTTCTGAAACGCCTCCTCAGCCTGCTTGACGGAGGCAGCCAGCGAGGTCGCGGCTCGGCGCGCCTCCTCAACGCCCGCCTGCAACCGTTCCTTTTCCAGGATGTTCACGTGAACCTGACATGCGAGGACAACTGAAGCGGCCCCCCCTAGAAGCGCGATGGCCCATCCCAGTGGTCCGCTGGATTTTTTCTCGAAGGGGGAGTTCATGGGGAATTCTCGGAGGCCGCTTGAGGGATGCTTAAGCGGACAGTTACTTGCCCTTCTGGGTTCCCGGCCCGTTCGAATAGCCGTGCTTTTTGAGGAGATCCCTCAGGCCCGCATTGTTGTTCCAATCCGCAATGGTAACGGTGTCCGCCACTACCGGTGGACGGCCTTTCTCCAGAGGGGGAGCAGTGGCCAGCTTTTCCTGCTGTTCCTGAAGGCTCTTTTTCACGACCCCTAGTTGCAGCTGCAGGGCTTCCGCTTTCGACTCCAAACGCTGGGTCCGCAACGCAGCCGACCGATTCGTAATGGTCGAAAAGTAAAGCCACCCGCTCAGGGCCAACGCAACAAGCGAACAAAAGACTGCTGTAATCTCCGCAAACATGCTCAGTGAATTGATGGGGGGGATCCAGAGGAGGCTCCAAAATCCTCCAAGGCACCATCCGCTGTCACCGTTTAACGAGTAAACCTGCCCCCTCTGGGAGTCAACAAACAATCCAAACGCAAACCCCCGCCGCAGAGCGTGCGCTTGGGCCTCCGGACGGCTTCTGTAAGCTTTGCGGGCTTCCTGCCGTTGGGGTAGGGTTGGCCCATGAACATCGGCATCACCGGCGCCAGCGGCCTGATAGGGAGGCGCCTCGCTGATTTGGCCCTGCGCAGAGGCTACGACATCACCGCTTTTTCGCGCACGCCCGAACGCGGTATTCCCGGATGCACCATGCGGTCCTTCTCAGCCGACACCCCCCCGGACTTTTCCGGTTGCGACGCCGTGGTCCATTTGGCGGGCGAAAGCGTGCTTGGCCTCTGGACGCGCTCAAAAAAAAGATGCATTTCCCGCAGCCGGATAGAGGGAACCCGGCGGGTGGTGGAGGGACTGCACCTTCTCCAAGATCCCCCTGAGATCCTGCTCAGCGGCTCGGCCATCGGCATCTACCCCGACTCGGCCGACACCGAGCTTCTGGAGGATGCTCCCAAGGGAAGCGGGTTTTTGTCGGAAACGGCCACCGCATGGGAAGCGGAGGCGCTCCTCTCCCCAACGGCGAGGACCGTGCTCCTGCGCACCGGGATTGTTCTGGGCCGGCCGGGCGGGGCGTTCCCGTTGATGCGGCGGGTCTTCAGTTTCGGGCTGGGAGGCCGTCTGGGCTCGGGAATGCAGTGGATGTCTTGGATCCACCTGGACGACCTCGCCCGGATGATCCTCTTCTGTGTCGAGAACCAAGGCATCGCGGGACCGGTCAACGGCACAGCGCCCTGGCCGGTCCGAAACTCGGATTTCACCCGCGCCCTGGCCGCCGTCCTGAATCGCCCTGCTCTTTTCCACGTCCCGGCGTTTGCGCTTCGATTTTTGGGGGAATTTTCCGACGAGTTGCTCGGCAGCAAACGGGTCCTCCCGGGGGTGGCCACCGCACACGGTTTTCCCTTCGAGTTTCCAGAGTTGCGGGACGCGCTAAAAGCCTTGGCCTAGTTCGCGGGTCCAACCGAATGCCCCGCTTGAAAAATGGAAGGATAAGACAGCGTGTTGGGTGCTTTCCTTCATTTGATGGAGAATTATCCGGACTTTGGCGCTATGGTTCCCATGCCGCTGGGAACGGTCCCGGCAGCTCCGCCCCCATTTCCGCCCCGCCCCCATTTCCGCCCCGACCCCATTTCCGCCCCGACCCCATTTCCGCCCCGACCCCTATGTCCGTACCGCAAAACGTCATTGCCATCGTCTACGACTACGACCAGACGCTCAGTCCAAACTACATGCAGGAGGAGGTGATTTTTCCGGCCTTCGGCATTGATTCGCGGGCTTTCTGGAAGAGGGCGCAGGAATTGGTTCGCGAGCAGGGGTACGACAACGAATTGGCCTACATGAAGGTACTGCTGGACTGTTTGGGAATGGACCGGCCCACCAACGCGCGCCTCAGGGAACTGGGGGGCAGTCTGCGCTTCTATCCCGGCCTGCCCCAGATGTTTGACGAGTTCGCCAAGGGGCTCCTTTCCCCGCAGCACGAATCCCACGGGATTAAGGTGGAGCATTTCATCATCTCAAGCGGATTGAAAATTTTGATCGAAGGCAGCCGTCTGGCCCCCCACGTGCAGGGCATCTTTGGGTGCGAATTCGCCGAGGACGAGTCCGGCCGCATCACCTTTCCCAAGCGGGTGATTTCACACACGCAGAAGACCCAGTATCTGTTCCGCATCAACAAGGGGCTGCTTTCGATGGCGCAGGACGTCAACGACCACATGCCGCCCTCGGTCCGCCCGGTGCCCTTTCAAAACATGATCTATATCGGGGACGGCCCGACGGATGTCCCCTGCTTCACCGTGGTACGCCAGAACGGGGGCCACGCCATCGCCGTGTACAATCCCGAGGATCCCAGCCGGGGCTCCTTCAAGAAGTGCTACCAGCTGTCCACCCACGCCGACCGGGTGCGCCACATCGCCCCGGCTGATTTCCGCGCGGGAAGCCACCTCCGGCTGATTTTAGAACAGATGGTCAACGAGATCGGCAACCGGATCGTTGAAGCCCGCGCGTGGGAACTCGAACAGGCAACCGTCCGGGCGCCACAACACGCGGTGTGAGAACGTCCGGAGAAGCGGCATGCACCAAGCAGAATCCGCGTCCCGCGTACCAATGAAAAACGGCCTCCCTTCCGCGACCCCCGGGATCCCGCGCCCGAACGTGAAGCCCGGGGCTGAAGCGCAAAAGCGGGGAGCGCACAGTCTCCAGCACGCGGGCGCAATCCGACAAAAGGATTGAAAGCAAAGCCACCCTGCAAACTGTTGGTTTCTCTACACAAACATGAAAACACAGCGTGATCAGGGAAAGAAACAGGAGGGGTTTCCCGTCCTGTTTGCACGGTTGGTCTGTCTCGCCTTCATTCTTTTGGGCGGGGGCGGATGCGCTTATTTTGACAAGGCCGCGCTCCGCCGGAGCGAGCTCTACTACAAAGCGACCTCCATCGAGCGACTCCCCCCCAAGCCGGATACCGAACCCATCCCTTTTCTGGACAAGGTGCCCAAGGGAGGGCGTGTCATCGGGGTGTTCCAATTCGGGACGGAGCGGGGACGCGACTTTGCGATGCGCAGCATCGAGCACAATGCGAGGAAGGCCGGGGCGGATGCAGTCTGGGTCAGGGGACACGGCGAGGGGCGTTTTCCTCAGGAGCACTACCTGCCCGCCCACTGGGAGAGCCGGCAGTTCACAAGGCTCGAACAGCGGCGTTACACCGTGCCGGGGGGGCCGGGGAAACCCCAGCGCGTCGTGTCTGACACGTTGCCCGTGACCGGCTACACCAATGTGTTTGTGCCCGCCCAGCGCTGGACCACCATCCTTCAGTATAACACCGTTGACGCGTTGATGCTCAAACTGCGCTAACAAAAGGGCTCCCCACCCCTCACTCTCAATACCCCCGCTCCTCCGCCCCCATGTCTTGGTTTACATTTAATGCCGGTGATTTTGCCGTCGCCTTTCTCAGCGTCTTGTTGGAGGGCGTGCCGTTCCTCCTTCTGGGCTCCCTCCTTTCGGGTCTGGTGGATGCGTTTGTTTCGCCGGAAAGGCTCGCACGGGTGCTGCCCAAGAACCGGACGGCGGCCGTTCTGGTCAGTGCCCTACTCGGGTTGATCTTTCCCATGTGCGAATGCGGCAGCGTGGTGGTCATCCGCCGGTTTCTGCGCAAGGGACTGCCCGTCGGTTGCGCGGTGACCTACATGCTCGGAGCGCCGGTTGTCAGTCCGATTGTGGCCCTGAGCACCTACGCCGCGTTCCGCGGGCAACACCCGGCGGAAATGACCGTCTTCAGGCTGGGATTGGGCTTTGCCATCGCCGTGTTGGTCGGGCTGCTGTTGGATCGCCTCCCTGCGCAGTCGATTCTGCAGCCCGGGGCGAACGCGCCGGAGGGGCCTGCCTCACGGAAACCAACTCGGGGCGGGTTGAGCGTCGGAGTGTCTCCGGGCGCGGCGGACGACGGAATGTCGCCCTCCTTCGGCACCAAGTTGCTGCGCGCGCTTTACAGTGCGGCGACGGATTTTTTGGACGTGGCGGTTTTCTTTGTTGTTGGGGCGGGTATCACCTCGTTGCTGGGCACGGCCGTGGACCGCTCGGTGCTTGCCCCGCTCGCCGGCACGCCTTTGGTCGCTATTGTTGCGATGATGGTGGCGGCGCTTGCCCTCGCGCTTTGCAGCACTACCGACGCCTTCATCGCGGCCACCAGTTTCCCGGGCTTTCCGCCCATGGCAAAACTGGCGTTTTTGGTTTTTGGCCCGATGTTTGACCTCAAGCTGTACTGGCTTTATGGGTTGGTGTTGAAACGCAGGGTCGTGATTCTTCTGGGGCTGGGGCTGTTTGTAAGCGTCGGTCTCATCTGCTGGAGACTGCACGCACTAGGGCTCTGATCCCGCCGCTCCCACTTTCAACTTCAACCGATTCAACCTCCATGACGTCTCTCTTCAACCGCTGGATTCCCTCGGTGACACTCGCCGTTTGGAGCAGTGTGCTGTTGGGCACCTATTTCACGGGGCGCGTCGCTTCCTTCCTCCACCCCTCCTTCCGTCCGGGCGTCCTTTGGGCGGGCGTGGGGCTCGCCGGACTGGCTCTCCTGTTTGCCTCCCGACCGACTCCGCCGGAATGTTGTTCCGACGAGACCTGCACGCATCCGCTCTCGCGCACGCCGGCGAGGCGATGGGCCACCTTTCTGGTCATGGTGCTCCCCGTCAGCGTGGCGGCTTGGCTGTCGCCGGAACAGTTCAGCCGGCAGGCTTTTGAACAAAGAGCGGAAGTCACCGACGCAAGCGCCCTCGGGGCACGGCAGCCAAAACAGCGCCTGAACGCGCCCCCGCCCGCGGCCGCCCAGCCCCCCGCGGCGAGCGCGGCGCAAATCCCCGCGAGCGCGTCCTCGGAAACAACCGCATCCGACAAGACGCTCCCAGCAGCGCCGGGCACCGCAAACCCTCCCGCCGCCGGCGCCACCGAAGCCATCCCAGAGTACCTCCAGAAAACTGCGGAAGGGTACATTCTGGCCGAAGTGTTGGATCTCTTGTACGCGATTCAGGACTCCCAACTGCGGAAGGATTTTGAGGGGAAAACCGTCCAACTAATCGCACAGATGATGCCGATGGGCGACAAGCCCAACCAAACGGGTGCCACCGTGGAAGCTGCTGCGGGCGCGGCCAAGCGGTTCAAAGCGGTACGCATGTTCATGACCTGTTGCGCGGCCGACTCGCGGCCGGTTTCGACGCTGGTAGAGGCCCAAAACCTGCCCGATTTGCCGGAGATGACCTGGGTGAAAATCGTCGGCAAGGCCACCTTCCCGATGGAAAACGGCAAGCGCATCGGCGTGCTCCAGGCCAACTCTGTCGAGCAAACCAAACCGCCGGAGGAATCCATCCTGTTCTAGTCGCCGCATCCGGAGCGACTCGGGTCGTTACGGCAACCACCTCAATCCAGCCAAGCTCCCAGTCGCAATGCTCCCAGAAATTGAACGCCTCCTGATCCTTCAAGATCGCGACAAAAAAGCGCGCTCGCTGCGAAGCGAGCTCAAAACGGTTCCGCTGGAACGCAAGTCGCTTGAGGACAAGTTGGCGGCGGCGAAGCATCTCTCGCAGGACGCCCACCAGCGCCAGAAGGCGGCGGAAGTGGAACAATCCCGCTTGGAAAACGAAGTCCGCAGCAGGAAGGAGCAAATCGCCAAATACGAGTCGCAGAAAATGCAGACTCGGAAGAACGAGGAGTATCAGGCGCTCAACCACTCCATCGCCCACGTACGCGGGGAGATCTCCGGCATCGAGGACCGCCAACTCCAGCTGATGGAGACTTTGGAAGCACTGAAACCCCAGGTCGCCGAGGCCGACAAGGCGGCGGCAGCCGCCACGGATCTCGTGCAGCGCCAACTCGCGGACTTGGAGAAAAAATCCCAGCAACTCACCGCCCAGATCGCGGAATTGGACACGACCCGGGAAACCTACACCGCCGGGCTCGATGAGGACCTGCTCGACGACTACAAACGGCTGTTCACGACGAAGAATGAGGCCGTTGTTGCACTCCAAAACGAGGTTTGCAACGGCTGCCACATGAAGCTCACCGTATCGACGGTTTCAGCGGTTAAGGCGCGCAAAGCCCTCGTGCACTGCGAACAGTGCAACCGGATCCTTTATCCGGATTAGCCGACCGCAGCGGGCTTGGGCGGGCTCCTTCGAACCAAGATGCCCGCCGGAAAACCGGACCTCACCCGCGAAACACGAAGTAGACCGCCCCCAGCAGACAGAGCCCGGCCCACACAAAGTCGAGCCGCAGGGGTTGGTCCATGACAAACACGGCAAACGGAACGAAGACCACCAGCGTGATGACTTCCTGTAGAATTTTGAGCTGGGGGAGACTCAAAACGGTAAATCCTGTCCGGTTGGCGGACACCTGCAAGAGTTACTCATACCAACTCTCAATGATAACCGGAGTGTTTCCGTCCCGAAGGGATAGGCCACTCGCAGCCCATGGCAACGCCGTGGGTTTGATCCGTTATCAAACATGAAGCCCTGAAAGGGCGCCCCATAAGGAAGCCACCCTTTCGGATGGACCGGGCATGTGAGTGTGCCCTTTCAGGGCGTATTCTTTTTTGGGGACGGTTTTTCCATGGCGTTGCCATGGGCTGAAAGTGAAATGCCCCTTGCGGGGCGTCAGATTTGGCGAAAATCCGCGCCGCTTTTCTGAACAAGGCGGAACGATTCATTCACGGGGTTCCCATCGCTCATAATCCAGAAAACTCAGATAATTGGTATCAAACAGTGCGAGCCCCCAACTGACCAGCGCCGCCACGGACCACGGGCGCTCCGAGAGGGAGCGGAGGTGTCCATACCAGGCCACCGTCATGAAAAGATTGGAGGCGCAGAGCATCCCAACCGCCTGAAAAACATCCGGTTTCATCCATTCACCCTGTCAGACACAACTGTTGTCCGGAACCAAAAGCGGGCGCCCCGGAGTTGCACCACAAAGAGGACAAAGGAAGCAAATCCGTCTGCAGGACAGGTTCCGAACGCGTCGCGGGCTGAATTCTCTGCGATCTTTGAGTTCTCTGCGGTTAAAAACCGCCTGGGCGAAAGCCCCCGCTAGACGAGGTCACGGATGAATTCGCCGTTACGCACAATCATCACGGGCCGCCCGCTGGGGGTCAGGTATTCCTTGCGCACGTCGATGCCGAGCAGGCCGTAGAAGGTGGCAGCGATGTCGTCTGGCGTGATTGCCTTGTCCTTGGGGCCCTCGCCTTTTTCATCGGAGGCGCCAAGCACCTGACCGCCGCGAATTCCGCCGCCAGCGAGCAAACAGAACATTGCACGCGGGTAATGGTCGCGTCCGGCGCGAGGGTTGATCTTCGGGGTGCGCCCGAATTCGCCCGTGACGTAAACGGCCGTAGTCTCCAGCAAACCTTTCGCCGCGAGAGCCTGGAAGAGCCCTGAGAGGCCGTGGTCAAGAGTCGGAAGGTTGTTGCGCTTGAGTGCGGCGAAGTTGTCGGCGTGGGTGTCCCAACCGCCGAGTTGCACGGTGACAAACCGCACGCCGTTCTCAACGAGGCGCGTCGCCAGCAGGCAGCTTTGGGAGAACGGGGTACTGCCAAAGAGGCCGGAAATGCTCTCTGGTTCGCGGCTGAGATCGAACGCCTCGCGCGCTTTGGTGGAACGCATCATCTGGTAGGCCTTCTGGCCAAACTCATCCATTCCGCTGAGAATCTTGTCCTCTTTGGCAAAGGCCCCGAAAGCGGTGTCGTACTTTCGCACCATGTCCTGTCTCCGATCTACGTCGGTCAGGGTGACGCCGCGCAGGGCGAGACCGCGCACTTCCATCGGCTTGCCCGGAAGCGGGGCGGCGCCAGTGTCAAACGGCCCGTACTCGACCCCCAGGTAGCCGGTGGGGTTGTTACCCTGAGAAGGGACCGCCACGAAACCGGGCAGTTCCCTCTCGCTCCCCAGTTCCTTGCTCACCACCGCCCCGAAGGTCGGAAAGCTGAGCGAGGCGATCGGCCGGTTGCCTGTCCCCATGTAAAGGGAACCAAGCTCGTGCGCGGCAAGCGTATGGGAGACTCCCCGTAACACGGCAAACTTGTCAGCGCACTTGGCGAGCATCGGCAGGTGCTCGCAAATCTGGACGCCGTCGGCGTTGGTGGCGATCGGCTTGAACTCACCACGGTGGGTTTCGGGCGCATCGGGCTTGAGGTCAAAGGTGTCCATGTGGCTGGGGCCGCCCCCCAACCGGACAAAGATTGCCGCCTTTGCCTTGCCCGGGAGCGACGCCGCGGCCCCTTGCTGCAGCGGCGCGCCAGCCACCGACGGAGAGGCAGCCTGAGCGCTCCGGTTCAAGAATTCCTGCAGCGTGATCCCCATGCCAAAACCGCTGATGGCTCCTATCCGGAGGAAATCGCGCCGCGGCACACCGTCACAGTAGAAAGGGGTGGAGTTGTTCATGGTTACTTTTTTGGGGGGTTCGCAATCAGGTTGGGGAGCAGAGTTAGATCGTTTGAATTGAGAGCGTAATGGGACTGCCGGGGCTTCCTCAGTGGTTTACCAAAAACTCTCTGGTGTTGAGCATTGTCCACAGAAGTTCGCGCGCCCCGGTCACCGGAGAGTCGTGACTGAGAACGTCCGCACACGCGGTGGTCAACTCTCCCGAAGTCGGGAGACGGCTCAGGGTGCGCAGGAACACTTCGCGCACGACAGAGTCAACCGTGCCCTTGGCCTTCTCCTTAATTTCCTCGGGCTGCAGGCGCCCCGCGGCCTTCAGTCCAAAAGCTTCCTCAATCCATGCCGTGCCGTTTTTGTCCTCGATCCGGCTGAGGATGGAGGGATCGTTGCGGGTGAAGATGGTTTGGAGGAGGGTCGGGTCCATCACGCGCTCGCAGTCGCAGTTCGTCTGGCGCGCGGGCTTGCCGAAGATGTTGAGGGCATAATTATTAGGCGTCTTGGCTGCCTTCTGGCTCACATATGTGGTGGTGCCCCCCGCACCGATGGCGCGGCCCGATACGTCATTCGGATAGGCCTCCATCTTGTCGCGCGTTTCGGTGGCCATCATCATCGCGTCGTACACGACCTCGGCGGGAAGCCGGCGCACAAGGGCGCGGGCGAAGTTCTTCTCGTCGGCCTTGTTGGTGGCGTTGGTCTGCCAACTGCGCTGGTAGGCGTGGCTACGGAGGATCTCCCGATGGAGCCACTTCATGTCAAATCCACTTTGCACGAAGGAGGCAGCGAGGTAGTCGAAGAGTTCAGAGTTGCTGGGCGCGTTGGCGAGGTTGAGGTCGTCTGCAGGCTCCACCAGTCCCCGGCCGAAGTAGCTCGCCCAAACCCGGTTCACCCAGGCTTTCGCAAAGTAAGGATTTTCAGCGTCCCGCAGCCAGTCCATGAGCGGCTTGCGCACGTCCTCAAAGGTTTCAAGCATCACGGCCTCGCCTCCGAGCAGTTTCGGAGTCATCACCCGCGCGCTCCCCTTGACCTGACTCTGAGGAACGGCCGCCTTCGCGGGCTTTCCGGTTTTGGGGGCGATTGCAGAAAGATCCGCCCACGCCAGCGCCTCGCCGCGTGAAAGGCGCTCACGGATGACGTTTTCCTCCGCACGCTGGTAGGCGACCCGCAGATCCGCAGTCCGGCGCGTCTTTTCCGCCTCCGGCAACGGCAGCGGTTCGAGCGGCGCTTCTTTCATTGCGGCCTGCTCCGCGGTCAGGGCGAGCCGGTCCTCCTCGGAAAGCCCCTCGGGTGCTTCGAGTTTTTTCTGCAATTCCCCAAGTTTTTTGTCCCTGTCTTCGCGGGCGACCTTGAGATCCCTTTCCCGGTACTGTGCGTCCACCCGGGAGGTGGCCTCGGCGCGGATCTTGTCCTTTAACCTGCCATAGGTGAGCTCGGCGGAATCGGACTGGGCCGGATCCGCCACTTTTTGCTGACCTTCAACTGCCGCAGCCGCCATGGCTGCCATCGCGCGCTTGGATTTGTCGGCCTTTTCATCGCCCTGCTTGAAGCCGATCCCAGTGAAAAAAGCCTGGAACTGGGCGAAATCCTGTTTGGTCCACTGGTCGAACGGGTGCTTGTGGCACTGGGCGCACTCGATCCGCACTCCCAGAAAGGTGTGCGCGAAGGCAAGCGCCTTGTCCTCCGCCTTCTGGACGTTTTGCCGCGCCCAGAACCAGGGCATCGTCTCACGATGCCCAAAATCGGCGCCGTTCTTGCGGAAGTAACTACTCATCTCCACGGCGTACTCATCGTACGGTTGGTCGGGGCGCGCCCGCATCGAACCGAGCACAATGCCCGCAGCCAATTCATCGTAGGGCTTGTTCTGGGAGATCCTTGCGTATACCCAATCGAACCACTGCCGCGAAAGCTGCGGCCCGAAATTGACCTGCCCCACGTTCGCGGCAATGTTATTTCCACGCAACACACCCGGATTGTTGCCCGTGAAGTCGCACAACTTGGTCGTCCACCAAGCGGCGTATCCGGGGCGTTCCAACAACTCGTCAATCTTCCGGTCCCGCTTGTCCGCTGCTTTGTCGGCCAGAAAGGATTCCACCTCGCGCGGGGTAGGGAGCGTGCCGGTCACGTCGAGGCTGGCCCGGCGGAGAAACTCCGCATCGGAACACAGCGGGGAGGGAATGATGCCCGCCTTGCGCAGCTTGGAGTTGACCAAATCGTCCACCTTGTTTTTCGCAGGCACCCCCTTCGGGTACGCAGCCGGGTCAGACGCAGGCAGCATGACCGGGATCGGCACCACCCCGTTGTCGTAGAAAGCCACTACATGCGAATCCCCCTTGCCTGAACTGGTGACGCGTCCCGTCTCCGAAACCGCCGCCACGGATTCGTCGTTGGAACGGAACCGGGTGATCTCGGTCACATCCTCGACTGTCCCGTCCTTCCAATGGGCAATCACGCGCAACTGCGCGGCCTCGCCCGCGCGCTTAAACACGATCTCCTTGGGCAGCACCTCCAACCGGTCGAACTCCCCGGTTTCAGCCACGTCGATCTTCGCCCCGCCACTGATCCAGCGCAGCAACAGGTTGTATTCCCAAGACCCCTTCGCGAAGCGCTCCTTGCCCTTGTGGCTCATCAGGGCGGCACCCTTCTTCAGGAGAAGGCTCTCCAAAGGATTCTTGAGGTTGACCCGAACCTCCCCCTCATCCCCGTTGTCGGCCACAGTCATCTGGCCGTGGTCATTGTCAAAATCGTAGCCGAAGAGGGAAAGCTGAAACCCACCGCGGCCTTGAAACGAACCATGGCATTCCCTGCCCGAACACCCCAACCGGCTCATCATAGGCACTACGTGCCTCCGAAAGCTGGGTTCCCCGGCGGCCTCGGCAGCCTTGAACCGTTCCGAAAGTGCGGGATCCATGCGCGCCGCAGGAACCGACAAAGCCGACTGGCGTTTGTCGTTTTGTGCCGGGGTTGCCGGAGGGGCCGCGGTTACAGCGGCCGCGGCGAGGGCGGCCCCGGACGGGGCGACCACCGCTGCTGCTGCTACGAGTAGGGGGATAGCTCGTGCGATCATGGCGATTTACTTACACCCAACCCCCACCTCACCCTAGAGAAAAGCGAAATTTTAAAGGCAAGCCGATGAGGAGAGGTTCCGATTCCGGAGATCCAAGGTCCCTTCCCCCCCTACCGCCTCTCACACCGCCCCCGCCCGCCGCTCAGGGATGCGGCGTATGGGGAAACTGCGCGACCAGCAAAGCGGCGGCTTCACGCTGCCGCTCGGCGAACTCCGGGGCATCCGCCCGATTGCGGGTTTCGGCCGGGTCGTTCACGGAATCGTACAGTTCGCGGGCCAGAACGCCGCCGGTTTTCCAGTCGCGCCATTCGGTGTAACGCACCGACGGGGTCCGGATGCTGACCCCCATGGACTGGGGCATCTTGGAGGGTTCCCGGTCAAAGTAGGCAGGCCGGGGATGCTGTGAAAATGCGCCCGGTTTGCCGGGTGCGGCCGGGTTCTGGAGGATTGAAACGAGACTTTTGCCCTCCAACCCCTTCGCCTCGGGTAGTCCGCAGAGTTGATTGAGGGTGGGGAAAAGGTCGATGAGTTCGCCAATCGCATCCGTTTTGCGGCCTGCCGAGGTCAGACCGGGTGCGGAGATCAACGCAGGGACGCGGGCGTCGAACTCGAAGTTGGAGGTTTTGCCCCACAGCGTGTGTTCCCCAATGTGGTAGCCGTGGTCACTGAGGAAGACGATCACGGTCCGCTCCGAGGCTCCAGAACGGTCAAGCGCAGCAAGCACCTTGCCGATTTGAGCGTCTAGAAAGGAGATGTTGGCAAAGTAACCGTGCCGCATTTCGGCGGCCTGAGGGATGGGCAGAGATGCGGCGTCCCCGTTTTTTCCGAGGATCTCGGTCGACTTGTGAAACGCGATTTCCGGGGCACCCTCGGGGCGCGCGCCGTTGAACTTCTCAAAGTCGCCGCGCTGGTAGAGGTCCCAGTATTTTTTGGGCGCGTTGAAGGGCGCGTGCGGCTTCCAAAAACCCACGGCGAGAAAGAAAGGTTGGTCCCCCACCTCCCCGAGGACGCGCACGGCCTCCTGTGCGACCCGCCCGTCGTAGTACGCCTCATCCGGGACCTCCCGCATTTCGCACAACGGTCCCGCGCCATAGCGGAGCGGCGTGAGCATCGGCGCGCTCTGGGGGGGATTTTCGCCCTGCGGGGAATCGTCTCCGTGGTTTGCATAGTGCAAGAACTCCGGGGCGCTCCAAGAGCGCGGGTCGCCTTTCTCCTCCGTGTGCCAGTTGTGAAAGATCTTACCGACGCAGCGGCTCACATAACCGTGCTCCTTGAACCACAGGGGCAGCGTGGTGACATCCGGATTTGGCGTTCGGAAATGGGTACTGTTGTTCCAGACGCGCAGGGTGTCCGGCCGCCGCCCGGTCAAAAGCGACGAACGCGAAGGGTTGCAGACGGCTTGCTGGGCGTACATGCGGTTGAACTGGACGCTCCTTTTGGCAAGCCGCTCCAGATTGGGGGTGAGGGCCCGGGACCCGTAGGAGGAAAGTTCCGCGCGAAAATCATCGGCCATGATGAAGAGCACGTTGGTTTTTGCCGGGCCCGAAGCTGCATCCGCGGGACGCGGCGCACAGAGGGCAACAGCCAGCAGGACCGCAAACGCCAGAGGACGAGGGGGAGACTTGAGGTTCGCCATCTTGCGAGCCTGAGACAGCGCCCAATGGAACGCAATCCGTGGCTTCTGGTCCGCCGCGTCTCCACTCTGAAACTTTCGCCCGGCAGCGGTGCTTAATCTGCTGGGCACTTCGGAGGGCGGAGACCTCCGCGCATTTGCTCCGCCTTCCTGCAACCCACCCAGGTATTGAATCACGTGAAACCGCAAAGCCCTTCCCTCTGGTTGTTCGCCCTCGCACTTCTGTGCCTTTTGCACCCGCTTCCGGCGGCGGAACCGGTCAGGCCAAACATCCTGTTCATTCTCGCGGACGACCAATCCTACAAGACGGTGGGATGCTACCCGGAGGCGTGGCCTTGGGTGCAGACCCCCAACATCAACCGGCTCGCGGCTGAAGGCGTGCGCTTCCACGCGGCCTATCTCGGAGCGTGGTGCATGCCCGCGCGCGCTTCCCTGCTCACGGGGCGGCATCCGCACGGGGTGGAGAGCATGCGCATGGAAGGCAAATACCCGGCCAGCGCCTACGACCCGAAACAGTGCCCGTTCATTCCCGCCGCGCTGCGGGCCCAAGGCTATCAAACCGCCCAAATCGGGAAATGGCACACCGGGGTCGACGCGGGCTGGGGCCGCGACTGGGATTACCAGGCAGTTTGGAACCGGCCGCTCCATCCTGAAAACGCGGGCGCTTACTACGAACGCCAGATCGTCGCCATCAACGGCAGGGAAGAGTGGGTGGACGGCTATCCGGCTGACAACTATTCCAAATGGGCCGAGGAATTCATCCGCGGCAAGAACCGCGCCCCTGAAAAGCCGTGGTTTCTTTGGGTCTGCTACGGAAGCATCCACGGCCCTTCCAAACCGGCTGAACGCCATCGCGGCATGTACGCAAATGCTCCGGTCCCTGAGCCTGCGGATCTGTTTCCTCCGCGGCCCAGAAAACCCGACTACCTCAACCGGACGCAGGCCTTCAAACGGGACGCCACCGGAAGCGCCGTGGCCGGCAAAAGCGGGGAGAGTTTCGGGGACGAAAGCGGTAAAAAACGGCAGACCCACGCGGACTTTGTGCGCCAGATGAACGAGTGCGTGCCGGCGGTTGACGAGGGCGTGGGACGTCTCATGGCGGCCCTGAGGGAAAGCGGCCAGCTCGAGAACACGCTGGTCATCTACTCTGCGGACCAGGGCTTTGGCATGGGTGAACACGGGTTCCGCACCAAGCTGGCACCCTACGACGCAACCTACCGTTCGCCGTTGATCATCTCCAAACCCGGATTGACGGCGCCGGGCGGTGTGTGTCGGGTGCCGGTCAACGCACCGGACCTGGTTGCGACCTTTCTCTCGCAGGCGCGGGTCTCGGTCCCCTGGGAAACCCACGGCAGGGATGTGTCGGCCCTGCTCCGAAACCCGCAGGCTGCGTGGCCGCACCCCTGCCTGTACGAGTACACCGGAGATGTTTTCGGGAGTCCGGTGGCCGAAAAAGTCCTGCGGGAACCCGCCCGCGCCGAACACCACGACGTGCCCTGGTACACGGCGGTGGTGCGGAACAACTGGAAACTGATACACTACCTTCAACCAGAGGTCGGCGACGAGTTGTACGATCTCGGCTCGGATCCAGAGGAGTTGGACAACCGCATCAACCAACAGGATGCCCGCGAACGTCTTGCGGACCTACGGAACGCCCTACAGACCGAACTGGACCGGAGCAAAGCCGGGTTCCCCTCGCTGCCTTGAGTCGTGCATCGGCCCGATGGGGTCGCCCTTGGCGGAACACTCTTTCAAATCCAAGCGCCTCCCCGAATCAG
>JBILKV010000099.1:0-15083 GCA_044376515.1 Chthoniobacteraceae bacterium | reverse complement strand
AGAGGAGTTTCGTTCGGCCTGGCCCGAGGGTACGAAACCCGATGAGGACAATCCACAGCCGGGCAAGCGCGCCACGTTTCTGTGGACGGACCTGAATGCTGACGGCAGACCGCAGCCAGTAGAGGTTCGCATGATTCAAGCAGATGCGCGTGGCATCACCGTCACCCGCGGCCTCGATTTCATCGTTTCACGGCTGGGCCGGGACACCGCCATGTTCAGCGCTACCGGCATCGACCCCCAGGGCGTGCCGCATTACGACTTCAAGCCCGTGCGCCTAGGCGCCGCTGGAGGCACGCCGCCCTCCAGCGGGGGAGACCAGACGCTTTACGCCGACGGCTGGACCATGCATAGCAACGCTCCCCAGCCGTTCTCAAACTTCGGACTTGGCGGGACCTACAAAGGCGAGCCGCGCTGGTCCTATCCAAGCCCCTGGCCCGGCCTGCACGCCAGCCACGAAGCCGCCATTCCTGATCGTCCCGGGCAGGTCGTCGGCCACACGCGCTTGCTTGGCGACTGGATCAGCGGCCCCGCCGGCCCGATGTTCGGGCTCAATGGCAACATGGGGAACATGTACCTCCTCACCGCCGACGGCCTGTTTGTCGCCACCCTGTTTCACGACATCCGCCTGCGGCCGAATTGGGCAGCGCCTGTCGCCAGCCGCAACATGGAGGTCACCGACGTCTCGCTGCACGACGAGAACTTCTGGCCCAGTATGACGCAGACGCCCGGCGGGAAGGTGTTTCTGATCGACGGCGGGCGCACCAGTCTCGTGCGGGTGGACGGCCTCGATACCCTGAGACGGCTGCCTGAGCAGAAAATCGTCGTGACCACCGGCGATCTCGACAAGGCCCGCGAATGGTCCGCGCGCGCCGAACTCGCACGGCAAAAAGCGCGAGGCACCGGCATCCTCGCCGTGCCCCTGCGCGCAGACGCCCCAACCGTCGATGGCAACCTCGCCGACTGGCCCGCCACCGCCGACTGGGCCACGATCGACCGCCGCGGCACCAAGGCCAACTTCAACAGCGACTCACGTCCGTATGATGTCAGTGCGTCGCTTTGCATCGCTGGTGACCGCCTCTTCGCAGCCTGGCGGACGACCGAAAAGGATCTGCTCCACAACAGCGGAGAGACTCTTAACGCGCTCTTTAAAACCGGAGGCTGCCTCGACCTCATGCTGCAGACCGACACCGACCAGCGACTGCTCGTCACCCTGGTCAAAGGCCGGTTCTGCGCTCTGCTGTACCGCTCAAAGGTGCGCGGAACCGCGCAGCCCGTCGCCTTTAGCAGTCCGTGGCGCACCATACATATCGATGCCGTCGAGGACGTTACCACGCAGGTTACCTTTGCCACCGACAAAGCCGGCAACTACGAGGTCAGCGTCCCGCTTGGCACGCTGCACTGGACTCCGAAAGCCGGCGACATCATCCGGGCCGACGTTGGCATCCTGCGCGGCAGCAACGGCCAGACCACCCAGCGCATTTACTGGAGCAACAAGGCCACCGCCATCACCGCTGACGTGCCCAGCGAAGCGGAACTGACCCCGCGGCTCTGGGGGCAGTGGCGAGTGCAATGACAGCCTGTTTTTGGCTTCCAGAGCGAGAGCGGTTGAAAGTGAAGCGGGCAGCTTTCCCGCGTGGGAGCGAGAGGTGGGTAGGATGCCGGCCTGATACCACGTATCTGAGTTTTCTGGATTATTGGCGATGGGAACCCCGCGAATGAATCGTTCCGCTGACAGTTCAGAAAAGCGGCGCGGATTTTCGCCAAACCTGACGCCCCTCAAGGGGCATTTCTCTTTCAGCCCATGGCAACGCCATGGGAGAACCGTCCCCAAAAAAGAATACGCCCTGAAAGGGCACACTCACCTGCCCGGTCCATCCGAAAGCGTGGCTTCCTCATGGGGCGCCCTTTCAGGGCTTCATGTTTGATAACGGATCAAACCCACGGCGTTGCCATGGGCAGAGGTGGCCTACCCATTCGGGGCAGAAACACTCCGGTTATCATTGAGAGTTGGTATTACACTCGGGCCCTGCTTGTGATCTCCGCTCCCGACAGGTCAACTTTCGAAGAGGCGCCTTTCCGCCTGCCGTTCCCGACATTCTCGTGAATCGCGTGTTCTCGGTCCGGATCGGCCTACTCCAGCGCGGAAAATTCGGGCGAAAGCAGCAACGTCTGGCAAAGTTCCTCCCATGCGGTGAGCGGCTTCGGGGGGGCGCTGGGGTTTGCGAAATCCATGCGCGCATCCCAGCGTCGCGCCATGCCCGGCATGGCAGCCATTTCCGCGCCGGGCATCAGGATGCTCGGACTCCACTTGTAGGCCGCGGCGTCCTTGCCCGCTACGCTGCTGACCAGAAAGTCGAGCTTCTCGCCTTTGGCAACCCGCACCTTCACCAGATCCGTGCACACCGCCTGCTTTTGGGCGCTCCATTCGCCCAGCACGCCGGAGCGGTCGCTCACAATGCGGGCCACCACCCCGTCGCTTTTTTCGTCCATGTGGACGAGCTCCGCCGTGATGTTGACCTCTCCCGCCAGAGGCGCCGTCCAGCGGCGGATTGTGCTCTGGTTCGACCCCGATCCCGGATCGCCGCCGAGCGCGTCTAAAACCACTCCGGAAGTGGCACCGGCGCCCCGCAACGCTTGGCCCGAAAAGTTTGTCAAAGGCGTGAAATTCTGCACCTGTTTGGAGGCGGGATCCACCCCCCCGAACCCGTACTGCCAGTCGGACGCCTCGGGATGCACAAGGTCGTCTGCCGGGTAGGCGGCCAGGTAGTCGTGCGCCATCCGGACTTCAGCCGCACTCGGATCGCGCTGCAGCACTCGCCGGTAGAGGTCCCGCAGGCGTACTGACTCATCCGGGGCGACGGCGGAAAGGTCGGCTGCAAGTTTGCGCGCGCTTTCGGTCAGCAGCGGGCTGTTGAGCAAAATGAGTGCGCGCGGGGAGAGGGCGGTGCGGTCGCGTTTGGCGGCGCTGAAATTCGGATCGGGGAAATCAAAGCTCCGGTGTAGCGCGGGCAGCGTTCTGCGGTCCACGATTGCGTAGACGGTACGCCGGGCGGATTCCGTGATTTTGTCGCCTCTCCCGCCGGGTGCAGTCTGGAGGCGGCCGGTGACGCTCAGCAGCGCGTCGCGGAAGGGCTCGAGTTCGAGTGGGCGCATCGGGAAATCTGCGCGCTGGTAAGCCGCCGTAAGCAGCAGGTGTTTGTGTAGCTTTTTGAAGCTCCAGCCGTTTTCCATGAACCACGCTGCGAGGTGGTCGAGAAGGGGTTGGTTTGCGGGGCTGTCCCCGCGGAACCCGAAGTCGCTCGGGGTGCCCACCAGCGGTTCGCCGAAATGCCAGGCCCACACGCGGTTCACGATCACCCGCGCCGTCAGCGGGTTTTGCCGGCTCGCAACGGCGCGCGCCAGTTCCAAACGGCCGCTTTTGTCTTTGGGAAACGGTTCGGGGGACACCGGCTTGAGTACGGTGAGGAATTGCCGCGGCGCCTCCGGTCCGGGGGAGTTCGGGTTGCCTCGGACGAAGACTTTTCCCTCGTACATTTTGTCGGCATCGACCCAGGTCATGGCGCGCGGTGGAGCGCCCTGGTGGTTGTTGAGATCAGTCACCGCCTTCGTTGCGTTGCGGCGCAGCCCGTCGGCGACATCCCGCGTGCCATACAGTCCGGAGGCAATAAAATCCTTCCCGCTGAAACGGAACGGAGAGGTGTCCTCGAGGAAGACCGCGCGCAGGGACTGGTCTTCCGGCTCCGGAAGTGCATTCCCGAGTTGCACCGCCACCACCCGGTCAATGGCGCGAATCTCAACTTCCTTCAGGGGCAGATCCAGTTCCTCCGGTGCGGGCGTGCAGGCGGCACGGAGGGGTTCGCGCCACTTCTCGCTCCAGAGTGCGTCGATTTGGTTTGCGTAGAGTGTGTTGTAAATGTCCGCAACCTCCCGCAGGTTTTTGGGCGCCGCCTTGGCAAAGGCGCGGGCCACCGAGGCGTGGAGCGTTTTGTCCGCATTCTTTCCGAAACCCTCGCACAGCGGGCGGGCCTTCGAGGCGAAGTCCGCGTCCTCCAGCGCGGAAAGTTCCAGCCACGGCGTAAACACTTCGGGGTGTTTTTTCACCCATTTCTCCCATGCGAGCACCAGCCGGTTGTGTGGCGCGGTGTGCAGCCTGCGGGGATCGAGAAACTCCGCTTTGACGGTCTTGCCCTGATAAATGGTTTGGAGACCCGCATCCTTCGCCGCCAGGAGGTAGTCTCCGATCCGGCAGAGCAAGGCCCCGAGGGAGCGGTCTGCCTCGAAGGCGATCACGCGGATGTACTCGGCGCGCGCGGCACGGTTCTTTGCCGCAAATTCGCGGGTCTGATCGGTGTCGGCCTGTGGCAGTGAGGGCAGGACTTCAGGTTCCTTGCTGCTGCGTAACACCGCGTAGAGGCCGTAGTAGTCCTTGGTGGTAACGGGCTCCAGTTTGTGGTCGTGGCAGCGGGCGCAACCGATGCTCAAACCCAACACGCCGCGGCCCAGTACATCGATGATGTCGTCGTAAACGTCGTCGTCCACGCGGAGGTCTTTGCGGCGTCCGACGCCCAGAAAACCCAAGGCGGCCAGCGTGCGCGTGTCTTTCGCGGATTCCAGTTGGTCGGCCGCGATCTGTTCCATCAAAAATCGGTCGTAGGGTTTGTCGGCATTGAACGCGTCGATCACGTAATCCCGGTAGGTGTGGGAGTTAGGGTAGGGGTCGTCGCGGCCACCGTTGCCACCCATGTTGTCCGCGTAGCGGGCCACATCCAGCCAGTGGCGTCCCCAGCGTTCGCCGTAACGGGTGTCCGCGAGAAGCCGGTCGACAAGTTTGGAGAAGGCGTTGGGCGCCGAATCGGCGCAGAAGGCCTGTACCTCCTCGTAGCTGGGAGGCACTCCCAACAGGTCGAGGTACGCGCGCCGGATGAGGGTGCGTTTGTCTGCGGGCGTTGTGTTTTTGAGCCCGATGAGTGCATCGAGCGAGGTCGGCTTGGGATCCACCACTGGTTGGAAGGCCCAGTGCTTTTTGGCGTCCTCGAGGTGCTGTTCAATCTTGGTGAGCGGACGCGATCCATCGCGCGGATCGGGTGCCCCGGATTTGATCCACGCTTCCAGGGCGGTGATCTGCTCCGCGCTGAGCTGCTTCTTGGGCGGCATCTGCAGGTCTTTGTCGCTCCAACGGACCGCCTTCAAGAGCAGGGACTTGGCAGGGTCGCCCGGGACGAGTGCGGGGCCGGTGTCGCCGCCGCGCAGGGTGGCTTCGCGTGTGTCGAGCAGGAGGTTGCCCTTTTGTTTTTTGTCGGCGCTGTGGCACTCGTAGCAGTGCTCGGCGAGCAGGGGTCGGATTTTGTTTTCGAAAAAAGACGCGTCCTCGCCGCGTGCAACTCCCGCGCTCAGGAGGGCGACCAAAAACAGGGTGGTCTTCATCGGGAACAGCCTTGGGGTGGGCAGGTTGAGGGGCGGCATCGCACTCAGGCGAGCACGCCCTGAACGACGTGCCCGTACACGTCGGTGAGACGGAAGTCACGTCCCGCAAAGCGGTAGGTGAGCTTCTCGTGGTCGAACCCGAGCAAATGCAGCAGGGTGGCGTGTAGGTCGTGGACTGCGACTGGGTTTTCCGCTGCCAGCGCGCCGAAATCGTCGGTGGCACCGTAGACTGTTCCGGGTTTGGCTCCGCCGCCAGCCATCCAGACGGTGAACCCGCCCGCGTTGTGGTCGCGTCCAATGCCCTTCTTTTTGGTTACGTCGTTGTTGTCGCTGGTGGGGGTGCGTCCGAATTCGCCGCCCCAGAGCACCAACGTATCCTTAAGCATGTCGCGTTGTTTGAGGTCGGTGAGGAGGGCGTGCAGGGGTTGGTCGCAGGCGGCGGCCAGTTCGCGGTGGCGTTCGTCGTTCAAATCGTGCGTGTCCCAGCCGTTGTGGTGGACCTGCACAAAGCGCACGCCGCGTTCTGCCAGACGCCGCGCGAGCAGGAGTTGGTTGCCTTGGGGGGAGTCCCCGTAAAGGTCCCGCATCGCCTTGGGTTCGCGGGTCAGGTCGAAGGCGTCCGTGGCCTCCACCTGCATGCGGAAAGCGGTTTCGAAAGCGGCCACGCGTCCCTCCAGCAGGGCGTCCCCCGGATGTCTCTGGGCGAATGCCTCGTGCATCTGCCTGAGCAGATCCAGTTGCCGTCGCTGTTCGCGCAGCGAAGTGGTGCCGCTGCGGACGTTATCGAGCATGCGCGAAACCGCGGGATCCTTGGTGGGAATGCCCGTGCCGCCGCACCATGCGGGGAGGAACGCATTGCCCCACTGTTTGGTGCCGCCGGCCGCCGTTCCCCCGAGGGAGAGCGCGACAAAGCCAGGCAGGTTCTGGTTCTCCGAGCCTAGGCCGTACACTGCCCAGGATCCCATGCTGGGCCGCACGCTGGCGAACTCGCCGGTGTTCATGATGAGCTGGGCGGGTTCGTGCACGCTGGTGGTGGTGTGCATCGAGCGGATCACGCACAGGCTGTCGGCGTGTTCGCTCAGTTTGGGAAAAAGTTCGCTGATCTCGAGTCCACTCTGGCCGTGTTTTGAAAAGCGGAAACCCGGGCGCTGGAGTTTACCGCTGAGACGGCCCATGCCGGAGGCGGCCGAGCCGGCATTTTTCTGGTAGTCCTTGAGCACTTCATCCACCAGACGGCCGTGGTGTTTTTCCAGTGCCGGTTTGGGATCGAAGGTGTCGACCTGGGAAGGTCCGCCCTCGCAGAAAATCTGAATCACCCGGCGGGCCTTCGGCGCGAAGTGCGGTTGCCGGGGTGCCAGTGGCGAAAGCGGCGCTTCCCCTGCGGTGGCCGTTTCGCTTAGCAGGGCGGCGAGCCCGAGTCCGCCAATACCGAGGGCGCTGCGTGTGAGAAAGTCCCGGCGTGTCGTGAGGGGACGGGATGAATCGCAAAGGGGTGGATACATGACGTAGGGTGGACCGCTTTCTTAACAAATTATTTGCGATAGGCGTCGCAAAATCTTCCTAACGTGTTTTAAGCCTTGCTTAAGATAAAGTGTCAACGCCCCGCCGCTACTTCAAAGAACTCCGCTTCCGTCAACTCCGCGCCCTTGTGGAACTCGCGCGCGGCGGCAGTTTCACGGCCGTGGCTGCGGCGATGAAAATTTCCGTGCCGGCCGCCTGGCAGCAGATCCGTGCGCTGGAAGAGGAGTTCGGCAACGCAATGGTGCGGCAGACGGGCAAGACCGTGACCTTCACCGAGCAGGGCCTTTTGCTGGTGCAACTCTCCCAACCGCTCGTTGAAAGCTTCGACCAGATTCGCGAACTCTTTGCCGAGCAGAACCGGAAGCTCGCCCGCAGTATAACCGTCGCCACCACCGCCAGCCTGCTGCTCCACGAACTGCAAGAACCGCTGGATCGCTACCGGAAACTTCACCCCGACGTGCAACTCTCTTTCATTGACCGTCCATCCGCCATGGCGCGCAAGCACCTTGAAGACGGCGAGGCTGACGTTGCCATCGTCGGTCAGATCCAAGCCCCGGAACATCCGCGCATCGCTGTCACCCCGGTCAGCGCCTATCCCTTCGTGCTTGTGTGCCCTGAGGGGCATCCTTTGCTCAGAGCGAAAACGCTCAATGCGGCCGAGCTCATCAAGCACCCGTTGGTCATGCCCGGCCCCGGCTCCAACTCCCGCCGCCACGTGCAGGAGTTCTTTGAAGCTGCCGGGCTGTGGAAGAGGGCAAAAGTCGCCCTGACTGCGAGCACCTTCGACATTGTTGTTGGCTACGTGCGCATGGGGTTCGGCATCAGTGTGACCTCCATGAGCCCGATGATTCTCAAAGCCGCCGCCGCCGGCCACAGCAGCTACCTCGGCGTCGCGTTCCGTGATCTGTCGAAGACCTTTGGCAAGGAGGAGGTCGTCTTGCTTCATCGCAAGGCCAAACTCGAACTGCCCCATCATCGCGCCTTCCGGGGGATTGTGATCGAGGCGATGGTGGAGATTTAAAGTCTCGCTTTCAACGAGATATGCTTCAAGAAATGCCCATGCGCGTGGGGCAGCCCATGTGCCTGAGTTTTCTGGAGTATTAGCGATGGGAACCCCGTGAATGAATCGTTCCGCCTTGTTGAGAAAAGCGGCGCGGATTTTCACCAAATCTGACGCCCCGCAAGGGGCACTTCTCTTTCAGCCCATGGCAACGCCATGGGAAAACCGTCCCCAAGAAAGAATACGCCCTGAAAGGGCACACTCACCTGCCCGGTCCATCCGAAAGCGTGGCTTACTCATGGGGCGCCCCTTGTAGCAATCCTGGGCCGAGCCTCACGCTCCTGCCGGATGGACGGGTGATGGCGGTGTAGTTTGCGTCGCAAGCGGAGGGAGCGACATCGCAGCACATCATTCAGGCGTCATCCTCGGGTTAAGGCCGCATCCGAGGCGCGACGACGGTGTTGCAGGATTTCGGCGGGTAGACGGGACTTGCTTCGTCGACGTTATTGGTGAGGAAGTACTGCGTGCCCGGCTTTGAGTCGGGCCGGAGCGGGATCGCGCTTTCTTACCGGGAGCGGCCCTGCGCTCCGGAGTCGAGGGGGCGAAATCCTGCCGCGCAGGGAACCCTCTCTCGGCAGGGGCGACCTCCGGAAGGGGGGCAGATGCGTAAACTGCTGCTTTACCGCCGGACTTTTTAGTAAACGCTCACGCCGCCGAGGCGGATCTTCGGGACGACCGGCTCC
Source organism: Chthoniobacteraceae bacterium (assembly GCA_044376515.1). Lineage (GTDB taxonomy): Bacteria > Verrucomicrobiota > Verrucomicrobiia > Chthoniobacterales > Chthoniobacteraceae > Chth-196. Next base: position 6,395 of record JBILKV010000099.1, on the reverse strand, counting down.
ATATGGAGCAGGTTCAACGTCTGGCGGGGCATGGAAACGGCGATGCCGGTCACCTTGATTGGGTAGTCCACGCGGCCATTTCCGGTGCCGGTGCGCTGCCATTGAAAGCCATCCTCACCGGGACTGGGCACCTTGATGGGTGAGGCTGCCGTGATCGGAAACTGGAGCTGGTTCCAGCCGTCGAAATTCAGTCCCGCCTGCTCGGGCCAGTCGTACACGTCACAGCCGTAACCGCCGCTTCCGGCGGAGATCCAGCGCTCCCCCTCTGCGTCTTCGATTTCCCAGAAGATCTTGCCCCACGAAGAGTTGCCTTTCACCTGAAGCGCGATGGTCGTGGGGGTGCCTGGGACCGCCACCGGTTCCCTGAGGCGCAGGAATGCGTACTCCTGCACCAGCGCGGGACATTCGCCCTGCGGCAAAAGTTCGAGCTCGAGACATTCCCCGCGCAACTCGTCCCGCACGGGGCGGACTTCAAACTTGCCGGGGCGCCGGAAGGCGGTGCTGCGCACGGGCTCCTTGACGGGCACGTCGATTCTCGGGTCGACGGTCAGGTCGAGCCGCCATCCGTCCGGGCGTTCCATGGTGTCGACGGTGAACACCTTTGCCCCGGGAGGCAGGGTGTCCCGCGGGAAGGCGCGTTTTGTGAGGGACTCCACGGCGGCCAGGCGCACCTTGGAAACGAGGAAGGCGGGAGCCTCCGCGACGCGGCAGTCGAGTTTGCGGGAGGCGGTGCGCTGTTCGGCTTTGCGCCCGAGCATCTCCACCGTTTCGAGCGTCGTCTCCGCTTCGAAGCGCAGCACGGCTTCGAGCTCCCCGCGCGCACACCACAGGGCGTACACGAAAGCCCCGCGGCGTTTGAACTCCAGCACGTAGACCGAGGGCGAGCCCGTGGAGACCATCCGCTCGAAGGACGCGCAGTCCAGCACCTGCGTGACGGTGGCGACGGCAGGGTAGGTGGGTTTGGGATACACCTGCGGATTGTGGGTGAAGGCTCCGTCGCCCCAGACCGTGTTGGAGTAGCTGTTGGACACGTCGGGCAGGCCGAACGTGGGAATCAGGGGCTGTTTCCAGGCGTGGGCGATGAGAATGTCGCGGACGTTCCACTCCGCGTGCCGCGCCAATCCCAGATGTCTGGAGCGTCTGGACTTCCATTCGTAGCAGGCGCTGATGGGAAGGTCTCCGTAACCGAACACGCGGGCCACCTCCTTCAAAATCCAGTTCTCCTTCGCCACGCTCAGTTCCGGGGGGATGGTCATGCCGACGGTTTCATCGCCCAGGTAATCGAAGTATTCGCGGGGTGCACCGGCCCGGAAGAGCGAGGCGAGGAGGCCCGGGGTGGAGATGCCGGAATTTCCGACGACCAGCTTCACGTTCGGCGCGTTCTCGCGGTAAGCGCGCGCCATGAGCTCGAGGTGGTCCGCCTTGGCCTTGTCGGAGGAGGCCTGCTTTTCGTCGAGCGTGGTCTTGCCGCCCACAATCTCGAGGGGGAAGGGGCCGCCGCCGCTTTCGTGAAAGACCAGCGCCATTTTCGTGTTCGGAAACTTCACCAGGTTTTCGCGGATCATTTTACCAAGCGTGTCGGCGGGATTCTGGGTTCCCGGGGGCACCCGTAGCCTGGGAAACTGGCCGTGACTTAGTTTGAAGGCGGCACCGGCCTCCTCGCTTTCCACGTGGGTGTGGCGGATCCCGGCGTCGAGCAGCAGTTGGCCGCTCACCCCGATGTCACGGATCGTTCCGTGGGCGCCCCGGAAGTTCCACGTGAAATACGGGGATTCGTAACCCGCTTTGCGTTCGTCTTTTGCGATCAGCGTGAAGGATGCCCGGTGGGAGGGCGGGACCGAGCCCTCCAGTCCTGCGATTCCGAAATCGACAGAATACCAGCCGAACTCCCGCTGGGCAAAAGCGACCTCCAGGTCCAGTTTTTCCCCGGCCTTTCCAAAGCGGAACGGCTTTTCGCCCTTCTCTAAAACGGTGCCGTGCAGGTCGCGTACGGTCCAATGTAAGCTCCCGTCCTTCTTTTCGCGGGAGGCGAGGGAGACGCCCACCCGGGGCTGGTCCCCCGGTTTGAATACGTTGCCCAGACGTACCTGTTGGACGAACATCTCCACGGGGGAGCGTTCGAGGGTGGCGGCGAACACGTGCACGGCGCTCGGGTCATCCGAGGGCTTCCGGGAACGATCGACGTAGAAGTTGTCCTTGTCGTTGCGCTTTCCCAAAAGTTCAAAGTCCAGCCAGGGCGCCTTTTCCTGAAACTGGATTTCCTGAATCGAGCCGACGTCCAGGACGCACTCCACGAGGTAGAGGGGTAGCGTTGTTCCGCCCCCGGCGACCGACTCCACCTCTCCCACCTTGCGCACTCCGGCGGGCAGCGTCCCGCCCTTTCTGGGCAGGGTGATGGTGGTGTCCGCAATCGCGGGGCCGCGCCCAGATTCTGCGCCGGGCTGGAACTTGGTCAGGCGCGCGGTGAGCACCGTGTTCTTCTCGGGCTCCTCCTCAACGGCGCACAGGACCCAGGCGCGCGTGTACTGCGCCGGCGGTACGGAAAACAGGAAGCCGTCCGGAATGCCGTCGAACGGGGTGCGCGAAAGGTAGCCGTCGCATTCCAGGAAGAAGCTGCCGAGGTTTTCGCGGCACATTCCCAAGTCGGCATTGCCGGGTCCGTCGGCCACCAGCAGGGGAATTTCCGAGACCCGTTGGCGGCCTGGGCCGCTGCCGTTGAGGGTGGGTTTGGCCGTCGCAAGCGCCCCGGGGTTTGCCGCCCGGCGGATGTCGACGGGCAGGTACTTCCAGTCGGGTGCATCCTTGGAAACGGAGACCTCCTTGAGCGAGGCATGTGCGGGAAGGACCATGCCGAGGGCCACGGGCCTGGCGCCGGTTTCCAGGCGTCCGGCGTACCGCCCTTCCAGCCAGAGGGCGAAGCCGGTGGGCTCAGGGTGCACCTCCAGTTCAACAAAGCTCTGTGAGGCGGCCGGGAACGTTTCCCATGCCGCGGCGATTTCCACCTCGCGCTCGGGCGTGTACCGGGCGTGGACCCGCGGGCGCGTGTGCAGGTCGAGGCTCCACGCTGTCTTGGGGTCGGCCGCGTTGCGCTCCTTGAATTGGAGGACGCCGTCGGGGAGCGCGACCTTTTCCCTGAGCGTTTTGGTGACGGCGACAAGCTTTCCGGTTGCGTCGGGTTCGTTGACGGTACGCACCACGGGTTTGTTGATGAAGGAGCCGCCCGTGCGCACGTCGATGAGTTTTTCCACGCCGTTGGCATCCCGGAACTTCAGCACGAGCACCCCGGGATACGCGCCGATTCGAAACTTGGCTGAAACCCGGGTGGCGTCGGCCGGGATCTCGAGAACCTCCTCGGCGGCCTGCAGTGCTGTTTTGACGCCACCGGTCGTCTGGAAGGAACCGGGCGGAAGGGGCGGGAGCGAACGGATCTCGAGGTCGTCCAGATCGAAGGCCGAGGCGCCCGAGAAGTTAAACCCGAGGAGGGGGTCGCCCGAAACCTCGGTCTGAGCGAACCTGTGTATCCGGCCGTCGTTTTCGAAGAAGAGCTCCATGGTCTTGCCTCGACTGCGCAAGAGCGCATTGCACCAAAGCCCGTCGGGCATGGGCCGGAGATCCAGATCGACCTCGTTTGGAAGCAGGGCGGGAAGCAGGCCGGGTTTGGACGTGCGGATGCCCGCCGACTTCGGGGAGATGAACACTGTGGTCTTGGTCTGCGAGGCCTTGTCTGCAGTGGTGCCGCAGACGAGGAGAAGGTTCAGGCTTTTCGTACTGTCTCTCGGAAAGAGGAACTTAAAGCGAAACTCAAAGTCCGTAAGGCCGGCCGCTTCTTTTGGCAGGGCCCGTAGCGTTTTGTAGACGTCCGACGATTTGTTGTCCTTGGGACGGAACCCGAGGGATTTCAAACTTGGCGGAGCCTCGCGGAGGGTGCAGGCCTCCGTGAAGCCCTCGGGCAGGTCGCCGAAGCCGTCGAACTCCTCACGGAACACGGTGGACGCGATTCCCGAAGCAGCCAGACAGAGGGAGGCGAGGAGGGCGAGTCCGGGCGGAGAGGACGCGGATGAAGCGCTTTGTTTGAAGGGAGAAAACGCCGGCAGGAGGTGCTTATTCACGGGAAGGGGATGGCTGGGGGGGAGCGGAAGGCGCCACTTTCAGCGTCTTCCGGAAGGCGAAGTTCGCACGACGCGACAAGGATTTCAGCAAGATGGATTGACCCCCGCCCGGGGGAGCAGCAGGTGGGCGGGCTCAGCTGGCGGTAAGCGCGGGCTTACAGCACTTCCGCGATGGGGCGTCCCACATCCAGCAGGGGAAGGGGCCGGCCGTTGGGATCGGTCAGCATCGTGGTGGCTGCGTCGATTCCAAAATGCCGGTACATGGTGGCCAACACATCCTGGTAATGGACGGGGCGAGAAGTCGCCTCAGCGGCGAGGCGGTCGGTGCTGCCGATGACCTGCCCGGTTTTCAGTCCACCCCCGGCGAGCATTCCCATGGAGACCCTGGGCCAGTGGTCGCGACCTGCCTTTGCGTTGATCCGCGGCGAACGGCCGAATTCCCCCCACACGACAACCAGCACGTCTTCGAGCATGCCCCGTTCATCCAGGTCCGTGACGAGCGTGTCCAGCGCATGGTCCACCAGGGGGCCAAGATAGCGCATGCGTTCAAAGTTGTCCTCGTGTGTGTCAAAGTCTCCGATCGAGATGCTGACACAGCGCACGCCGGCTTCGATCATCCGCCTGGCCAGCAAAAACTTCTGCGCAGCTTTTGGGGTCTCCATGGTTTCGCGGGTTTCCGGCATCGCGATCCGCGGCGTGTACCGCTCCAGCACCCGGGGATCCTCGTTTCCGAGGTCGAGCGCTTCGGCGAACTTTTTTGAGCCCAGAATGCCGAGGGACGTCTTGGTAAACTTGTCGAGCGCAGCCATGGAACCCGAGGCGTCGAGGTCCCGGCGAAACTTGTCCAGCGACTGGAGTAGGGAGACCCTGTCTTCGAGGCGGCCGATCGAGAGGCCCTCGGTGAGGGCAAGACCTTCGCTGCGGTTTTGGCGACGCTGGTCGAGCTCCGCCATCATGCCCGTCGACAATGCTAGCGGGAACAGGTGCGAAATGTCCGGTCGGTACGCCGAGTGAACCACCCCCAAAAAGCCCGGACGCGCACTGTTACGAACAAAGGGGCGGCCCTGCATCAGGTCGACAAAGAGCGGCGCGGAACTCTGGGTTTCCCCTGCGAATTTGTTCAGTACGCACCCCAAAGCGGGACGCCCGCCAAGGGCGGCGAGGTCTTTTTCGTCGTAGCCGGACTGGCATTGAAAGGCGTCGTGTTTGCCGTCCGCTCCGACGAGGGACCGCAGGAAAACATACTTTGAGGCGTTGGCGGCCAGACGAGGCAGGAGTTCCGTGAAATGAACGCCGGGGAGGGAGGTGCGGATGGAGCCGAATTCTCCGCGCACCTCGGAGGGGGCGTCGGGTTTGGGATCGATCAGGTCCATCTGGGGTGGGCCGCCATCCAAGTGGATGTTGATCACGGCTTTACCGGAGGTCAGGATGCCCGAGGCACTCTCGGCCCTGAGGATGTCCGAGAAAGCGATTCCGCCGATACCCAGTAAACCGGCCTTGAGGAACCCCCGACGCCCCAGAGCGGAATCCCCGGGGGTGAGGGGGAGGGCGCGGGCGGCGGACCGTGGATGCTGCGCTGGGGGACGCGTGGCCATAAGGGGGGAAACGACGCCATCTATGGCGCTGCGGCTGTCCGTGTAAAGACAAAGCCGAGGGCCACCTTGCCGGAAGCGTGTCCGATCACGGGCTGGGGACACGAAGTTTTTGCGGGAAGCGAGGGCTCCGGCGCAATTGTCGCATCCCGACCGCGTGCCGGTTCATCACATGGACGCAGACAGTCAGGGACGGCCCTTTCACTCGATGAAGCTGGTGAACGTATGGACGCTGCACCTTCTTTCGCTGGGGCACGATGACGGTGTGGGAAGTCGGACGGCTGAACGTTCCCAGAATTCGGGAGGAGAAAGGCATGCGCATCGGGATGCGACAAGTGCGTCAGCCAAAGCTGGCGTTCCATTTTTGGGCGGGTCCGCGAGTCCCCCGCGTATCGCCGCAAGCGAGACCTCCCAGTTTTCCCTGAATGGGCTCCCGCGGGTTCAGGATGCGGCGGTGATGGGAGTGGCGTGGCATCCCATGCTGCCGGACGCGGCGACTCCGATCCGATCGTTGCCAAAGGACATTGAAGGTCAGCGACTCGCATGCAGTGGCGGACCCCGAAAGACGCCACCTCATACCACGTATCTGAGTTTTCTGGATTATGAGCGATGGGAACCCCGTGAATGAATCGTTCCGCCTTGTTGGGAAAAGCGGCGCGGATTTTCGCCAAATCTGACGCCCCGCAAGGGGCAC
>JBILKV010000096.1:0-15440 GCA_044376515.1 Chthoniobacteraceae bacterium | reverse complement strand
AGGCTTTAAGCAACCGGTGTTGCCAGCGTCTCGCTCGGCCGCGGTGAGGGGAGCTGCAACTGGGTTTACGGAATCGCAGACGTCTTGTTTGCCACAGCGGCCGCGGACGAGACGTCCGCGCTCCTGTGGCCCATCTCATTTTGGCAACCTGAATTTCACGCTGGGCCGCGGCGGAGGATTCCCCGGGCCGCCATTTTTTGAGAAATGTTCTTCGCACCCTCAACGGCACCGTGTGAGCGGGACAGTCCCGGTACCCGCACCCGGAGCGGCTTCGCTTGCGATTTACAAGACGATTGGGAACAGTCAGCGCATGGACCCCACAAATGCAATTTCCCAGATCCGTGCTGAAACGGTGGCCTTGTCGGCGGCGGTGACGCGCATTCACCCGCTGGTGCCGGGCCTGACGGATGCGCCGACGCAGGGGGAAATTCTGAAAGCCTTGTTCGAGCTCACCAAGCAGGTGGAGGTGATCAAGAAACAACTCATGCGCCTCGAGAAGCGGGACGAAAATGCCTTGTTGTAGGCGGCGCGAAGGGCCCCCGCGGTTGGCGTGTGCCCAATCTTGGAGGAGTGCCCTCTCAGTCCGCACGCCGGGCGCGCACCAAACCGGTTGTCCCTGCGCCACATAAAGATTTGAACTTGGCAAACCCCAAGCCTTATTGCGGTTGCTAAATGCACGGAATTTTTTTAGTCAAAATGAATGTCAAATTTACATTGCGGCGCACCGGCACCCGCATTCACGGCGGTCGCGGTCGGTGCCGGGTACGGCGATGGAACCACGGTGAGCCTTGCCGATTTCTCAGGCAGAAACGTTGTCCTGTATTTTTACCCTAAAGACGATACGCCCGGTTGCACGACGCAGGCGTGCGGTTTGCGCGATGTCTGGGCGGAACTTTCCAACAAGGCAGTGGTGTTTGGTGTCAGTACGGATCCCGAGAAAAGTCACCGCAAGTTCATCGACAAGTATGCCCTCCCTTTTGCGCTGCTGAGCGACACGGGACAGCAGATGGTGAAAGACTATGAGGTGTGGGTGGAGAAAAGCATGTATGGCAAGACCTACATGGGCACCGAGCGGTCCACCTTTGTGATTGGACCGGACGGCCTGCTGAAAGCAGTCTTCCGCAAGGTGAAACCGGCGGACCACGCCGCTCAACTGCTCGAAGCACTCGGCTGACGCCCCGCCAGTCCCCGCCCCCGCCGCCCTGATTTTATGCGATTCCCCGCCCTCCTTTGCCTTGTTGCCGCCCTCGCTTTGGCGGCGTGTTCCTCGCCGGCACGCAAGCTGCCCAAATACGAGAAGCCCATCGCCCGGACCCGCTTTCAGAACGTCCGGACCACCGCCTACACGCACTCCGAATCCGACCACCTCGTGTACGGCCGCAAGTCGGCCTTGGGCAACACGCTCCGTTCTGGTGCGGTCAACAGCGCCGCGGCGGACTGGGCGCGCTGGCCGGCCGGCACCGTGTTTCGGATTTGCAGTACCGGAGAAATGTATCAGGTGGACGACTATGGCTGGGCGTTGACCGGCCGGAACACGATCGACCTTTACAAGCCGTCGCGCAGTGCGATGAACAGCTGGGGTTTGCGACACGAGCGGATCGAGGTGCTCCGCTGGGGCGACGCATGGGCCAGCTACAAAAAGATGAAGCCCGCCGCCAAGTACGCTCACGTCGCTCAGATGCTGCGTGACATCAAGCGTTTTTACCCGGCCGGCTCGTCCCCGCAGCCCTCCCCGGGGCGTTCGGAGACACCGACGGTCGCTTTGGTCAATCAACCCGGCGAGTAGGCTTCCCGCCCGCTTTGAGGGTTGCGTGCGCCCCCTGCGAGGCGCGGCATTCTCCCAGCCAAACTCAGGCAGGGGCTGATTCACTCCCGCCCCCGGGAGGGTGTTGAATGAGCCCATGAACTTAAAGGGTGGGGCGGTGTCGCGGCGGGGTGGCGGTGCCGGGGGCTGGGTCGGAGGCTGGGGCGGGGGATTACTGGTTGGAGCGTGGCTGTTGTGGCCATGGAACGGTGCGCGGGCCAGTTCGTTTCGCGTGGCGGAGGCAAGCGGGGCGCAGCGCCTGGTCTCCGAGCACCTGCGCGAATCGGTTGCCTCTGGCCAGAGTGTCACGGCGCCCTGGAGGGCGGTGACGGGGGAGGGCGGCCGGTTGCTTCTCTTCGGGGGCGGAATGCGGATGGAATTTTTGGGGCGTTGCGACGCGGAGTTGGCCGCTGTCTCACGGCCCCTGGAAGCCCGACAAATCCACACGTTTCTCAAGCCGGGGCCTGAACGGGGAACCTTGAGGGCGTCGGATTCCGTCTTTACGTTGTATGAGGGCACCCTTCTGGCGGAGGTGGGGGAACGGCCCCTGTCGGTCTCCTGTCCGCACCTCCTGTTGGACACCCGGAGTGCCGTGTTCGCGATGAGTTCGACCCCCTCGGAAGGGGCCCTGCTCACGGTGTTGCTGGGGCAGGTGAAGGTGCGCACCATGGATCAGAGCGTTATTTTTGTGGGTGCGGGCAAATGCCTCCGGGTCGCGAGCGGCATCCCCCCCCGGGTGGGGCTTCTGGACGACATGCCCGGAGGACAGGAACACAGGCGGGGTCTCCTGCGTCTTTCGAGTGCCGAAATTCCGGGCGCAACCGGCGCAACGCAGGAGACCTCTCCTGTGGTCGGCACCGGTGCGGAGGCGCCCTTTGATTTGAGCCGCAGGCGCCGCGCTGCCCTCCTGACGGCCCCAAGCCCCGGGCAGATTGGCCTTCCGGAAGTGTCTCCCGAACTGCCCCAGACGCCCACGCTCAAACCCTGAACCTTTGAAGAAAACATCCATTGCCCTGCTCGCAGTCCCACTCGTGTTTGCGCCTTCCACAGGGGTCAGCGTGCCGAATCCAGCCGTCCCCGGCGACCCGCCCCCCGCTCTTTTGGAAGGGGAGAAACGGGGCGGCCTTTTCAACGCCACGGCCCTGTCCGTCCGTTCCGAAGAGCCTGCCCTGCCCAACCCGTTGGTGCACTTGAACGGCTTTGACCCCGCCTCCGACGAGGCGGTTCTCTCGGCACTGAATGCACGCGGATACGACGCCCTGTTCCCGCCGCCTCAGAACTCCGAGGTCTATCCGGTCATCCAAGCCGATCTGCTTGCAACCGAGGACGAGAAAAAGGGATCGGAACTACTTTTTTGGCAGGCGCCGGTTCCGACCAGCACGGGCGCCAGTTCGCCCTTTGAGCACTATGCGGAAATGGCGCGCTACTCGCAAATGCACCGGAAGGGACCGCTCTCGTACAGCTTCCGTCTGAGCAGTTCGGCGATTTACGACGACAACATTCTGCTTGCCAGCAGTGACAAGCGCTCCGACATGCATCTGGCCATCGGGCCCGCCCTGCGTGTACTCATGGGGGGCGACGACTCCAGACTCCGTCTGGGCGCCAATTACACCGGCATGGCCTCCTGGTTCATGCGTACGCCGGCCCAGCGCGCCTACGAGCAGAATACCGGGTTGGACGGCGGTTGGTACGGAAGCCGTCTGAAACTTGGCTTACGGGTGGGTTTGCAGCGGACGCGCGCCGGCTCCATTGATGCCGGCGACCGGGTGGGCAGGCAGGTTTACTATGTGGGGCTGACCTCCTCGTACCTGTTTACCGGCAAACTCAGCGGCGAGCTGAGCGCTGATGTCACGCGCGCGACTTTTGACGCCCTGCTGGGCTCGCGCGAGTACCGGGCCCAACAGTATTTGAACTACGACTGCACCCCGAAGCTGCAGCTTGGTCTGGGCGCGACCGAGGGACTGTTGCGGCCTGACGGTGCTCCCGACCAGCAATACGAGCAGGCGCTTTTGCGCGTCGTCAGCCAGCCGACGGCCAAGGTTGGGTTGAGTGCATCCGCAGGGGCCGAGCACCGGCATTTTGATTCGGGATTGGCCTCCACCTTCACCCCGGTTTACAACGCGACGGTCTCGTGGCAGGCAACCGGTCAGACCAGTTTCTCGCTCGATGGACGGAGGCGGGTCTTTTCCTCGGCTTCGCTCGGAAGCCAGAACTACGAGTCCACCAACCTGACCCTGTCGGCGAGGGAAATGCTCTCGGCGACTGTCGACGCAACCCTCTCGGTCGGCGCCGAAAGGGCGGATTACAAGGCGACGACCAACGCGGTGACCGCGACGCGGCGGGATGACTTCGTCTTCACCCGCGCGAGTGTTGACTGGGCATTGTCCCGGCATTGTTCACTGGGGCTATTTTACGAGTTTAGTAAAAACGACTCCAAGGGACCGCAGGGGCATCCTTTTCAACGCAACCGGACCGGGGTTTCGGTCAGTCTCAGCTTCTAAACGTATGTTACACATTTGGGCGGGCGGGGGGCGTGGAATCGAGCTGCACCGGCGGGGGCCAGGCGTCTGGCTTCTTCTTGCTGTGGTCGTTTGTTCGTGGGCCGGCTCCCCTTGCGAGGCACAAAAAATTTCTAATCAGCGAGTTGCGGCGGCTTTCCCGGCGGCTCCACCAAAGGCGGAGGCGGTGGCCGGCCCGGTTCCCGGTTACCGGCTTTCAACCAACGACCTGATCCACATCAAGGTGTTCCAGGAGGAGGAACTGGAGACGGTGGCGCGCGTGGGCAGGGACGGAACCATTCCCTTCCCGCTTTTGGGGACCGTCAGCGTGGGCGGAAAAACGCTTCCTGAAACAACGGCCGTCGTGAGTCTTGCGCTGAAAGAGTATCTGGTGCGTCCACAGGTCGCGGTCCGGGTCGTTGAATACACAAAGCGGAAATTTACGGTCCTTGGACAGGTCAACCGGCCGGGCACTTTTGACATGCCGGATGACGCCCCTCTCTCGCTGTTGGAGGGGATCGGACTGGCGGGCGGCTACACCCGGCTGGCGAACTCCTCGCGGGTCACCGTCAAGCGCAGTGTGTCCGGCATGCCGGAGCAGGTCTTCAAACTTGATGCGCGGGAGATGGCGCGCGGAAAAAATGCGCCGCGGTTTCAACTCCAACCGGGCGACACGGTGATGGTGGATGAAAGCCTTTTCTAGCTATGCACAACCTGAACGCTCCGAGCGTGCCGCCCTCCGAGGGTGCTGCCACGCCTGACTTGCAGCAGTTGCTGCTCATTCTCCGCGAACGCTACTGGGTGCTGCTGGTGTGTGTCGTTGCGGGACTGCTTGCAGCGGGGATCTACGTCCGCAGGCTGCCAGTCGTCTACCAGTCTACGGCGGTGCTGCAGCTTGAGCCGCACGGTCGCGTTTTGGGATTCGACGCGGAAAACAGCACACAGGCCTCCTCGGAACCTCCGCTGCAAACCATTCTCGAAGCCTTCAAGAGCCGTTCGCTGCTGGAGCGTGCGGTGCGCGACCTCCATCTGGAGGAGGACCGCGATTTTTCGCCGATTGCCCTCTCCCTCGAGCAGGCTTCGGGGATGCTGTTGGGCTGCCTGGATGTGCGCCAGCGCAGAAGTACCTCGCTCATTGACATCGTGGCGCGCCACGGACGTGCCACCACCGCGTGCAAGCTGGCCAACGGGGTCGCAGCGGCCTTCATCCAGATGCAACTCGACCAGCGCGCGAGCGGGGCCCGGGCCGTTCTGGAATTCTTGCTCGCCGAGGCGGAGCGCCTCAAGAAGCGGCTCCAGCGCAGCGAGGAGGCGCTGCAAAACTACAAGGAAGCCAACCAGGCCGCCGCTCTCGAGGACCGTCAGGATACGGTGACAGCCTCGCTCAAGGCTCAAGGCAACAACTTTGCGGAAGCCCGCTCCAACAGGATCCGGCTTGAGAGTGATCTGGCGGATATGGAGCGTTTCAAGGGCGATCCCGAGGCCCTGCTGCGGATTGTCAGCATCGCGCAGCACCCCTTGATTGTGGCGACGCGGGCGCAGATCGCGGAGTTGCAAAGCCAGATTTCGACCTTCCGGTTGCGGTACACCGCAAAGCACCCCAAGATGCTTCAGGCTGCCACACAGTTGGGCGAGGCGGAAACGCTGCTCAAACGCACGGCGACCCAGATCCCCTCCAACCTGCAGGCTGACTTGGAGCGGGCGCTGGCCACGGAAAACGCGTTTGAAGCAGCGCTCAAGGAACAGGAGAAACAGGCGCTTGCGCTCAACCGGCAGTCGATCGAATTCAAGGTGCTTTCCCGGGATGTCGAGACCGACCGGGCCTTGTACGAGTCGATCCTCCGCCGATTGAAGGAAACCGATGTGGCACGCAGTGTCCAGCTGAGCGACCTGCGCGTTTTTGAAAGCGCCGTAGCACTGGGCGCGCCTGCACCCCGTTCCGCCATGAAGTTTCTGGCCCTCGGCATGTTCGCCGGCCTGGTGATCGGTACCGTTGTTATTCTGGGGGGCTACCTCACCGAGGGAAGCTGGCGGACGGCCGAGGAGATTGAGGCAGCCACGGGTTTGCCGGTCCTCAGCGCCGTTCCCAAACTTTCGGGGCGCGTTTCCGAGGCTGAGATTCTGCGCGCTCTTTCGGATCCCGGGCAGCAGGCGCTGGAGGCCTTCCGTTCGCTGAGGACCGCCCTTCATCTCGGAGCGCGCAAAAAGGGACGGAACTGTTTTTTGTTCACCAGCGCCTTGCCGGACGACGGCAAAAGCTTTTGCTCGCTCGGCTACGCGCTGACGCTCGCCAGGCAGGGCGTTCGCACGTTGCTGATCGATGCGGACCTGCGGTCGCCCTCTCTGGACGCAATCGTGCTGGGTTCCGCGCGGATGAGCGGCCTGGCGGAGGTCCTCGAAGGCCGGGCGCGACTCGCGTCGGTCATCTGCGAAACGGAGGTGGCCGGCCTGCACCTGTTGCCTGCGGGACGGGTGCTTCCAGATGCGTCGGAGCTGCTCACCCGCAAGGGCATCCACTCGATCCTGGGAGCCGCGAGGGAGCAGTACGACTGTATCGTTGTCGATTCCGCCCCGATCCAGTCGGTGAGCGACGCCCTGCTTTTGGCCGAGGCCGTGGACACCGTGTGCCTTGTGGTTCGCTACGCCGCAACGCCGCGGAAAGCGGCCCTCCGCGCTCTCCATCTTTTCAACGACCACGGGACACCCGTCGAGGGTATCGTGCTCAACCACGCTAATCCTACCGCATCCTACGGCTACTACAGTCGCTCGGAAACCGGTCCTTTGGAGGCGACGGCTTAAAGGAGGCGCTCCCAACCCCCGGAGGGAAATTGGGTCCAGCGGGTCATCGACTGAGGGAGCCACGCCGGAAGTACGGATGAAGGCCTGATGCAGCTCCCCGTGGCGAATCCAAGGGGGACCTCGCTCAAAAAGGGCTGCGGCCATCCCGCGCGAAGAAACCGGTGGAGGGAGGTAGAGTGAACACGGGAAAGGTTGCCTGTGACTAGCCAGGGGGCAGCCCCAAAAGCCACACGGATCCGACGTGATTCCCCTCAGGCAGAGTCTCTTCTGGATGTTCCAAAGCCTCTCTAAATCAACAAACCCAGCACGCTCTGGTGGTCCCCGCAGCGGATCAAATCCGCCGCCTTTTTCTGACCGCCCGGCCTACTCCCGGACGTCCGACCGCGCCGGCATCGGGGTGCTGGTGGAACTCAGCGGCTCACCCCGGCCCCGGTCGACGCTCCGACGGAGAATTAGCGTGCGGCGGGGTGGATTGCCACTACGGGCGCTTTTTTTGACGGCGCAGCAGTGCAGCGAAGGGCTCCCAAAGCTGCGCCGGGTAGCTCTCCGGCATCGGCTCGCGGATTCCGAAATCTTCTGGGAAGCGTTCCCTGGGCATGTAATAGGTCCCGAAAAGAATGTCCCAAAGGGGCAGCAAGCCCGCGAAGTTTGTGTCCCACGCCTCGCGGTCCCGCGAGTGGTGCCAGCGGTGGAACACGGGCGAAGCCAGAACGCACCGCAGGGGACCAAAATCCCAGTTCACATTGGCGTGGAGGAAGATGGCGTAGAGGGTGAGCACCGGTGCGGCGGCGAGGGGGAGCGCCGGGTTGTAGCCGAGTAACAGCACGGGCGTGACCTGCGCGAGTTTGTTGACGATCTCGTTGACCGGATGCACACGAACGCTGCCCAGCCAGTCGAGCTCCTCGGAGCTGTGGTGCACTGCGTGAAACGCCCACCAGCTGCCCCGGTGAAAGAGACGGTGCGTCCAGTAGCCGCAGAAGTCGATCAGCACATAGATCTGCACGGCTTGAAGCCACACCGGTTGCCGGCTGAGCGGTCCGAAACCACGGTAGGCGCCCGCCTTAAATTCGGCCGGCGATCCCACGTTCACCAGCACGAGCAAGGTCAGTGGAATCACCAGCGACAGCCGCACCAGCGGCTTGGTCAGCAGCGTCGTGGCGAACAGGTAAATCACGTCCGTTAACCAACCCCGGCGTAGGATGGGTAGGGGTCGGCTTCCACCCCTGCCCGCCAGCCGCTCAATCAGCAAGAAAATGGCCGAGAGCAGGAGAAACGCGACTGCGGTCCCCGGGAGAGTCTTGTCGGAGTTCACAGTTTGGATGGAGTTCCGCGGGCGCGACGCCGCACGCGGGAAAAGGTTTGGAAAAGGCTGCTTTTTTCTCACCCCGCAGTCACCAGAACACTGCGAGAAGCCCGGTTCCTACTGCAGTTCCTTGATCCGGATGGCGCGCCAGCGGATCTCCTCGCCGGGTTCCTTTTTGCCGATGCCGTGCACCTGCAGTCCGATGATGCCGCGCGGCGTGAGGCCGTCCTTGAGGTCAGCTGCCTTCACATCGTTGACCCACGTGACGATGTGCTCACCCCGGCACTCGATCCGCGCGCGGTTCCAGTCCCCCTGTTTGAAGGCGTTGCGCGCCGCCTCGTTGTCCTTTAGGTCGAAAAGCCAAGCCCGGCGTGCTTCATCGTAAATGCCTCCCGTATAGGCCCGCGCCGAAGGATCAATCTCGTACTGGTAGCCGAACACCCGGTCTGCGGGAATCTTGCGTGTCTTACCTTCGCCCGCAGGCACCTCCGTCTCCTTGTCGAAAAATTCGCTGCGGAACTGAACGCCCGAGTTCATGCCGGCTGCGACCTTGAACTCAAACTCGAGCACGAAATCCCCGTAGGTTTTCTTCGAGCAGAGAAAAGAGTTGCCGGTATTGGCCACCGTTTTTCCAACGATCGTTCCGTCCTCGACGCGGTACTCCGCCTTGCCGCTGTGTTGCTCCCAGCCGTCCAAATCCTTTCCGTTAAAAAGGTCTACAAAATCCGCGGCATGAAGGGACGACACCATGCTGAGCGCAAGGGCTGGGAGGGAAGGGAGCAGTCTCATAAGGATGTCGAATGTAGCGCCCACGGCGGATCCCGCAATTCCCGAACGGGCCCGCCTGGCGGATCCCGCCCCGCGCCACCTTGCTAAAGCTTTGCATGCGGGCGCCCCTGTGGTCCACCTTTGCTGCTTTTCCGAACGGCGCTTTTTCCGCGCTCTCCAAATCACCCTACCCCTCATGAAAAAACTCCTCCCCTCGAGCCTTCTTGCCCTCCTGTTGTCAGGCGGCCTGCTTCATGCGATCGACACCGCCAAGCTCGCGCTAATCCGTCCCGCAATGGAGGCCGCGGTCTCTGCCAAACAGGCCGCGGGTATCGTCACCCTCGTGCTTGAGAATGGAAAGGTCGTCCACCATGAAGCTGCCGGAATGGCGGACCGCCAGAAGGCGAAGCCCATGGACAAGGACGCCGTGTTCTGGATTGCGTCGATGACGAAATCCATCAACGCCACGGCGGTCATGGTGTTGGTGGACGAAGGCAAACTCTCGCTGGACACACCCGCCTCCGAGTGGCTCCCGGAACTGGGCCAGGTGCGGCTCGCCAACGGTTCCGCGCCCGCCAAGCCGATCACACTGCGTATGTTGCTGAGCCACACCGCCGGCATTGCCTTTCCTCCGCGCAAGGCCACCGACGGCGCGATCTCGCTCAGGTCCTATGTCGCGACTCTTGTCAAGGCGCCCCTCGCCTTCGAGCCCGGCTCGGGCTACGAGTACGGCTTCGGCCCTACCGTTGCCGGCCGGATCCTCGAAATCGTTTCCGGGATGAAGTATGAGGAGTTCCTTCGCATCCGGATCTTTGAACCCCTCGGCATGAGGGACACCGCTTTCAATCCGGACGACCGTTTGCGCGCCCGGATCGCCCGCACCTACAAACGCGACGAGGATTCAGGCGAGTTGGTCCCGGGCTACAACCCGTTTGTGACAAGTGACGCCTCGGTCACCCACATGGTAGAGCCTTCGGGCGGCCTCTTCTCAACCGCCCCGGACCTTGCCCGTTTCTATGGAATGATTGCCGGCGACGGCACCCTCGACGGGGTGCGCATTCTCTCCGAGGCGGCGGTGCGCGACATGACCCGTCCCGTCGAAGCTGGTGGAAAAACGCAGGCCTACGCCGCCGGTTGGCAGTACCTCGGGGAAAATCAGCGCGGCTCCTCGCTGATGCCCCCCGGCAGCTTTGGCCACGGCGGCGCCTTCGCGACCCATGGTTGGATCGAACCCAAGCACGGATTGGTGACGGTCTTCCTCGTGCAAAACGTGCTCGTTCCAGACTCGGGCAAACCGCGCGACGCGTTCCACCGACTGGTCTTGGAGGCCTCCGGCATCCCCGTTCCTCCTCCGGCAACCGTCAAAAAATGACTTCCAAAACCTCCGTTTTTTGGCGACCTGCAGTTTCGAGGGATCCGCGGAGGGAACCGATGCACCCAGAGTTTTTTGGGTGGAGGGGAAAGGGGACCTTCACCGGGTTGGGATGCAGCTGGCAAGGTCGCGGTGAGCATTGGAACGCCCGCGGGCCGGAGAGCCGAGCCGTCCCGGGTTGACACGGCGCGGCGGGATGGGAGCATCTGCCCAAGCTCACTCACCCCGTGGAGATCAAACAAGCCCTCATTACCGCCGCCGGCGCCTCCCAGCGCTCGCTTCCCCTGCAAAGCCTTGTCGACCGCGACGGCATCCCCAAAACCGCGCTCCAGATCCTCGCGGAAGAGGTGCTCGATGCTGGCATCGAAACCATCGTCCTCGTCGTCACCCCCGGAGACGCCGCGGTGTTCGCGAAGGCGGCCGGGCCTTACGCGCCGCGCTTTGAGTTTGTCGAACAAACCCATCCTCTTGGTTATGGCCACGCCGTCTGGAGCGCCCGCCACGCCCTTTCGCGGCAACCTTTCCTGCTGCTTGTCGGCGACCACCTGTATGTGAGCAGGACCGAGGACCGCTGCGCCCGGCAGTTGATCCGCGTTGCCAGTGCAAACGCCTGCGCCGTGTCTGCCGTCCAAGCCACCCACGAGAGCAAACTCCCGCTCTACGGCACCGTCGGCGGGCGGCTCTGCTCCGGACAACGCGGGCTTTACGACATTAACGAAATTCTTGAGAAACCCACACCGACTGAGGCGGAGCAGCGGCTCATCGTTCCCGGCCTGCGCGCCGGCCACTACCTCTGCTTCTTTGGCATGCACGTGCTCACCCACGCGGTGATGCACATTCTTGAGGAGGAAGTGCACGCGAATGCCGGAAAAGGAGGGCTTCATCTGACCCCGGCGCTCGCAAAACTTGCCGGCCACCAACGGTACCTCGCCGCGGAACTGCAGGGCCGCCGCTACGACCTTGGTCTCAAATACGGCCTGCTCACCGCCCAACTCGCGCTGGCCCTTGACGGCCGGGATCGTGACGAGGTTCTTTCGGGCCTCGTTGAAATGCTGGCACGCCGCGAAGCCTGAGCCTCCGGTCTTCCACTCAAAGCCGGACAACCCGCGGCCAGCGCAAGCCCCCATGAAGGTTCCAGATCTTATCAGCATCATCACTTCGGCCGATCCAGCCATCCGGAATCGATCGATCGAAAGCGCCTGCAGCGGTGCGGGTTCCAAAGAACTTGTCGCGGCCTGCGAACAACTTCACGCGTTCCGCCATGAAAGCCCCAACCTCTACGAGAAAGCGCGTGCCCTCTTTTTCCTCGCCGCCATCCACCGCTATCTCCTGCCGGCGTGCCTCGCTGAGGAAGGTGGTGCGCGCGGTGCGGTCGCGGCCCTCATCCCTTTCCACGGTTATGAACAACTGCTTGGACGCCGGTTCGAGGAGGCCTCCGAATCCTTCCGCAAAATCCAGTCCGCCGAGGGTCCCTCCGATGCAATCTCCTCCGCACTTTCCACGGCCTACCAGCGGCTCGCCTTCCAGACCCTCGCGGATCAGGTCCGCCGCTCCGTGCGCTCTGTGCGGGGCAACCAATGGATGTTCCGCATGGGGCATCCAGACGACCACCCTCTCCGCATTCGCGAGGAACTGAAACGGCATCAGAGCGATGGCTCACTCCCCATCCTCAGGGAGGAAACCCCCGTCCGCATGGACCTCACCCACTCCGCGTGGAGTGACATTTTCTTCCTTGGAATGGATTTCCCCGAGGGCGCGCGGGTCCTGAACGTCTCGGTGGACCTTGCCGTCTTGGGCCGGGGGGACACCCCCGCGCCTCCGGTCAGTGCCTGGCTTCGGGTGATTGATGAACCCATCCTGCGCCTGACCTCGGTTGACCTTGGCGCAACCGCCGACATCTCTGCCCTCTCCGAAGTATTCGACTTCGCCAAGGATTATCTCGGACTGTTGAAGGCCGCGGTGATTGCCTCCGGCATCGTGCCGCCGGGTGTGGAAGGCTCCGGACAGGAGCTTGCGGCCCTGCTGGGACGCGTCGTGGGCGTGGGCCGCGGTCTGGAACTGGTCTCGGTGGTGAACAACATTCCGAAGGGTTCGCGCCTCGCAGTTTCCACCAACCTGCTCGGTTCTCTGATCAGTGTCTGCATGCGCGCGACCGGACAGGCCGCCTCGCTCACCGGGCCGCTGCATGAATCCGAACGCCGGATGGTGCTGGCGCGGGCGCTTCTTGGGGAATGGCTGGGTGGGTCGGGAGGCGGATGGCAGGATTCGGGAGGCGTGTGGCCGGGAATGAAGCTGATTGAAGGCGTCGTCGCCTCCCCCGACGATCCGGAGTTTGGCGTCAGCCGCGGGCGGCTCATGCCACAACATACAATCCTGGATCATTTTACGGTCAGTCCGGAAACGCGGCGTAAGCTACAGGATTCGCTCGTGCTCGTGCACGGAGGGATGGCGCAGAACGTCGGCCCCATCCTCGAGATGGTGACCGAAAAGTATCTCCTGCGTTCGGAGGCCGAGTGGCAGGGCCGACGCGACGCCCTCGGGATTCTGGACGGCATTCTGGAGGCCCTTCGCGCCGGCGACATCCGCAGGCTGGGCGAGGTCACCACGAAAAACTTCCGCGGCCCGCTACAGGCCATCATTCCGTGGGCGACGAATTTCTACACGGAGGAACTCATCCGCGCCGCCGGTGAGTCCCTGGGCAGCGACTTCTGGGGTTTCTGGATGCTCGGCGGGATGTCCGGGGGAGGAATGGGTTTCATCGTGGCGCCCGAACGCAAGCAAGAAGCCCAGACCATGCTCCAGCAGATCATGCTCGAGACCAAGCGGCGGCTTCAGCACGCCCTACCCTTCGCCATGGATCCCGTCGTGTTCGACTACGCAATCAACGAGAACGGAACCCACGCGGGCCTGCTCGCCGGCGGCGACGCGCTCATGCCCCCGGGTTACTACGCGCTGACCGTCCCGTCCCTCGTCCGGCGGGAGCGCCACGCGCTTTCAGCGGCGCGGCGCGCGGAGTTGGACCGGCTTGGCTCGGCGGCCCGCACGCTGCCCGGCTATGGGGGCACGGTGCAGGCGCTCTTCGATGCGTTGCTCCCGAGGGACGCGGCGCGCGACGGTTCCGGCGATTCGCTCGAAAAAATGCTGCAGGCCAACGGCTTTGACCGCTCCCAGCATGAACGCATCCGATCCGACCTCCGCGAGGGGCGAATCGGGCTCGCGCAAAACAGGCTGCGTGCCGACACGGAAATCTCCGACGTTACCGACTCCGACGTCACCGATACGGTGGGTTTGCGCGATGCCACGCTGCAAAGGGAGGGACTCGAAATTCTGGCGCGTGGGGAGGTGGGTGTGGTGACCCTGGCCGCCGGCGCAGGCTCCCGCTGGACGCAGGGCGCCGGGGTGTGCAAGGCGCTGCATCCGTTTTGTCGGTTTGCGGGAAGGCACCGCACCTTCATCGAAGTCCACCTCGCTAAATCCAGCCTGACCTCGCACCTCTCGGGAGCCCCGGTGCCGCATGTCTTCACCACGAGTTACCTGACGCACGGACCCGTTTCCGCGTTCCTCGAGAAGACCCACAACCACGGTTACCCGGGAGAGGTTTTTCTCTCGCCCGGACGCAGCGTGGGTCTCCGGATGATTCCCACGCTGAGGGACTTGCGATTCCTCTGGGAGGAGATGCCCCAGCAGACCCTCGACGAACAGCAGCAAAAGGTGCGTGAAAGTCTCCGGACTGCCTTGTCCCGCTGGGCCAGCAGACAGGGCGAGGCTTCCGACTACACCGACAATCTGCCGACGCAATGCCTGCACCCGGTCGGTCACTTTTTCGAGCTGCCCAACCTGCTGCGCAACGGGGTTCTGGCGCGCCTGCTCAAGGCGCACCCAAATCTTCGGACGCTCCTGCTCCACAACATTGACACCTGCGGCGTCAACCTTGATCCCTCCCTTCTGGCGCTCCACCGCCGACTGGGCCATGCGCTGAGCTTCGAAGTGATCTCGCGCCGTCTCGACGACCGGGGCGGTGGACTGGCCCGCGTCAACGGAAGGCCCAGAATGGTGGAGGGCCTCGCCATGCCGCGCGAGTCCGACGAGTTCGCGCTCCGTTACTACAACACGATGAGCACATGGGTGGACGTGGATCGACTCCTTGCATTGTTCGGTCTCGATCGCGCGAGCGTCCTTGCCGGGGATCAGGAGGTGATGGCGGTGGCAGTGCGGCAGGTGGCGTCCCGCCTTCCCACCTACATCACCATCAAGGACGTCAAGAAGCGCTGGGGGCACGGGCAGGAAGATATTTTCCCCGTGGCTCAGTTCGAAAAACTTTGGAGCGACCTGACCGCGCTGCCTGATGTGTCCTCCGGGTACCTGGTCGTGCCGCGTGTGCGTGGGCAGCAACTCAAGGACCCCGCCCAACTCGACGGTTGGTTGCGCGATGGTTCGGCGGAAGCGGTCAACGCGCTGTGCCGGTGGAACTAGAAACCCCAAGTTCTGCAGCGTCCGCGTGCTCAGAACGGGATGGCTCGGGTCCGGGGACAGGCAAATCTTGATGTGAACGAGAACGAAGGAGGGGACTTTCCATTCCGACGCTGGGCGAGGCGGGCCACCTCTAACCCGCCCTCTGTTCCGCCCAGGGAATTCAGAGAGAAACGGCTGAGGATTGCGGAGCGCTCGTCGCAAAAATCGAAATGAGCGGGATCTGACCGGATCGCACGAGATCGCACGAGGTCGCACGAGGTCGCACGAGATCGCACGAGATCGCACGAGATCGCACGAGATCGCACGAGATCGCACGAGGTCGCACGAGGTCGCACGAGATCGCACGAGGTCGCACGAGGTCGCACGAGGTCGCACGAGGTCGCACGAGGTCGCACGAGGTCGCACGAGGTCGCACGAGGTCGC
>JBILKV010000095.1:0-15443 GCA_044376515.1 Chthoniobacteraceae bacterium | reverse complement strand
CGGGATCGAGCACAAGGCGGGCCTTTCGATTGTAACTGCACAGGTGCCGCTAGCCGAAATGTTCGGCTACTCGACGGCGATCCGTTCCCTCTCCAAGGGGCGCTCCAGTTACTCGATGGAGCCTTCTCATTTCGAGCAGGTTCCGGAAAACGTTAAGGCTGCAGTTCTGGACGAGAAGAGCAAGGGCTAGTCGTGCCAAGCCCAACAACCAGGCAAAGAAAAAAGAATTATGACCGGACAACGTATCCGAATCCGCCTTAAATCCTTCGACTACCGCATGCTGGACCAGTCTGCGGGGGAGATTGTCGAAACCGCCAAGCGCACTGGGGCCAAGGTTTCCGGCCCAATCCCGCTTCCAACCCGGGTCGAGCGCTTCACGGTCAATCGTTCCCCGCACGTCGACAAGAAGTCGATGGACCAGTTTGAAATCCGGACCCACAAACGCCTGCTCGACATCGTGGAGCCAACGGCAAAGACGGTGGATGAGCTTAAAAAGCTCAACCTACCGGCGGGCGTCGACATCACCATTAAGATTTGATCAGCTCCCAAACCTCTTAGGCTGAAATGAAGATTGGACTTTTAGGAAAAAAACTCGGGATGACCCGCGTCTACGACGCCTCAGGACGCGCCACGGCTGTGACCGTCATTGAGGCCGGGGGCAATGTGGTTGTGCAAAGCAAGTCGGTTGCAAAGGAAGGTTACGCCGCAATTCAGGTTGGTTTTGATGACCAGAAGCCTCAGCGCCTGAGCAAGCCCGCGCTCGGCCACTTCCAGAAGGGGGCTGCGGCGCCCAAAAAGCTGCTTCGGGAGTTTCGTTCCTCCGGGGATGGTTCGGAGTTCGAGGGGGTGAGTCTTGCCGTGACGCAGTTCGAGCCTGGCGACATCGTTGATGTGATCGGCAAGTCGAAGGGCAAGGGTTTCCAAGGCGTAGTGCGCAAGCACAATGCTGCTGGACAACCGCAGTCGCACGGTTCAATGATGCACCGTCGCCCAGGTGCAATTGGGATGCGCTCTACCCCGGGTCGCATCTGGAAAAATGCCTCAATGCCCGGCCACATGGGTGACGAGCGGAAGACCATCCAGAATCTACGTGTGGTTCAGGTGCGCGCGGAGGATAACGTGATTTTGGTCGCGGGTGCCGTTCCCGGCCCGACGGGATCCTACGTGGTGGTACGCCCGGCCATCAAGGGACAGCCAGCTAAGCAGTAACCATGAGCTCAACCATTCTTACCATCGATGCCGCCAAGGCGGCCGGCATCCCGGTTGTGGAAAACGGCCGGTACACACAGGCCCTCCACGACGTGGTCGTTGCCTACCGCGCGGCTCGCCGTAGTGGGACCGCGAACACCAAGACCAAGGCCGAAGTCAACCTAAGCGGTGCCAAGCCTTGGCGCCAGAAGGGGACCGGTCGCGCACGCGCTGGTTACAAGTCCTCGCCGGTTTGGGTCGGCGGTGGCGTTGTGTTCGGGCCGAAGCCTCGTGATTATCGGAAGAACATTTCCAAAACCGTCAAGCGGGCAGCGCTCAAGAAGGCGTTTTCTGAGAGGGTTAAGGCTGGTGAGGTTTTCTCGGTCGAGCGCGTGGAGGTTTCTACGCCGAAAACAAAGGAGTTCATCGGTCTCGTCTTGGGCCTGTGTGGTTCGGACAGCGCCTTGGTTGTCTCGCAGTCGTTTTCCGAGCAGACTTATTTGGCTGCGCGGAACGTCCAGCGGGTGCGACTGATCCGCGCTTCCGACGTGAATGCGGAGGACTTGCTTCGCTTCAAGAAGGTGATCGTCACAAACGCCGCTTTGGATGAAATCGCCAAGCGCATCAACAGCTAGCTTCTCATGCACCTTTCTACACAGATCATCCGTAACGTTCGCCTGACGGAGAAGTCGTCCAGGCTCTCCGAGGGGCTGAACAAGTATGTCTTCGAAGTGGCGCCCCATGCTAACAAGATCGAGATCCGCAAGGCGATCGAGGAGTTGTTCGGTAAAAAGGTCGTCGCGGTGAACACCAGTCACTGCGCGGGCAAGAAACGCAGAAAGCGTACCGCCCATGCTGGTCGGACTGCTCATTGGAAAAAGGCCGTGGTTACCCTGGCGGCCGGCGAGCAACTCGAACTGGTCTGATACTCACCCTCTTCACCACCAAACTGGTATGGCACTCAAGACTTTCAGGCCGTTTACACCGGCGAACCGTTTCAAGGCGCTTCCCGCCTTCGACGAGATTACCAAGGCAAAGCCCGAGAAGAGCCTTCTTGTCACACGCAAGAAGACAGGCGGGCGCAACAATCACGGTAGGATCACTTGCCGCCACGTAGGTGGGGGGGCTAAGCAGCGTTACCGCAAGGTGGACTTCAAGAGAAAGAAACGGGACATTCAGGCCGTTGTCATTGGAATAGAGTATGATCCCATTCGTTCGGCACGCCTCGCCCTCCTTGAGTACACCGACGGTGAAAAGGCGTACATTCTTGCGCCCGTCGGGCTCACCGTTGGGATGAAGGTGGTTGCCGGCACGAATGCTGAACCGACCGTCGGGAGCGCGCTTCCGCTCAGCAAGGTTCCCCTTGGCGCAGGAGTGCACAACGTTGAGCTTGTCCCCGGTCGTGGCGGTCAGCTCGCCCGCAGTGCTGGCCAGCAAGTGATCCTCTCAAACCGCGAAGGCGGCTATGCTCTGCTTAAGCTTCCGTCAGGAGAGATTCGCCGGGTGCATGAGGATTGCTACGCGACCTTTGGTCAGGTTGGCAATGTGGACCACATGAACGTTTCCAGCGGGAAAGCCGGCCGGTCCAGGTGGCAGGGGGTGCGTCCCACTGTACGCGGGATGGTGATGAACCCAGTGGATCATCCCAATGGTGGCGGTCAAGGCAAGTCCAAAGGGGGGGGCGGACGGCAGCACCTCGTGAGTCCTTGGGGCCAGTTGGCCAAGGGATTCAAGACGCGGCGCAAGCACAACACAAGCGACCGTTTTATTGTCGAACGCCGCAAACCCCGGAAGTAGCATTTAAGTTTACCGTAACGTATGGGCAGATCTCTCAAAAAGGGTCCTTTCGTCGAGCAACACCTCCTCGAGAAGATTGACAAGAACAACGACTCTGGCGTGAAACGGCCGATCAAGACGTGGTCTCGTCGCTCGACCATCACCCCCGACTTTGTCGGCCAGACTTTCCTCGTGCACAACGGCAAGATCTTCAATTCGGTGTTCGTCACTGAAAACATGGTCGGACACAAGCTCGGCGAGTTTTCTCCGACGCGTGTCTTTAAGAAGCACGGATCCCACACCGCGAAGGTATCTAAGTAGTCTGGCTGTACTGCGCCCTATGAGCCTTCTATTCTCCACAACCGCCCGTGCGCTTGCAACGGCCCTCTCTGGGCTGGTCTCTTTGTGCGCGGTCACGTGTTTTGGGGCAGGGGAACCGCACCTAGCGGCGGTGAGCGCACTTGGCACTGGTGACGCCGCCGTCATACAATTGGTGCGCGAGCTTACGGAATGGAGGGCTCGGGCTGAGGCGGCGGAGTTGTCGCTGAGTAAGGCGGGTTTACCCGTCCCCGCACAGACCAAGTTGGCGCGTCCAGCACAGGCTCAAGTTGTTGGTTCGATTGAGGCGGAACGGATTGTGATTCTTGCCGCTGGCCAGTCCTCAGGCGCGGTCCTCGGGGCACTCGTAAGCGTTGGAGACGGTGTGATTGTCAAGGTGGTAGAGAGTCGGGAGACTGTCTCCGCTGCACTTGTCGACCAAAAATACCAAGGGAAGATTGGGGCGCTTGAGGGTTCGCGTGCGCAACTTCTCGTAGTGCGACCCTGAACGTTAAAATACATTTAAACAGAACATTTACCACACCACGCACATGGAGATTCTTTCCATCTACAAGGGAGCCAGGCTCTCAGCATTTAAGTGCCGCGAAGTGACGCGCGAGATTCAGGGACTAAGCGTCTCTCACGCCCTCGATATTCTCACCCACACCCCACGCAAAGCTGCGCGTTTGGTCGAGAAGACTCTCAAGAGCGCGATAGCGAATGCGGAGCACAACGCCAAGTTGCGCGCCGATAAACTGGTAGTAAAGGAGGCAGTCGTGGGAGAGGGCCCGACACTCAAGCGCTTCCAACCGAAGGCGCGTGGTTCAGCGGGCCCGATCCGTAAGCGGACCAGCCACATTCGCATCATCCTCGTGGAATCTACCAAGTAGGGCAGGCGCGGCGCATCTTCATCCAGAATCATCTCATCGTATGGGCCAGAAAGTAAATCCGATCGGTTACAGGTTGGCAGTCAGTCGCGAGTGGCGCTCGCGCTGGTTCGCCTCCCCTCAAGATTTCCCTGAGTTTCTCCACAGCGACATTGCTATCCGGCGTTACGTGAAAGACAAGCTAAGGCAGGCGGCTGTGTCAAAGGTGGTCATCGAGCGCGCTTGGAACTCCATCCGAGTGACAATCTGCACTGCAAGGCCTGGAGTGGTCATCGGTCGAAAAGGATCCGAAATCGAAAAGATGACTGACGACATCGGTCGGATGAACGGCGGGCGTTCGGTCAAGATCGACATTCAGGAGATTAAGACGCCTGAGTTGGACGCGCAATTGGTTGCTGAAAACGTAGCAACTCAGTTGGAGCGCCGCATCTCCTTCCGGCGTGCCATGAAGAAGACCATTCAGTCGAGCATGGATTTCGGTGCGATCGGAATTAAAATCCGCTGCGCTGGTCGTCTGGGTGGCGCTGAAATTTCGCGGGCAGAAGTGTTCAGGGAGGGAAAGATCCCGCTCCATACCCTGCGCGCGCCCATCGACTACGGTTTTTACGAGGCCCGCACGGTTTACGGCCAGATTGGCGTCAAGGTTTGGTTGTGGCGTCCAGCCGATTCCGCTGGAACCGCCAGCCAGGCGCGTGGAGACCGGGAAGAGCGGCAGCCTCGGCGGGATCGCGATCGAGGCGGAGATGGGGGGCACTCTGATCGCTCCGCCGCCCCTGCGCCCGCGACTGCATAGGGCGCCCCATGCGCCTCAAGTAAATTTTTAAGAGGAGGATTTTATGCCGTTGATGCCCAAAAGAGTGAAGTACCGGAAGACTCAGCGCGGTAGCCGCGCGGGTACTGCCACTCGTACGACCAAAATTGATTTCGGCTCTTATGCACTACAGACATTGGAGCGGGCCTGGATCACCAACACACAGATCGAGGCCGCCCGCGTCGCCCTGACGCGCAACATGAAGCGCAAAGGCAAGCTCTGGATCCGTATGTTCCCGGACAAGTCGGTGACCGCCCGCCCCCCGGAGACCCGAATGGGTAAAGGTAAGGGCGCTCCCGAGTATTGGGTGGCTGTGATTCGGCCCGGCAACGTGCTTTTTGAGCTTGATGGCATCCCGGAGTCTATTGCGCGCGAGTCGCTGCGCCTCGCAGCGGACAAACTCCCCGTTCGTACCCGGTTCATCGTGCGTCATGTCGCAACGCCCACCGCCTAGGCTGCGCTAATATTTGCTGTGTTGCTCAAGACACGAACTTTAAAAGGAGAGAGAGATGAAGCTTAAAGAAATCAAGGGACTTGGCGCCAGTGAACTGCGCCAGCGCGAGGGCGAACTTCGGAAGGAGTTGTTCAACCTGCGCATTCAGAAGCAGGTCGGTCAGTTGGAGAATCCCGTTCGTACCCGGACGGTCCGGCGCGAGTTGGCTCGGATCCTCACCGTCGCCCGCGAGAACAAAGGCCAGTAAACGATCACCATGGAACACTCAGTTGAAACAGCAGCGGGCACCGTCCACGCTGAGCACGTTGCGGAGCACAGGGCGAAGCGCAAGGAGCGCGTAGGTCTTGTGGTTTCTGTCAAGAACGCGAAAACAATCATTGTTGAAACCACGGCGCGTGTTCCGCACCCCCGGTTCCGAAAGATTGTGAAGCGAGTTCAGCGGTACCATGCGCACGATGAGGAGTGCACTGCTAAGTTGGGCGACACCGTGATGATCATGGAGTCCCGCCCGGTTTCCAAGCTCAAGCGCTGGCGGCTTGTGACGGTGATCAGTCACTAAATTACAGGGAGGCTTTATATGCTGCAAGTTAGGTCCAGACTCGACGTTGCCGACAACACCGGCGCAAAAATGGCAAAGATGATTGGCGTCATCGGTAAGCGTACCCTGATCGCGAATGTCGGTGACGTGATCACCGCGCACATCCGCGAGGCGAGCACGGGTGGTTCTGTGAAGAAGGGAGATGTGGTCCGCGCCGTGGTCGTGCGCACCCGCCACGCCATCCGCCGTGAAGACGGAGGCTATCTCCGATTTGACCGCAACGCTATTGTGATAATTGACAAGGATATGAATCCGAAGGGAACCCGCATCTTCGGCCCGGTCGCCCGCGAATTGCGCGAGAAAAATTTCATGAAAATCGTTTCGCTGGCTCCAGAGGTACTTTGATATGGCTACCGCGTTTAAGTTGAAAAAAGGCAGTACGGTTGCGGTTATTGCCGGTAACCACAAAGGCAAGCAAGGCAAACTCCTCGGTATCTCGACGAACGGGCGGGCCTTAGTCGAAGGCGTGCATATCATTAAAAAACACCTAAAGCGCTCCGCTAAGAATCCTGACGGCGGTATCATCGAGCGCGAGGGCCCGATTCACGTGAGCAACCTCAAGCTCGTCGGGGAAGCGTCCAAATAGTCTTTCGTATGGCTGAAGCATTGAAAAAATATTACGCCAGTCATGTTGTGCCTGCCTTGCAGGCCAAACACGGCTACAGTAACGTCCATCAGATCCCAAAGGTGCTGAAGGTGGTGGTAAACACCTGCGTGGGAAGTCAGGCGGACGGCAAACAGGCCCTCGAGGACGCCAAGGTGGAACTGGGGACCATTACGGGACAGAAGCCTGCCGAAACTGTTTCCAAGAAAAGTATCGCAAATTTTAAGCTCCGGCAGTACCAGGCCATCGGTGCCCGTGTGACCCTCCGTGGGGAGAGGATGTACGAATTCTTGGAGCGCCTCATTCGGATGGCCCTCCCTCGCATTCGTGACTTCCGCGGGGTGTCACCCAAGTCATTCGACGGGGGCGGCAACTACACTCTGGGTATCTCGGATCAAAGCATCTTCCCGGAGATCGAGCTAGATAAAATCAAGCGAAACATTGGTTTCGATGTGACCATCGTTACGAGCACACAGAGTGACGCCGAGGCTAAGTCCCTCCTCACCGAACTCGGGATGCCGTTCTCGGACAAGGCCAAGCCGGTGAAGGCGTCCGTCGCAGCAAATTAACAAATAAGCAAGGGTATCGTCATTATGAGCAATGTGTCTGACCCAATCGCTGACTTTCTCACCCGCGTGCGCAATGCCGCCCGCGCCGGAAAGGCGGAGGTTGAGGCTCCTTATTCGAAAATGAAGGGCGAAATCGCTCGGATTCTTAAAGAGGAGGGCTTCGTGCACTCCTACAGTGTTTCCAGTGAGGATGGGCGACCGTCCATCAAACTGGAGTTGAAGTATGTGGGGCACCGCCCGGTGATCACCACGCTTCAACGTGTGAGTCGGCCCGGACTTCGTCGCTACGTGGGTGCGTCTGACATTCCCCGCGTTTTGAGCGGCATCGGCATTTCCATCCTTTCGACTTCCTCTGGGGTGATGAGCTCCCGGGAAGCGCGTCGAAAGAATGTGGGTGGAGAACTTCTGGCTTTCGTTTGGTAACCCTTTAATCTCGTATGTCTCGAATCGGGAACAAACCAATTGGTGTACCGGCGGGCGTGAGCCTGCATGTTGAAGAGGGTGGCGCGGTGAGTGTGTCAGGGCCTAAGGGAAGCCTGTCTTGGCACCTCCCCGCATTCATTGCTGTGAAGAGAGAGGGGGCCACCATTGTGGTCAATCGGGCATCCGAAGACCGCAACGTGCGGGCCAAGCACGGACTGAGTCGGGCGCTTTTAGCAAACATGGTCACCGGCGTATCCGACGGATTTACCAAGAGTCTCGAGATCCATGGGGTGGGTTTCAAGGCAGCGGTCAAGGGCGACTTTCTCGATTTGTCGCTGGGGTTCTCGCACCCGGTACTTTTTCCGATCCCCTCGGGAGTGAAAGTGACGGTAACTGAGAACACGAAGGTCAAGGTAGAGGGCATCGACCGCCAGCTCGTCGGTCAGGTGGCAGCTAACATTCGCAACTACTACCCACCGGAGCCTTATAAGGGCAAGGGGGTCCGTTACACCGGCGAAAAAATCGAGCGCAAGGAGGGCAAGACTGTTCAATAGTTATGGCTGCAAAAAAAGTTTCACCACTCAAGCTGCGCCATGTGCGCCTCCGGAAGCGGATAGCCGGAACGCCAGAGCGTCCCCGTCTCTCGGTTCATTTTTCGGGAAACAACATCTACGCGCAGGTGATCGACGACACGAAGGGAGTGACGATTGCCGGTGTCTCGACCACAGAAAAGGCTTTCGCTGCTGCCGGGCGCGTGGCGGCGAATGTAGAAACCGCCACCCGTGTTGGTAAGGAAGTGGCCGCCCGTGCGGTGGCCAAGAACGTGCAAAAGGTTGTGTTCGACCGTGGCGGTTTTCTCTATCACGGGAAGGTTAAGGCGCTGGCCGATGCGGCGCGCGAGGCGGGACTGAATTTCTAGTTTTATGGCAACACCTCAAGGTAATCGCGGACGCCGGAACCAGCCGGATCGTCAGAAAGAGCAGTCCGATCTGGTCGAAAAGGTGGTTTTTATTAATCGTTGTGCCAAGGTCGTGAAGGGTGGTCGTCGTTTTTCCTTCAGCGCCTTGATCGTCACCGGAGACAAGGCCGGCCGCGTTGGTTGCGGCTTCGGCAAGGCCAATGAGGTTTCCGAGGCGATCCGCAAGGCGGGGGAATCGGCCAAGAAAGCGATGGTCACCATGGCGGTGAGCAAGGGAACCATTCCCCACGATGTCTATGGCGAGTTTGGCGGAGGTCGGGTGCTCCTGAAGCCCGCGAGTCCCGGTACCGGCGTCATCGCTGGGGGCGGTGTGCGCGCCGTGCTGGAAGCGGTTGGAGTGCGCGACGTGCTCGCGAAGTCCATGGGCTCCAGCAATCACGCCAATGTTGTGAAGGCCACGCTCACCGCGCTAGAGCAACTGCGTAGCCGCGAGGACCGTCTCGCAGACCGCGGCATGACTCGGTTGCCGGCGGCAGCCCTCCATGCTTAATCCGAGGAACTGATTATGAATTTAAGCACTCTTAAACCCCGTCCGGGTGCGAAGCATCGGACCAAGCGCCTCGGTTGTGGCGAAAGCAGCGGTCACGGAAAAACGTGTGGCAAGGGCCACAAAGGGCAAAAAGCCCGGTCCGGCGGTTCCATCCGTCTCGGGTTCGAAGGCGGCCAGATGCCACTCCTACGGAAAATGCCCAAGAGGGGATTCAGCAATGCGCGGTTCCGTCCGGGTTTTCTTTCGGTGAATGTCGGCCGTCTCGCCGACCACTTTGAGGCAGGGGCGATCCTGGATCGGTCGCATTTGGTCTCCGCCGGATTGGTCCCGGACCGTAAGGGGATCGTCAAAGTCCTCGCCAACGGAGAGATCAACAAGGCCTTACATCTTAAAGGAATCACCGCGAGTGCGGCGGCGAGGGCCAAGTTGGAAGCTGCAGGGGGATCCGTTCAAGCCACCGCGTAGAGAAAGAGGTGTCTGCCGCACTTTGAGTCTGTTTGAGAGGGGGGTGGCTGACCGTCACCCCTCTTTTGCCTAACTGTCATGATCTCTGCCTTCACAAACGTTTTTAAAATACCGGAACTGCGCGCACGCATTCTTTTTTCGTTCGCCATGCTGGTGGTGGTGCGCATTGGTGCATTTGTGACGTGTCCCGGGGTCAATGCCTCGGTCCTCCAGCACTGGTTCGATAACCAGCTTAATTCCCAGGCGGGGGGGAGCGTAGCGGCCCTGTTCAACATTTTTAGCGGAGGCTCTCTTGAGAACTGTGCTGTGTTCTCGCTGGGCGTGATGCCCTACATCAGCGCGTCGATCATGATGCAGTTGCTAACGGCTGTCGTCCCCACCCTGGGGAAACTTGCCCGTGAGGAGGGCGGTCGCCAGCGGATTTCCCAGTTGACGCGCTACGCGACCATCGGGCTCTGTGTGTTTCAGGGTTACCTGCTCGCCCTCTCGTTTGAAAACCCCAGCCAGAGCCCGATCCTGCACGGGATCGACCAGACGATCGCCCAGATGGGGCTCCCGCTGGTAAGCCAACCAGGGTTTGCCTTTCGCATGATTGTCGTGCTCACGCTCACAGCTGGAACCATGTTCTTGATGTGGCTCGGCGACCAGATCACGGACCGGGGCATCGGGAACGGGATGTCCCTCATCATCAGCGTCGGTATTCTCTCGCGTTTCCCGGCGGGTTTGATTCAAGCATGGAAGACTTTCGTCCCCTCGGACCGCTCGGCGAGTCAGGTAAGTCCCCTGGTGCTGGTCGTGCTAATTGTATTTTTGTTTGCCGTGATCGCGGCTGTCATCTCCCTGACGCAGGGACAGCGCCGTATCAGTGTCCAGTACGCGAAGCGTGTGGTGGGGCGGAAGGTGTATGGTGGCCAGACCCAGTACATGCCTCTCAAGGTGAATTACGCGGGGGTCATGCCGATTATTTTTGCCCAGGCGCTTCTGATCTTCCCCTCGACGATCGCGATGATGGCCTTTCGCGATTCCCCCGCGGTTCAGAGGTTCGCCAACATTCTCTCGCAGGGCTTCTGGCACTACGTTCTCTATGCGGGCCTCATCTTTTTCTTCAGTTATTTCTGGGTAGCCACGCAGTTCCAACCACAGCAGATTGCCGATGACTTGAAAAAGTACGGCGGCTACGTACCAGGGGTGAGGCCGGGACAAGACACGGCGAAGTTTTTGGACACGGTGATGACTCGATTGACTTTCGCAGGGGCGGTGTTCCTGCTGGTGATTGCGATTCTGCCCCAGATGCTTTCCAAGCAGCTTCATGTGCCGGATGTCACGGCGCAGTTTTTCGGGGGAACCAGTTTGTTGATCGTTGTTGGCGTCGTTTTGGACACGATGCGCCAGATTGAAACGCATCTGATCCAGAAGAATTACGACGGCTTCCTCAGGCGTGGCCGCATCCAAGGGCGTTCGGAGCGCACCCCCGAGGGCCGCGGGGAGGTCGCCAAGGACAAGACTCAGGTGGGAATCTACGTGTTCCTTGCCATCGTGCTGTTGGTCGGGGTGGTCCTCTTCATCGCCCGGCGCTAGCCGTCGCACTTTGGAAAAACGGTGATTCCGATCAAGACCGAGTCCGAGATCGAAATGATGCGCGCCGCGGGGCGCGCCGCACGGACCGTGCTGGAGCAACTCGCGGCGCTGGTTCGTCCAGGAATCACTACGCATGAGATAAACGCCGCGGCTGCCGAGTTTATGCTCGAGCAGAAGTGCAAAAGTGCCTTCCTTGGTTACCGCGGCTTCCCTGGACAGGTCTGCATTTCCGTCAATGAAGAGGTTGTCCACGGGATCGGCGGCGCTCGGCGTCTCCAACTCGGTGATATTGTGAAACTGGACGTTGGGGTCAACAAGGCGGGTTGGATAGGCGACACGGCGATGACCGTCGGGGTCGGGGCGCTCAGTCCCGTAGCCGGCAAGCTTTTGGCGGCAACCCAGTCGGCGCTTTCGGTTGCTCTGGAGCATGCGCTCAGTGGCAAGCGGCTAGGCGACCTGTGTTCGGCAATTGAACAGTGCGTTCTGGCAAACTCTTTTTCAGTGGTGCGCGAGTTTGTCGGCCACGGAGTCGGCCGGAAGCTGCACGAAGAGCCGCAGGTTCCCAATTTTGGGAAGCCGGGGGAGGGGCCCAAGTTGAAGCCCGGGATGACTCTGGCTATCGAACCGATGGTCAACTTGGGCCGACCGGGGGTTCGCGTACTCCGAGATGGCTGGACGGTTGTCACCGAGGACGGCCAGTTGTCCGCGCATTTTGAGCACACCGTGCTCATTACCCGCGGGGAGCCCGAAATTCTCACATGGAGCGCTTCGATCTGATTCAGGTGGAAGGCGAGATTACCGCATGTTTACGGCCTTCACTTTTCCAAGCCCGTTTGCCAAATGGCCATGTTTTGCTTGCGCATTTGGATGGGGAGACGGCGGAAAAGTTTCCTGGAATCGTATCAGAAGGCTTGATGGGCAGGCGAGTTTTGCTAGAATTAAGGGCTTTCGATCTGTCCTCTGGGCGGATTTTGAGAGTGAGAGTGCCGTAAAGTCTTTTTACTCAGGGATTTGTTCTGAGCCGTATGTGTCTCCCTTGGTTGCCGCCGAGTCGGTAAACGTGTGGGGAATCAGGGGCCCGAAGGCTTCGTACAGCGAGTAGTCTTATCGTCCCGAGGGGCGGACAATCAGTTTTTTCGAGAGATTTTAACACCGACAGAGAATATGAAAGTAAGAGCATCAGTTAAGAGACTTTGCGAGGCATGCCGCGTCGTGAAGCGACAAAACGTGGTCCGCGTGATTTGTAAGAATGCGCGCCATAAACAGCGGCAGGGTTAGCCCTAGAACTGGAGAAATCATATGCCCCGACTCCTTGGAGTAGACATCCCCGGCGACAAACGCATCGAAGCGTCGCTTCCCTACATTTTTGGCATCGGCCCGACAACGGCCAAACGGATTCTGGAACAGGCCAACATCGACCCGAACGTCCGGGCGAAAAGCCTCTCCACCGAGCAACTCAACCAGATTGTTCAGGCGATCACCGCGAGCGGTCTGCCGATCGAAGGTGACCTGCGCCGGGAGATTCAGGGAAACTTAAAGCGCTTGCAAGCGATTAACTGCTACCGAGGAATCCGCCACCGTCGCGGGTTGCCTGTTCGGGGGCAGCGCACTTCTACCAACGCCCGGACTCGGAAGGGACCGCGCAAGACCGTGGGCGTACAGCGTTCCAAGGGTTAAACGGGGCTTTTCATCACAGAGCATTTTATGTCAGACGAGAACGAAATCAAAGCAGCCGACGCGGCCCCTGAGGCGGCGCCATCTCCGGCCTCCGCAGGGCCAGCAGACGCTCCTGCCGCCGCACCAACGCCTGCCGCCGCACCAACGCCTGCCGCCGCACCAACGCCTGCCGCCGCACCCAAATCTTCCAAGGCGAAGGCGCCCAAGGGCAAGAAGGATGCGGCTCCGGTGGAGGAAAAGAAGGTTGAGAACCTCTCCCTCGATCCCAATTCGGTCATTGAACCGATCAAAGTCATCAAGGCCAAGGGCGCAAAGAACGTCCACACCGGCATCGCGCATGTGATGGCCTCGTTCAACAACACCATCGTGAGCATCACGGATTTGAACGGCGCCCTAATCGGGTGGTCCAGCGCAGGCAAAGTGGGTTTCAAGGGCTCGCGAAAAAGCACCGCTTACGCCGCCCAGATGGTCGCACAGGATGCGTGTCGGCAGGCCATGGGCCATGGTCTGCGGGAGTTGGAGGTCCGTGTCAAGGGACCAGGTTCGGGACGCGAGTCTGCGGTGCGCGCCATTCAGGCGGTTGGTCTGGACATTACGCTGATTAGGGACGTTACCCCTGTGCCGCACAACGGATGCCGGCCTCCGAAACAACGCCGCGTCTGAGGACCCGTTGGAAACCACTCTTACCTAGCTTTACCATGGCACGCTACACCGGTCCGAAGGACAGAATCAGCCGTCGTTTTAATGTTCCGATTTTCGGTTCAAACAAGACGCTGGAACGCAAGAACTACCCCCCTGGCATCCACGGTCCCAAGGGGTCCCGTAGGAAGCAGAGCGAATACTCGGTCGCGTTGGCCGAAAAGCAGAAGCTCCGCTACCAGTACGGCATTCTCGAACGTCAGTTCCGTCGTTACTTTGCCGAGGCACAGCGCAGTCGCGGGGTAACAGGTGAAATTCTGCTTCAACTTCTGGAGACCCGTCTGGACAACATCGTTTTCCGCCTCGGGTTTGCCAGTTCCCGCTCCGCCTCCCGTCAGATGGTCGGACACGGTCACGTGGCCGTGAACGGACGCAAGGTGAACATTTCCTCCTACCGCGTGAGGGTGGGTGACAAGATCACCGTTCGCGACAACCCGCGTTCCCGGGGCTTGGCGTCACGTGGATTGGAACTGACCCAGATTGTCGTCGTTCCTGACTGGCTGGCGGTGGACAAGGAAAGCTTCTCCGGAACAGTGGTGCGGATTCCGAGCCGTGATGAAATTGCTCCGATCGTGAACGAGCAGCTCATTGTGGAGCTCTACTCGAGGTAAAACCGTGCCGCCGCCCTCGGGGCGGTTGGGTTTAAGGCGCATCCGGCCACTGGTTGGGTGCGCTTTTTTTTGTTCAATTCCTTCAATAACCGTTTCAAGATGACGGGCTGGAAAGGACACTGTGCTCGAACTGCTCAACTTGAATTTCTGCATAGGTCCCGAGGGCGCCCGGGTGCACCTGCTGCGCGATGTCAACCTGAGCGTTGGCAAACGGGGGCAACTGATTGCCGTTCTCGGTCCTTCGGGTTGCGGAAAAAGCACGCTGATGAAAGTCATCGCCGGCCTGAATGAGGCTTCCGACGGTGCGGTGCGTTGGAAGGGACGGAACCTCGCGGAGGACGGTGATTTTGAGCCGCACGAGGTGGGTTACGTGCCCCAGTTCAGCATTGCCCACGAACATCTTGAGGTCTGGGAGTGCATTCAGGACGCGGTGCGATTGCGTTGCGGGGACCTGAGCGCCGAGGAAGTCGAGGATCGGGTGACGGCTGTTCTCGAGGAAACCGGAATGCAGGAGATCGCGGAAAAGCGCGTTGCGGTCCTTTCGGGCGGACAGCGCCGGCGTCTTGCACTGGGACTGGAATTGGTGAGTGCTCCGGACTTGTTGCTTTGTGACGAGGTGACCAGCGGACTGGACCCCAAGGCGGAGGACGAAATCACGGGATTGCTGCGAGGGGCAGCCGACCGCGGTCGGATCGTGATCAACATCACCCACAGCCTCAAACATCTGGGCGTACACGACTCCGTCGTGGTTCTGTGCAGAGGCCACCTTGTCTTTCATTCGAGTGCGGATTACCTCCGGCATTATTTCGGGATCGAACATCAGGAGGACCTGTACCCAAAGCTCGCGACGCGGTTGCCCGAGGACTGGGCGCAGTCGTGGGGCAAGCATCGGAATTCCTATGCTAACCTCGAGGGCGGCTTGGGCCGATCGGCCTCAGACCCGCATTCCCCCGAGGCGGATCCCAACCCCGCAACTCCGATGAGGCAGGCGGGTCTTCTCACGCAGTGGAGCGTCTTGTGGGGGCGCAGGTGGCGGTTGTTCTGGCGAGACAAGGGGCAGGTGAAACTGCATCTGGCTCTTTTGTTTGGATTTCCCTGTCTGGTTGTGGTGTTTGCGCTGCATGGTCTCCCTGCCCTCAGGGCGGCAGCCGAGTTGCCTGAGGATCCGCTCAAGCAGTTGGTTAGCGACTTCTCCACGAAACTCGAGTACCTGCGTGTCGGGGGCATGGTTTCCGGCTTGATTATGTTCCAAGTGGTTCTCCTGACGCTGATGGGGGCGAATAACGCGGCAAGGGAGGTGGCGGGGGAGCGTTTGA
>JBILKV010000271.1:0-5259 GCA_044376515.1 Chthoniobacteraceae bacterium | reverse complement strand
CCGCTGCTGGTCGGCCAGCTCGCCGGAGGGTTTGCCCCGGAAAAGGCCGCACTGACGGTGCTCCTCACCCAGATCATGTTCCCTTTCATCCTGCTGGTTTCCCTGTCCGCCCTGGTCATGGGATTGCTCAACGCCAAGGACGTGTTCGGCGCCCCGGCGATGGCCTCCAGTTTTTTCAACATTGGCTCCATTGTGGGCGGGATCGCGCTTGCCTACTGGCTCGACCCGCTGTTCGGGCCGGACGCCCTGATCGGCCTGTCGGTGGGCACCCTTATCGGGGGGGGGGCGCAATGGATCGCACAGTTCCCTGCGCTGCGCCGGGTCGGGTACCGGTTCCGTCCCGACTTCCGCTGGTCGGACGAGGGGGTCCGTCACGTGTTGCGCCTCATGGGGCCTGCCGTGGTCGCCGCAAGCGCGGTGCAGATCAACGTGATGATCAACAGCAAGTTTGCCTCGCACATTCCCGGCGACGGTCCTGTGAGCTGGCTCGACTACGCCTTCCGTTTGATGCAACTGCCGCTGGGGATCTTCGGCGTGGCAATCGGAACGGTGACGCTCCCCTTGGTCTCCCGGCATGCCGCCAACGGGGACACCGGCGCCCTCCGCTCCACCCTCGCGCGCGGCCTGCGGCTGGGCCTGCTGCTGACGGTGCCCTCCACCGTGGGCCTGATCTGCCTCGCCGACCCAATCATCTCCCTCATTTATGAATCGGGAAAATTTGATGGCGAATCCAGCCGACAGACCGCCGCCGCGCTTCGTTACTATGCGCTGGGACTCGCGGCCTACTCGGGAATCAAGGTGCTCGCACCCGCCTTTTACGCGATCGACCGGAGGACGACCCCGATGCTGGTGAGTTTCGGTGCGATCGGAGTAAACCTCCTGCTCAACTGGCTCTTCACCTTCCGCATGGGGATGGGGCACTGCGGATTGGCGCTTTCCACCGGGTGTGTGGCACTGGCCAATTTCCTGGCCCTTTACGTGCTGATGCGTTCGGCACTGGGGGCGATGGAAAGCCGTCAGCTGTTGGCGGGGTTGGCCAGGATTTTGGCGGCAGGTGCGGTGTTGTCGGCTGTGTGCGTGTATGGGGGCGAGTGGGTCGGACTTGGGGGTTCGGAGGGAGGCAAGCTTCTGTTGAGCGCCCGGCTGGGCGTAGTCATCGCCGCGGGGGCGACCGCGTTTTTTGCGTGTGCCCAACTGTTGGGTGTGGCCGAGATGGACGACCTGTTGGGGGCGGTGCGCCGCCGACTCCGGCGCTGAGCGTCCACGGCGCCGGCAGGCGAAGCTTCGGCGCTACGCGAAGAGTGCGGGCAGGGGTTGCCCTTTGTTGCCAACACTGAAGGGGCGCCCGCTGGGGGACATGACAATCTTGTCCATCGGAAATCCCGCGGCGTGGGCGATGGTGGCGTGCAGGTTGCCCACCTGGGCGGGGTGTTCTTCGACCTTCGCGCCCTGCGAATCCGTCTTGCCGTAGACGAAGCCCCGCTTAAGGCCGGCCCCGGCGAGCACCACGGAGAAGGCCGTCGGATAGTGGCCTCTGCCTGACCCGCTGTATTCAGGTTTCCGGCCGAACTCGGTGGCCACTACCACCAGGGTGCTTTCGAGCAGGCCGCGGGAAGAAAGGTCCCTTATCAGCGCCGCATAGGCCCGGTCGAAATCTCCGCCGGTGGACTCCATTGAATCCTCCAGATTGTTGTGCATGTCCCATCCCCCGCTGCTGACCTCGACAAAGCGGACCCCGGATTCCACCAACCGCCTTGCCAGCAGGCAGCCGCGTCCGAATTTCGAGGAGCCGTACTCATCCTGAAGCGCCTTTGGTTCGTCCTTAAGGTCGAAGGCGCGCAGATCCCGGCTTTTCATCAGGCGCACGGTGGCGTCGTAAAAGTCGTTGTAGGCTTTCACGTTTTCGTCGGGAAACCGTTGCTCGAAGAGGGAGTCGACCTTTTTCACCAGTCGGAGGCGCTCCTCGATGGTGGCGATTCCAGCCGAGGGGTGGGCGTATTGCAGCCCCGATTCCGGGTCGATAATGGGCAGGGGAGTGAAGGTGGCCGGGAAAAAGCCGTTGCCATGGTCCGAGTTGTGGTTGATGCAGACCGAGGAGGGGAGCGTGTCGTGGCTGGCACCCAGAAAGTTCTGGGCCCACGCCCCAAGCATGGGGTGTTTGATCGTGCCACGCGGGTCGTAACCGGTGCGCATCAGGTAGGTGGCCGAGGCGTGTACGCCCACCTTCGCTGTCATCGAGCGGATGACGCACAGCTTGTCCGCCACCGTTGCCGTGGCGGGAAGAAATTCCGAGAGTTGAAATCCCGCCTTGGTCGAGAGCGCCCCCTTCGGACCCTTGGTTGGGCCGGATTTGGGGTCGAAGGTGTCGATGTGGCTCATGCCGCCCCGGAGTTGGAGGAAGATGATCCTTTTGGCCGAACCGAACCCGGGTCCGGCCGGCGCAGACGTGTTGGCCTCGCCCGCGGGTGCGGCCCCGGGTTGGGCGCCGGCGGCATGGGCACTGCCGGGCAGCGCAGGCAGAACCGAAACACCGAGGGCGGCGTGGGCGCACTTTTGCAGGAACACCCGGCGCGACTCGGGCGGAAGGGAATGGAGGGCGTCTTTCATCGGATCAGGCGGCGGACGTTACTGCACAAAGAGAAATTCGCGGGTGTTGAGGAGTACCCAGGAGAGGTCCTTGAGGGAAAGGCCTCCGGCGAGCAGCTTGCCCGTGGCCTCGGCTTCCTCGGGGGAGGGAAGACGCCCGAGGAAGCTGACGTACAGAAAGCGGACCTGCCACGCCGGGTCGCGGCTCTGGGCGGCTTCGCGCAGTACCATGGCGTTAGGGTTGGCGAGCACCTTTTGAACTTCGCCGTTCATGAGCATCAGCACCTGTGGCACTCCGCCTTCGAGGCTGTCGGAATCGGCGATTTCGCGGTCGGATTGTCCGAAGTTTCGGAGGAAATGGGATTCCTTGGCGGGCTGGGGGAGCTCTGAGGCCCGCGCGAGTAGCAACCCTTCCACCCGTGGCGGCGGGTTTCCGTCGAACTGGCCCTCTGTCGCCTCGACATCCTTTCCCTTCTTGCCGCCTTTGCGCGGGCTGGCCTGAAGTAGCTTTGCTTTTTCGAGGACCGCCGCTTTGGTGAGGTTATCGGTGTTTAGATCCAGTTTGCGGACTTCCTCGGCGCGCTTGAGTTTGAACTGGTCGAGTCCCTGACCCACCACGAGGGTGAGCATCGAGTCCCAGGCCTGTTCCGCCTGCATCCTCTTCAGGATGGGCCCGGGAAACTGGTAGGGTGCCGACTCTGGCTTGGGGGTCGGGCTGCACTGCGCCTGATAGGATTTGGTGTGCAGGAGGATCCGTTGAAATTCGCGCAGGTCGAAATGAACACGCTTCATTTCCGCCGCCAGATGCTGGAGCAACTCTGGATTGACCGCCTC
Organism: Chthoniobacteraceae bacterium; assembly: GCA_044376515.1. Classification (GTDB taxonomy): domain Bacteria; phylum Verrucomicrobiota; class Verrucomicrobiia; order Chthoniobacterales; family Chthoniobacteraceae; genus Chth-196. The sequence continues at coordinate 1,839 of JBILKV010000271.1, read as the reverse complement.
GTTGAGGTTGTCCAAATCGGTCACGGGTTCCTGCACTCCGAGGCCGAAGAATTTCTTCCAAATCCGGTTGGCGATCGTAGCGGCAAAGCGTGGGTTCTCCGGGTGGGTGAGCCACACGGCGAACTGGTCCCTCCACAAGGGAGGGGCGCCGACTCCGGCGCCCGCGTAAGCGGGACTTTTTTCGTCCGCCCTGCTCCAGGTGATGAGCTTTGGATGCACCTCGGCACCGGGTTTGGCGTCGTCGTAGTGGTAGTCTCTGGGGAAGGTGAGCTTGTTTTTCGGCAGGGTGTCGACCTGCGCAAAGTTTGGAAACAGAATCCGCTGGGCGATCCGCTTGTCGATGTCGAGGGTCCTGGCGGCCTTGCGGGCGTCCTGTTTGGAATAGCCCTGTTCGGTGGCACCGAAAAAGGCGGCCATCTCGTAAAAGTTCCGCTGGGTCCAACTGGCCATGGGATGGTCGTGGCACTGGGCACAGGCGACGTTTGCCCCAAGAAAGGTGGTCAGGGTGTTGGAAAGATTGTCGAGCGGCATGCCCCGGTCTCGGAGCAGGTAGCCCACCGGACCGGTGCTGGTGATGCGCCCCTCGGCGGTCATCAGGTCGTAGACCAGCGCGTCCCAGTGGCGGTTTGCCGCGATCTGTTCCTTCATCCACTCCTGATAGACGTAGGATTTGACCCCCTTGCCATAGTCGTCCTTGAGCCGCAGCATATCTCCCAGCCAGTTGAACCATTGGGAGTTGTAACCATCAGACGCAAGCAGCTTGTCGATGAGGTGGGTACGCTTGTCGGGCGTGTGATCGTGCAGGTAACCTAGCAACTCGGCTGCCGTCGGAATGCGTCCGGCCACATCCAGATAAAGGCGGCGCACAAACTGGTCTTCCGAAAGGGGCGGGTTCCGTTTCTGGCCGTTTTTTTCGAGGCCCGCATCCACGAGCGCATCGATCTTGGCCGCCGCCGCCGGCGCGGGGACGCTAGGGCCGGGAAGGAGACGTGCGGCCTTTTGCGCAAACTCCCGGTCGGCGGGAACCAGTTTTTCCAGGTTGAGCCGGTAAAACTGACCGGCCTCGGTTTTGATCCCGATGTAGTTGCCGTCCAGATAGAGGAGTTCGCCTTTGACCGAGCGTCCTTCCGAGTCACTCCACACGTGCCAAGGGTTCGACGGCAGGGAGGGCTTGAGGTCGAGTTTCGAGTGCGTTCCCACCAGTGGGTCCTTGGCGGTTTGAGCGCCTTTTTTGGCCGCGGCTGATTTGGGCGCGGGGGCTCCGATCACAGTAGCGACAAGGAGGCTCAAGGGCACTAGCACCCCGAGCAGCAGCAGCCTTCCTCTAGAAAAACAACGGAGCATAGGTCAAGGGGTGTGTTAAAGGAAACAACACCCCGAAGGTTGAATAGTTGCGCTCGCGCAGCACCTTTAACGAAACGCATCAATCGGATTCGGAACACCGCGCACAACAGTTGTGGCCGATCCTGCGGGAGTCACATGAAGGATTCCCCGACGGAATCCGCTAGCAACCTGCCGCGGCGGGTGAGCTTCACGCGGTCCCCGGCGCTTTCCAGCAGGCCAATGTGTTCCAAGTGGGCGACCTCGGAGCCCCATTCAACCAGATCCGCCAACGCGAGGCCGGTTGCCCGCCTCAGGCCGAAGGCGATGCGTTCCTTTCGCAGGGTGGCCTCGTCGAGGAACTCGCGGGTGGCCGCGGCGCTTTGCCCGGCGCCCACCCTCCGGACGTATTCCGCAGTGTCGCAGACGTTCTGGATGCGCTCCCCCGCCAGAGTGGAGAAGGCGCTGGGTCCCAGCCCGAGATACTCGCGCCCCTCCCAGCAGGCCTCGTTGTGGGAA
>JBILKV010000094.1:0-15537 GCA_044376515.1 Chthoniobacteraceae bacterium | reverse complement strand
TTCCATGCGCATGTCGCGGATTGTGTCCGTCAACGGTTTGGACGATTCGGATGCGTGGATTCAGTTCCCGGCAGCTTCGGGCGGACCGACCATTTCCGCGGTCAGTGACAATCTCTCCGGTGACCAGCCTTCACTCCGGAATTTTTACCGAATCGTTTCCGGCGGATTGCGTGACGGAGCCCCCGCCTTTGCGGACGAGGAAGACCGCTGGGAGAAGGTGCATCCCGCACTGGTGGGGGCGGATCTGGTACGCACCTTCGCCATCGACGCCTACAATTGGTGGCTCCAGGTCTCCCTGACCCTCGAGCGTCCCGCCGAGGTGTTCGTATTTGTGGATACGCGCAACCCGCTGCCGGATTGGCTTCGCGCTGACTTTGTCGACACCGGGGAGACGATGGCGCTGGACTTCATCCCAAGCCAAACCCCGGGGCGCGTGGCCGAAAGGCTCACATACGCGATATGGAAACGGACGGTGCTCGCGCCGGGAACACTCACCCTCGGGGCACCGTATTCCGATCCACCGGAAGACAGAAAAAGTTTCAAGCCCAACCGCATGTACGGTGTCGCAGCGAGGCCCATTCCGTGACCGCGGCTGCCCCCATTCGCCTATGAACTCAGCCGGTATTTCGCGCCGTAGTTTTCTCACCACGTCCGCTCCCGGGCGAGGCCGCCGTAGCCTCGGCTGCCGTGGCGGCACACACCAGGCGCGCCCCGCACGACGGTCCGAGGGATGAAGCGCAATCGGCGCTCCTGAAATCCCGGCAAAAACTATGGTGCCTTTTCTACAGTCCGTTGAACCATCCGCATCCGAGCATCCCAGCATACGAGCATCCCAGCATACGACTCTCACCCATGAACGCATCCTCCCTCAACCGTCGTCATTTTCTGCGCGCCAGTAGCGTGTGTATTGCGCTGCCGTTCTTGGAATCGCTGGGATTCCGGCGATTTGCCTCCGCGGCCTTGCCGGTTGCGCAGCCCAAGCGAATGCTCTTCATCGCCGCGGGGTGGGGGGTGACTGCCGAGACGTGGTACCCGGATGTGAAACAGACGGGTTCCGAGTGGACGCTACCGGACGGACTCAAGCCTCTCGCGCGACACCACCGCGATGTCACGGTGGTGCAAAACTGTTTCCACAAGTTTTCGGGCGACGGGCATGCGCCCAGCACGTTCTGGCTCACGGGTGCCAACCGGTATGGCGAGCCCGGTAAAAGCTTTTCGAACACCATCTCCGTGGATCAGGTCGCGGCCGCCGAACTCGGCAAGGAAACGCGATTTGAATCCCTCTGCCTGAGCGGCACCAATCCGGGCGAAGGCGGGCATGGGGCGATGCAGTGGAACCGCCAGGGCAAGCCGCTGGCCAGCATTGACAGTCCCGTGGCCGTTTTTCACAAGCTCTTCTCGGACGACAAAACACCCCTCGGCCTCCGGCAGGCGCAACTGCGCCAGCAACGCAGCGTACTCGATCTCGTGCTCGATGAGGCACGTTTTGTATCCAGAGGACTCAGCCGGGGCGACACGGACAAGCTGGGCGAATACCTCGAGTCCATTCGCGACATCGAGACACGCCTTTCAAAGGAGGAACAGTGGCTCACCGTGCCCAAAGCCAAACCCGCGGACGCCGTGCATGAACCGAAAAAAGGCGGGGGCGGGAAGGAGGACATCAAGGCGGTATACGACCTGCTGGTCGCTGCGTTTCAGACCGATTCCACCCGTGTGGTCGGGTATCGTCTGCCGGTGGACTCGTTGCTCCGGAGTTTGAACCATAACATCGGCGGGCACACGATGAGCCACTATTCGCCGGGGCCGCGCATGGACGCAAGCCAGGCGCGCGACCGCGCCAATTCGGAATTGTTGGCGGGGCTTATCGACAAACTCAAGGCCACTAAACAGGCCGACGGTAGCAGCTTGTTTGATCACACCAGCGTGGTGTTTGGATCCAACGTCCGCAATGCGCACAATCTCGACAACTGTCCGACGTTGCTCACCGGAGGGGGCGCCGGAATCAAACTCGGGCAACACGTGGTGATGCCCGATCCGAAGACGCCGCTCTGCAATGTGTGGCTCACCCTGCTGCACGGGGTCGGGGTGAGCCCCAAGTCCTTTGGCGACAGCACCGGTTTGCTCGAACCTCTCCTTGCGTAAATCGAAAACGAAGGCCCGCCTTATGAGGTTTGTTCCATCCGCTCTGCTGCTCCCGTTCCTCCTGCTCGCTTCTGCCTCTGTTGCCGGGGCGCAGCATGCCCGCATGGACGAAAAACACCGCGCTGTGTTTCAGATGTACTGCGTCGAATGCCATGGCGAAAAAGCGCAGAAGGGCAAGGTACGCCTGGACACACTTTCCTTTGAAATTGCCGATATTCCCGCGGCGGAGCGCTGGCAGAAGATTCTCAACCAGATCAACTCCGGCGAAATGCCTCCGGAGGACGCCAAGCCCCTGCCTGCCGAGGTGAAGGCGTCTTTCTTGGAGGCGTTGTCCAAGCAGATGGTGGTTGCGCGCAAGGCGCTGGCGGACACGGGGGGGACGGTCATCATGAGGCGGCTCAACCGGCGGGAGTACGTGCATACGCTGCGCGAACTGCTGGGCGTCGAGGTGGAACCCGAGGGTCTTCCCGTGGACGAAGTGGGGGGCAGCTTTGACACCATTGGCTCCGCTCTGTTTTTTTCGAGCGACCAGTTTGAGAATTACCTTAAGAATGCGCGAAAGGCCCTGGATAACGCGTTGTTCGTAGCGGAACGTCCGGCTCGGGAAATCGTCCGGCACGAACCGGAGGAGAGTTCCAACAGGTCCAGACGCGCCGATTACAAGAAAGCCGTCGAGAGAATGCGAAACATTGCTGCATGGCGGCGTTCGGGAAAACCAGCGTCCGAATTTGGTTTGAAGATTGTAGACGAGGAGGAGGCGCGGGCGGCTGAAGGGTTGACGCGCTCGGAAGTCGGAAGGCTCGAGACGTATCTGAACGATCCCGCGACCGCGAAGGGTGTTTTTGTCACCCCGTGGCCTTATCCCGTTACGATGGAAATTCCGGCGAAGGCGGCTCCTGGAAAATACATTCTGCGGGTGCGCTTGGGGTATCCGGACGAGACGATGACGGAGAGGAAATTCATTGAGTTTGGGAAACCCAGCGACAGGGGTTGGGCGGAGCTTGATTTGCTCGGATGCCGGGAGGTCCGCGGAACCCTTGAAAAACCTGAGGTTCTGGAGCTGCCGGTGGTGGTTTCAAAAAACGGCAGGCGTTCCTTTGGAATTCGCGACCGGCAGCACAACAGCGGCGAGGGTGTCGAAATCCAGAATTGGTGGGGCAAAAAGTACAGCGGGGGGGAATACAGTTTTTGGCGCGGATTGTGGGTGGATTGGGTGGAATGGGAGGGACCCTTTGTGGAGGAATGGCCGCCGAGCTCGTACCAAAAGGTGCTGGGAGACACCGATCTCCAAGCGAATCCGGGGGGGGAGGAGGCGAAACAAATTCTGGAGCGTTTTGCGGAGCGGGCTTTCCGCGGCCGGCCCGTGCGCCCCGAGCTTATTCAGGCACTCGTGTCCCAACACGCGGAGCGCCGTGCGGCCGGGGAGTCGTTTTTGGAAGCGATCAAAACGCCGCTTTCCATCGTACTCGCATCGCCTGCGTTTCTCTATATCGTGGAGCCGGTGGAGCAGCCGGGGGAGGCAGGGGGTGTTCCGCAGGCGGTTGCAGAGGGCGACGCAAAAACCGCACCGCAGGCTAAGGTTCGGGTTCCTCTCAGTGGCGTGGAACTCGCAAACCGCTTGTCGTATTTTCTGTGGAGCAGCCCGCCCGACGACCTGCTGCTGAGCTACGCTTCCGCTGGCCAGTTGCATGGAAAGGCGACCGGACAAATCGATCGCCTTTTGAAGAATCCCAAGGTGATGCGGTTTATCGCGGGATTTGCTCACCAGTGGCTGGACATGGTCCGACTCGATTTCTTCCAATTTAATCCGAGGCTCTATCCGAAGTTTGATGCGAGTGCGCGCGCCTCTGCGCGGCAGGAGGTGTACGAGACCATCCAGTATGTGCTCAAACACGACCTCCCGCTCGGCACCCTGCTCAAGAGCGACTTTGTCGTCGTGAACGATGTGATGGCGGATTATTACGGGATCCCGGGTGTTTCGGGGAGCGTATTCCGCAAGGTTCCCGTGCCCGAGGGAATGCCCCGCGGGGGATTGCTGGGATCGGCGGCAGTGCTCGCGATGGGATCTGATGGAGAGCGGAGTTCGCTGGTCGAGCGCGGAGCATGGGTGCTACGCAAACTCCTGCACGATCCCCCGCCGCCGGCGCCGGCCAACGTGCCGATGCTCTCGCGCTTTGCTGGCAAGCTAATGCCGGCTCGCGAACTCATGACCACGCATCAGGAACAACCGCAGTGCGCGCAATGCCACCGGCGAATTGATCCCATTGGATTTGCGCTGGAGCACTTTGATGCCGCCGGCAACTGGCGCCAGGAGGAGTACGCCGACTATTACACCTTTTGGAAAGCGATCCAAAAGAAGGCGACGTTTCCGATCAATGCTCACGGCCAGCTTCCGGACGGGACGGTCTTTGAGGGATTCGAGGGATTGCGGGATGCCGTGGCGCAGCATGAGGAGCGTTTCGTGCGGGGCTTGACCGAGAGCCTCCTGGAATACGCGCTCGGGCGCCCGTGCAGCTTTTCCGATCAGGAGTTGGTGGAGGACATTTTGAAAAAGGCGAGGGCCCACAAGTTCACCCTGCGTTCGATCGTGTATGTGATCGTGGAGAGCAACGAATTCGGCTCAAAACAAGTGCGCTGAGTCCCGCTGCAGAAAGAACTCCTGCAAGAATTGCGTGCCGCTCCAAACAACACCCTCTCCCATGCCGATACTTCACCCCTCCGTTGCTGTGTTTTCGTTGTACTGACATCCGTCTGTCCGTTTGCGCATGCGGCGCCGCCAGCGCGGCTTGGACTCCCTGCGCACTCCGGCTCTGCGCCTCAAAAAACTGCGACTTTTTCTCAAGATTATCTTTTAAGTTCCCGTACTTTTTGAAGGTCGGTCTCAAATTTCTCGCACTTATTGAAAGTTGAGGCACTACTGGGTAAGCCGTCAGGTCGACGGTGCGACTCCGCAGCCGGTCCAGAAGATGACCTACGACGAACTACTTCTGGTCGTGGTCAAACAGCAGAGGCTCACGAACAAAGTCGTGACCTGTTATGAAGCTGGCGCCTTCGGATTCCATCTGCACCGCCGGTTCGAGGAACTCGGCGTCAAGAACTACGTGGTACAACCCCAGGACTGGGATGAACGCGGCAAAGCGGCGATGGGCCGGAGTCTCCTAGCGACGCACATTCACTCTCCTCACCGCCCTGCTGCTCGCGCCGCTGGCTGCGCCGCACGCTGCCGATGCTCCAAGGCCTGCGAACAAACCGAACGTCATAGGAATCCTCTCCGACGATCCTATGGTCGCGGGGCGTGCTAACCTGCATGACGCATGTGAAGCGTCGGGTGCAGTGACTTGTTAGCCACCGGTGATTACAGGCAGGGTGTAAACGAAATTTCTTTATTCGTAGTGAGTCCACATACGAATAACTTTGATCGTCTTCTCTTCTGAATAAACCTGATAGACCAGACGGTGCTGAATATTGATCCTTCGCGATATTGCGCCAGAAAGGTCTCCAACGAGTTTTTCGAAAGGCGGAGGATTCTGGAATGGATCTATGGCGAGGATATCCAGCAGGCGTTGTGTCTGTGCCTTTAAATTTGAAGCAGCGATTTTTTTGGCATCCTTCTGAGCCTGCTTTGTGAAGACGATTTTCAAACTCACCATCCTGCGGAGTTGGAAGACCGCTCTAAAGGTTCAGCGAGCCCTTCACGAATAGAGTCTCTCATTCCCGGAACGGACAGCAGGAAGAGTGTTTCTTGAATGCTTCTCCAGTCCTCCTCCGAGACAAGAACAGCATTCGTGCGTTTTCCTGTGATTTGGATTGGTTCGTGGGAGGCAGCCGTGAGATCGAGCAATTCGTAGAGTCTCGATCTCGCCTGCGTAACGGGAACCGAAGTCATGCGAAAGCGTGCGTTAAAGCGTGCGCTTTGTCAATGTGCGGATGCCGACGGTGGAGGAAGATGTTGCTTTCGCCCCCGTCTCCAGATCCCGCGCGCGCGACATCGTCGCGGGGCGCCCTGAAAGGTTGCAATCTTCAATCACCACGCCCCCCTGCGATTTGCGGTCAGAGTCAAACCGGACGCAATCGCCCGAGACGTATGAGATGTCGCAATTGCGGATCGTCACATCGCCCCAGCGCCCCGTGACCCCATGCGCGTCGGTCTGCTGTTTGAAGCTGCCATTGAGCAGATGGTGGATGCGGCAGTTCTCGATCACGACCTGCGTGCCGAACACGCCGATGGCATTGCCTGTGGCGTTGCGGACCTCGCAGTGGCGGATCGTGACGTTGTTCGCGGTCACCTTGACGATGTTTCCGTCCGCGCCGTGCGCATCGACGAGAGAGTTCGCCTAAACACCCGGCTTGGTGATGTCCAGACGCGCCACCGCCTTTGGATCCGCGAGCGTGCCGACCACGCCATGCGTGCCAACGGGCTTCGGCGTATCGGCTGCGGGCAGCGATGTGGTCCGGGCAAACGCAAGCATGAGGAGCGTGTGTTTCATGCCGCGAAAGAAGATGTCTTCATGCAATTTTTTCTCGAATACAATCCTCTGCACGCAGCTTTTAGCCTCGATGATCGGGGGTTGGTTCCATTCTACAACAAGGGATTCCGTGTAGGCGGCAAGGGCGCCCGGGTAATCTTTTAAAGTGTTCCAGATAAGGAAAGCCGGCGAGTGGAGCAGGCACTAGCCTGCTTCGGCGCGTGAGGCAGGCAGGATGTCTGCCCCACTTTCGGGTTACCTCATCAAGAGCGGTGGAGCGTGCAGCAGACACCCCGCACGCCTGAGCACGGGCAGGCGGCACTCCTGCGTCCCAGAAATTCCCAACTCGATGTCTGACCGCTCTCCCAGTGCCTGTCATTCCGGGCAGGTTTGAGTCGGGCCGCCTTTCACCTCGCAAAAACAAGACGTGTCTGTGCACCCATCGAAAACAGCGAAGAATCGAGTCTTCGATATCATCTACCTGTAGATCAGGAATTTCTTGACCAATTTGGTCCATGGTCAGCCCTGCAGCGAGTCAATTGAGCGCGTCGCTGACTCTGGTGCTCATTTTCCCCACACAGGGACGGCCGCCGCATTGCTACGAGTCTTTTCGGCGAACATCGAAACACCCGGGAAACCGGGATAATCCGAGTCGCGAAACGCGAAAATGGAGGGAGCAGGCGGGCGCGGGGCGGTTCTATTTTTGTCGGACCTCGATCCACGTCTCCAGCGTCGCGCCCGTGGAGCCGTTGCAAGCACGCAGGCGGTGCGTGCCGGGCTCGCCTACGGCGACCTGCTGTCCGCTTTGCCGTTCGATTTTGAGAGTTTCACAGCTCCATTGCAGTTCTTGGGGGCCCACCGCTTTCAAGGGGATGAACCGCGAACCATGCAAATCCGGATCGATTAAAAAAACGGTTCCCGGTCGCGGGGCCAGAATCCGCGAGGCGGTCGCCTCTCTGGATGCGAACCGCGTCGGGTCGGGCAGGGAGCGCAGCCAGTCCGCGTATTCCGGCCCCAGCAACGGGCGGCCCTGCGCGTCGACATCCTCGGGGCCGCCCGCCTCGGGCGGTTTGTGGGCGGGAAACCATTCCCACAGCGACTCGCTTTGGTCGGTGGCGCGGCCGAGCGCGGGATCGATCCGGAAACGCGCAAGCCCCGGGGCGGGTTCATACCACGAGGTGCCATAAAACTTGTGGAGGTATTCCATCACCTCGTGGGCGACCGGCGCAGCGCCAGTCACGCCCGAAACTTCACGCATGGACTGGCCGTCAAAGTTGCCCGCCCACACACCGACGGTGAACTCGGGAGTGTAGGCAAAACACCAGTTGTCGCGGAAACTCGTGCTGGTTCCCGTTTTGCATGCGACGCGGAAACCGAACCGGAGCGCGGAGTAGAACCCGAACGCGGTCGAACGGGCGGCGTTGTCGGAGAGCATGTCCGCGATGAGCCAGGCCGCGGGCGAGTGCCCGGGGGCGATCGGCGAGTCGTTGCGCAGCAGGGAAAAGGGCGCGTAGGCTCCCATACGGGCGAGGGCGCCGTAGGCGTTGGCCAGTTCCAGGAGGCGCACCTCCGCGTTGCCTATCGTGAGGCCGAGCCCGTAGTGGGAGGCAGGGCGGGTGAGGGTGGAAATGCCCCAGCTCTGGAGACGCTCAACCAACCTGCGCGATCCGCCCAGCTCGTCCAAAAGACGCACAGCCGGAATGTTCAGCGAGTTGGCGAGGGCCCTGCGCATCGGCACCGGACCGGAGCACACCTTGTTGTAGTTTTCCGGCTGGTAGGCGCCTTCGGGCGTGTCGAAGGAGCAGGGGACATCCGCCAAAATCCGGCCTGCACTCACGCCGTTCTCCAACGCGAGCAGGTAGGTGAACGGCTTCAGGGCAGAGCCCGGCGAGCGGGGCGCCCACGCGCCGTTGACCTGTCCGGCGCGTTCCGCAAAGTAGTCGGACGATCCTACCAGGGCGCGCACTTCGCCCGTGACGTTTGAAAGGACCACCACCGCGGCGTCGCCCACCCGCTTTTCCGCAAGGCCGCGCAGATGTCGCCTGACGATGTGCTCCACCTCCGATTGCAGCGGTAGCTCGAGGGATGTCAGCACCCGCCCGTAAAGGGGTTGCGCGGATTGTTGCCTCACCAAGTCCACAAAGTGTGGCGCATGAAACGGGCGGCTTCCCACCAACTGCAGGGGTTGTGCGACGGCCCGCTCGTGGCGGTCCGGATCCAGCCAGCCGAAATCCCGCATCCTATTGAGCACCGTCAACTGGCGGGCACGCGCCGCACGGAAGCGCCGTAGCGGATTCAGGCGCGTGGGAGCCTGGGCGATCCCGACAAGCATGGCTGCTTCCGCTTCGCTGAGTGCTCCGGCGCTCTTGCCGAAATAGTAGGAACTCGCGGCCCCGAGTCCGCGGTTGAGGTTGCCAAGGTCAATCCGGTTGAGGTACTCGCGCAAAATCCGCTCCTTGGACCAGTGCCGTTCCAGCGCGCGCGCCGCCGCGGCCTCGTGCAGTTTGACCGCCCAGTCGCGGCGTGGAGACCGCGCAAGCCCGGCCTCCGAGATCTTCACGAGTTGCTGCGTGATGGTCGACGCCCCGGAGACAATCCTTCCAGTGCGCAGGTTGTCGTACGCGGCTCTGGCAACGCGCAACACATCCACGCCGGAGTGGGTCAGAAAACGTCGGTCCTCGGCCGCCAGCACGGCGGCCTGCACGGCTTTTGGGATTTCCTCAAGGAGCAGGTTGCCTCCCTCTGCGGAGGGTGAAAGCCGCAGCGGCGTGCCGGAGCGGTCGAGAAACTCCACCGCCTCGGCAGGGGGGCGTTCCAGTGCATCCGGCAACCGGACGAACCGGCTTGCGACCTCCAGCAGCACAAAAAACGCGGCCACCGAACCCACCGGCAGTGCGAGTGCAAGGGCCACTGCGCACTTGAGAACACGACGGAGACCGTACCGCTTCATGGCTGTTCAGGCTTCGTCCGTGCACCAAGGTCAGCGGACCTGGATCCTCTCCGAAGCCGTCTGCGCAAAGCGTTCGTTCCGGTACATTTCCTCGGCGCGTGCCGCCGGGGCGACGGCCTCTCCCGCCGCCCGCACCCGGGTCATGTAGGTCAGCCGGTGGGCGCCGGCACGGACCTCGTCCTTGAAAAACAGAATCCGGTCTGCACGGACCTCCAGGTAGTCGGACCATTCGGACCCACCCTCGTTGTCTGCGGAGACGTTCTTGTGGAAGGTTTGGAGCGGTTCGAGCACCGCGGGGAGCGGACAGTCTATGGCGAGATACCTGCCGTTCCGGAGCGCGTTGACATCCAACGTGACAAGTACACGGTCGCCCACGCGCAAATCGGTCGCCGGTGTCGCCTTCCCGCTGGCGTCTACTTTCTCGAACTTCCGGTGCAGCATGTAGCCGCTTTGTTGCGCCGGTTGCTGGCGGTCCGGATGAGCGGTGACGGCGGTGACCGCGTACAACGGGCCGGCGGAGAGGTTTTCAATCAGCAATCCCGGGCCGCCGCCAGCACCGCTCCAGGCAAGCGCGGTTTCTTCAAACGGGCGAGCGTCACTGAGGACCATTTCCGTGCGGTTGCCGCCCCGCACCCATGCGGCGCGGCCAAGAGCGACCTGCGGCGGCAGGGTTCGCATGTAGGTGCTTGCGGCGTACAGGGCCCACGCGTCCTCCTGAGTGGTGCTTCGCGCTCCGCGGGTGGCGCGCGGGCGGCACTCGGCGAAGAGACGGTCGAGCTCTTCCGGGCTGGCGGCGGTGAGGAGGCCTGCCAACAAGGTCAGCGCGGCGTCCCTGGAGGGGCTCGAGAAGTAGTCCAGCCCCGGCGACCGTGCGAAGCCGTCTAACAAGCGGCGCACGTTCTTCTCGAGACCGCCGCTCAGATGGATGGCCATGGCGAGCAGGGCGCGGTCGTCGGCACCGAGCAGGTGGGCGGAATCCAGCAGCCTCTCGTGGGAGCCGGATTCCGGCTTGCCGGCAAGGGCGAGTGCGTAGGCAGCGAGCGTCTGTCCCGGGTAGGATGCAGCCTGCGAGGCATTTGCGGGCTTCGTCAGCCATGCCCTCAGGTAGGCGCGCAGCCTGTCAACCGACTCTGTCGGAATCAGGTGCGAGATGGCCGGATCGGGGTCCTTCTCCACGAGCGCAACCAACACTCCCGCGTAGGCTGAGCACCAAGGATGGCCCGTCGCGGCGCCGCCGCCCGGTCTTCCGCTGTTGAGCTCGTTGCGAGGCCAATAGCCGATGCTGCCGTCGGGCATCTGCATCGAGAAGATCCGGGTCACGCCCTCGTCGATCATCTCCGCACGCTTTTTAACGTCCACCCCGGGCAGCCGCAAATCGGCGGCCAGCACCCACGGAAACAGTTTGGAAACAGTTTGTTCCGCGCAGCCATAGGGATAGGAAAGGAGGTTGCCTGCCGACTCTTGAAAGCCGGCCAGCGGCGTGCGGTGCAGTGTTACAGTCGCTTCGCCGGTTCCGGAGAGGAGGGCCGGTTGAATCTCCTGAAACGGATCGGTGGAGCCGGGCTCAAGCCGCTGCACCCGGGTTTCGTGTACGGGTGGAACGGGCCATCCGATGGAAATGCTTTCCTCGAGCCCGTCGGTTTCGCCGGCGCCAACGGCCCGGGCGCGCCAGCGAAGCTTCGCGCTTCCGACACTGGCGAAGGTGGCAGGAAATTCGACAGGCACCGATATTTTGGGGGGAACCGTCACGGTTTGTTCCGGTCCCTGTTCGAGGTGGATCGCCGGATCCGCTTCCAACGAGACCGCGACCGCCAGCGGTTGTTCCCCGGTGTTTTGTACGATACAACGCAGCTTCAGCAGATCGCCCCGGTTTGCAAACAGCGGGACCCCGGACTGGATTTGGAGCGGCTTGTTCACGCGGAAAGAGGCCTCGGTTGAGCCGAAGGCTTGCGGCCCGTGACTCACCACCGCCATGACGCGGAATTTTGCGATATTGTCGGGGACCTCGAGCGTTGTGCTGAAACTTCCATCGGCGCCTGTGGACGCGCTACCGATCCAGAGGGCGTTGAGTTTGAAGTTGCCGCGCAGTTCGCCTCCACTACCTCCTTTGCCATCCGAGCCGACGACATAGCCCTTGTTCGCGAACTCCGGCTCCCGGCCCTCGCGTTGCAGCAGCCAGATGCTCGAGCGCCAACGCAACCGCCGGAACGCCATCGGATACACCGCCTCCACCGGATCCGGTGTGGTGTAGCCTGTCTTTTGGAGAACGCCCTCGTGGACCGCATAGAGGGTGACATCGGCCCCGACGGCCGGCTTGCCGTCGGCCTGTAGCACGTGGACGACGGGGGTGAGTCGTGTGCCGGGCCGCGTGTCGGCGGGGATTCCCGTAAGGCTGACCTTCAAGCGGGCGTCCGCCGGTTCGATCCGGATCTGGAGGTCATCGTCGTCGACCTCTGGCATCGGATTTTGGCGTTTTGAATGGGACGTGCCGCGGAGAAGGTGGACGTCCAGCACGCCTCCCGGGGCGTCGGAGGGCTGAATGGGGATCTCAAAATACGGCCTGTCGGTGGTGAATGGAAACAGCCAGTGGCGTTTCACCGATTCCTGTTGGAAGGTCGCGAGCACCAGGCCGTCTTTGTTGCTGCGGACAAGGATCCGCGCGGTGTCGCCCGGATGATACAGGTTCTTGTCAGGAGCGGCTGAAAGCGCGTCCTGATCCAGGTCCGAGGCACGGCCGCGGAGCGTTTGTGCGACGCTCAGGTCCAGCATCGACAGGACGGCGCGTCCCTTTGCGTCGGTGGTGCGCGCCTCGAGCACGTACTCGCCGGGGGGAAGGTTTTTCACCTCGGTGGAGAGGTCACCCGGTTTGAGCAGCCACTGGCCGGAGAGCAGTTCGGGCATCAAGGGGCGCACGCTGTTGGTCTGCACCGGCTCGAATCGCGCGGTTTGGGTTCTGACTTCGCCGGCCGCCGTCCGGGTCACGTTCGTCGACCAGAATACCCTGTACAAGCTGATCTCCACCGGCGTCTTGGGAATGAGCGGTTGCTTCGTCTCGGCATCCACCGCCACGAGTTGGACCGGCACAGTGGCCCCCTCGTAAAACCAGCGTTTGGGGATTTTGAGGCCGAGGTAGAAATCGGAGCTGTGGGCCACGAAGGCATGGGATTTGGAAAGGGTCTGGTTGTTGAGGTCGGTGATCTCCGTCTGGAAAACGACGTCGAGGGGTCCGGGCGGGGTGAGGGCTGCTTCGATGCGCCGCGAGAAGTCGGCCGTTCCCTTTTCGTCGAGCGTGATCTCCCCCGAGCTAGCATCTCTTGGAGGATTGGCCCAGCGCGCCTCGCGGAGGTGTTGTGGCAGTTCGATTCCGAAACTCAGCGCGTCGTAGTTGGTTGGCGAGAAGCGTGCGGGCGTGTCGTGGATTTCCCAGTGCACCACCCCGCCGTTCACTGGTTGGCCGGACAGGTAGGTCGCGGCGATCTGGGCTTGGAACTGCGCCGGCGCCTGCACCGTCGGCGGTGCGGTGAGGGAGATGCGAAACGCGTCGGGCTGGAATTCGGCGACGTCCACCGTGTGGCTGAGGCTGTATTCGGAGTCCGAAACGGCCACAGACAGTGTGTATCCTCCGGTGCGTTTTGGGAGCTCCCGGCTGAAGGTCCAGGCTCCTGCGTCGTTGAGTTCCACGTCCTCCTCGTACAGGCGTTCCCCGCGGTCGCCCGCGAGAAGCGCATGGAGTTTCAGGCCGCGCGGGACTTCGAGCCCACCCGCGCGGGACTGGCGAAGGATGGCCTTGGCGTGGAGCGTTTCTCCCGGTCGGTAGAGATCCCTGTCGGAGAAGATGAAACCGTGCAGCTGGGGAGGGGCTTTTCTTGTCTCAACCGGCATGGGTGAGGTCTCGTCGTACTCGCGGGCGAACCAGGAGTCCGCTTCAAAAGACAGCGTCACCTGATCCTCGCCGTGCGTCGCCTCGATCCACGTTGCGCGCTGGACGGGGATGGAAACGGAACCGTCCTTTCCGGTTTCCACTTCGCCGACCTTTTCGCGTTTTGCGTCGTACAGACGGCATTTAACGCCCGCCAGCGGAGTGGTGTCCCGGAGCGAGTAGGCGAAACAGAAACCGGGGCCGCCGCGTCCGGAAAACAGTTCGAGTCCGATGTCGGTGAGCTGCACCAGAGTCTGGACACCGCGCCGCTTGCCGGCGGGCGGTGCCGTTCCGTGAGGGCTGCTGTGTTCCTCCGCGGTGAGCAGCACGAGGCCGGTCCGGTCTTTGCCGAGGAGGTCGTCCCAGTGGAGCGAGATTTGGGATTCCTGAGCCTGCGTGTAGTCGAAGCTTACGGTCTTGTCATAGACAAGGGCGCCCTGAAATTCGGCCGGTTCGACGCGGATCCCCTGCTGCTTGACGTCATCTTCCTCAAACTCGGACTGGTACTTTTTCCACAGGTCGAGGGCCTTCCATCCCTTGTCCGGCGGGATGAGGTGAGCGGTGACCCGCGCGCTTGGAACCTTCACGCCCATCAGGGCGACCTTTCGCGCCCCGCTGGAGAGTTGCCGGACCAACTCCTCGTCGAAGTACAGTCGTGGTGGCAACGGATCCAATTGAGCGGTTCCGTCAAAAGAGGTTGCGAGGAAGGTGCCGTCCGCGGCCGGCAGTCCTCTGTCGATGTGCACCCGGTAGGGGACGCTGGGCTGGAAGTCGCCGCTGATGCGGACCTCGTTTCCGAAAATTTGAACGCTCAGTTCACGCACGGGCGGAGTCACGAGCGCGGGACGCCTGGCGAGTTTGTTGACCTCGCCGTAGGCGACGGTCTTTGAGCACTGCAGCACGAGCTTCGCCTTTTCCAAAGGCCGTTTCGTCAGTTGGGCCGACAGGATCTGGAGGGGGACCACACGGCCCATCAGGATTCTCTTTTTCTGCTCCGGCGAGGGTTGTGTTCTCCTTCCGAGAGCGTTCAGGTTGAGCTCAACAGACCACCTGGAGCCTTCGGCAAGCGGTTGGGCGGGAGAGAGCACCCAGTCGTTTTTTCCGTCGCTGAAGGCGAGGACAGCCGGGGCGGGGTCGCTGGAAGCCTTCTCCTTCCAGGTCAGAAGACGCTCCTGAAACGAGTGACGCCGGGGCTTTTCGACGGTCCCGACTGCCACCGCAAGGCCGTTCTCCGAGAGAAAACTGGCGTGCCGGCGCAGGTCCTCGGGTAGGACGTCGTCGTTGAAAGTGAGACGGATGCTCCCATTTGCGTCGAGCGTCGCCTCGCCCGGGCTGTTTGGGGATCCATGCAGTCCGTTCACGTAGGACTGAAGCAGGCCGAAGTGAGGGGTGCTCCGCGTGCGCTCCTGCGGGGGGGGCGGCTCGACGGGTTGGCCCGCCAAATCGCGCAAGCCGGGGCGGGCGTTGAAACGCAGTTGCACGCCCAAATCCAGCGGAGATAAAAACCGGATCGATCCTGTCGACGGACTCGTCCATTCGAATTCGTACGGTACGGGCGGTTCGATCAGGATGGGTGCAACCTTGGCGGGTTCCTCGCTCATCCGGCTCGAGAACTTCACCCCCACCGTTTCGCCCGGGGCGAGGATTTCTGAGGGTGTGACGAGTTTGAAGGTCGCACCGGGTGCGGCCAAAACCGCTACATGGAGCAGCCAGAAAACGAGCAGGAGAGAGTTTTTCATGGATCGCAGCCGCGGTTGCGCACGCGGAAAAGGCAGATACTGTCGGGAGACGCCTTCTTATACCACCGCGTGGCATTTTCGGGAGGTTTGGTTTGGAGAAGGGGAGGCTGGATTTCTCAGGGTGACCCGATGTAGCCCGGCGGTGAGTAGAGGCCATCCTGCCTGCTTGGTTGGTTGGGGGAGGCAGGGCGGGTTGTCAGCGGTCGGTCAAAGTGTACCACCTCCGGTCGAATTAACCGGGTTCAAAATGTACCACCTTTGAGGGGCGAAAACGGCTCCATCTGAGCGCATCCGGGCGCTTGGACTGGGGCATGTCCAACG
>JBILKV010000270.1:0-5301 GCA_044376515.1 Chthoniobacteraceae bacterium | reverse complement strand
CCCTCCACGGTGTCGCGGCTGAGCCAGATGCCCGAGGATGATGAACTCTCGCACCGCACGATGATTCCGATAGGCACATTGAGCTTCTGCCGCAGCAAGACGGCGGTGCAGGACATCAAGGCGGGCACATCGAGACAGTTCCCTTGAGAGAGCTCGAACCACGCCGGAGTCTTGTTGCGGTCCCGGGTGATGGCCGAGATGCGGATCTGCGGATGCACGCCATTCTCGAGCAATTGCTTCGTGTCCTCGTCGCATTCGAAGGGAGCGCTGGATTTGGTGAATTGCGGAAGAAACTTCACCGCCACCTCCATGTTCGACTGCCCCGAGCCGAACCACACCTCGCCGACAAGCACATCGGTGAAATGCAGGATTTTGGTGCCATCACCCACTTCGAGTTCAAACGGACCGCCCGCCTTCAGCGGGTCGAGCTTCACCGCCCAATAGCCTTCGACATCGGTCCTGACCTGCTTCATTTGTCCGGCAAACTTCACGGAGACGTCTGTACCGGGCACAGCCCGCCCCCACACCGGGACTGGCAGGTCGCGCTGCAGCACCATGCGATCGCTGAACACGACTGGCATGAGCAGCTCCGTCGGCAGTTTGCGCGGCTTCAGCTTCGCAATCGCCGCGCGAATCTGCGGCTTCGTCATCGTCTGCTGGTCGATAGGGCGCAGATAGATGGAACCGACGGCCATCCATGTCTTCTCCACGGTCGTGGTGTTAAGAAGCGTCAGCGTCTGCGAACCTGCGGCCAGGTCCAATGTTCCCATTTCAATCAAAGCCAGACCGCCCCTCGTGTCCGGCACGAAGCCCGCAAGTTTCTGCGGCCCGCACCGCAACTCGAAGGCATTGCCGTGTCGCACATGACTGAACTCCAGAGTCGCGAGATAGCGACCGCCTTTTGGAACCTCCACCGCCCACGACAAAGCTCCCGCTTCGGGAGCGAGGGACTGCACAACTTGATCCACCGGAAACCCATCACCATCGAGCACTGGTACCGGCTTAGCTTTCACCGGCGCACTTTCAGCCCCAGGTTTGCTCATATTCGCCTGCTCGACTCCCAGAAAGATTGCGCCATCAAGTGGTGCCCCTTGGGTCGCGGCCAGCGGCGCGAGGAGAAGAGCAGGGAGGAGGATGAAAGTAAGTTTCTGGTTCATTGTTTAGCGCTTGTTCCGAGCGTTTCATTGAGCGACTTGGCGGATGATCTCTGCCATCCTTGGCAAGTCATTGGCTTTGGGGTGGTCATCTTACTTGAGTGCGTTTTCAATTCGCGCTGAGCGCCTCGAGAATACGCAAAGCGATCTGTCTGCCCATGAGCTTCGAGCCTTCGGGCGTGAAATGCAGGTTGGCGAAACCCTGCAACGCTTCCCGCTGACCGATCACGAGGCCGTAAAGGTCGTTCACGGGCACGCCGAGGTCCGCGGCGGTCTTTCCGCTCATATCGTTCCGGGTGATGACGGTCGCATTCTGGCTTTCGGGACCGAGTGTGTTGTTGCGGTCCGGCGCGGGCGTCGTCGTGGCCCAGATGACGCGCGGCGTCACGGTCTTGAGGTGCTTCAGCATCGCGGTCAGTCCCACGCCGAACTGCTCGTCGGTGATGCGCGGCGGCAGGCTGTGGAGGCCGTCGTTGTAGTGAATGAGCGCATAGTCGCCATCCCGCAGCTTCGCGCAGAATACGGACGCGCTCGCATCGTTTCCCGCGATCATGCCGAAAGCGACAAGGCGCACGACGTTGACCTTACCGCGCAACGCCTCAACGACGAAGGGCGAGTAGCCGTTCATGATCGAATCGCCGATGAGCAGCACACGCGGCAGGCTGGGATCCGCCACGGGATAGAGGTCGGTGGGCTGAATCGTCGCCGTCGCGTTGGGTTTCAGCGCGGCAGGCGAGTCGGTGAAGGCCGGCCACGTGTCCGAGCGAAACGGAAGCGCGGGCAGGCCACTCACATCGGTGAGATTGCCCTCGTTTCCAGCCTCCACGATCCAGTCGTACCGAAGCGCGACCGGCGCCTTCAGCTTGGAATGACTCACGATCACTGTGTCGCCCTCGATCTGCGCCTCGGCATACGCCCAGCGATTTGGCCGTTCGCTCAGGGCGAAGCCCTTCAGCTTGTCGCCGGCACGAATAGCGAGCGCACCGGTTCCAGCGGCGAACTGCACGATGGCCCTGCCGCTTTCAAAGCGCACCTTTTCAATGGTCGGCCCCGCAGCATTTGCGGTCTCGCCGTATGCCACCGTGCGTGCGGCGGAGGCCGTGCGCTGCGCGAGCGTCCGCACGGCGTCAGGAACAATGTTTCCTTCGAGATCCATCGTGCGAACCATCGCGGTCTTCGGCGTGCCCATGGCGGCGGCTTGGGCCTCGCGCAGTTCGCTCAGGGCGCGCGGGTCCATGTTCGGGTGGGTGGCGCGCGTCTGCTGGAGGAACACGAAGGGCAGGTCCTCGCGTCCCCACGCCTTGCGCCAGTCCTGAATCAGCGAGGGAAAGAGCGTGCGATACTGCGTGGCACGCGGTGCGTTCGCCATTCCAAGGCTCAGCGCCACTCCGCGCACCGACAGGCCCGCGAGCGGCGCGATCATGCCGTTGTACAAATTGGCCGCGTGCGTCGTGGCCATCCGCAGGGAATCCGCGGACGGCTTGAGCGGTGGATCGGTGGGCGCGGCTTTGCCGGCCTTGCGCATCTCGGCCACAAAGTCATACCAGACATCGGGCTCGCGCTTTTCGAGTTCACGGAGCTCGGCGCCGAAGGCCTTGCCAGCTCTCAATTTCCAGTCGCCCAGCGCGCTCTCGTATTCCAAGAGCGCGTCACGCATCTCGATCGGCGACTTGTAGAACTCTAAGATGGGAGCAGCCGCCGGAACCGCGCTCAGCGTCGCCTCGCTGATCCACGACTCCGCCGTCGAGCCGGTGACCTTGCCGCCGCGCTGAATGGTGACCGGCGAAGGGTCTGTCGCTTCGATGATGCCAACGGGCACGCCCTCCTGCGCCTGCATCTCTCTGGCGAATAGATATGCCAGTGCCGGAAAATCACCGACACTCTCGCGGTCAGAAATCGTCCAGCTTCCCGCAACGGCCGACTGCGGTTGCTGCGACGCAGTCGGCTTCACCCGAAACAACCGCACCTGCGGAAACTCCCTGCCCGGCCGCCCGGAGCGCGCAGACCGCGTGACATCGACCGTCTTGTTCATGAACGCGTCGCCCGCACAAAACCACACTTCGCCGACGACGACTCCTTCGACGCTGAGCAGGTTCGCGGGAGGCGCTGAAACCGTGAGCGACGCGGGTGCGGCATTCGCATGCATGGCATCGAGCGTCACCCTCCACTTTCCACCCGCATCGGCAGTGGCATCCTTCTTTTGGCCGGCAAACTCGACGGTGACCCGCGCGTTCGGATCCGCCCAACCCCAGACCGGCACCGGCATATCGCGCTGAAGCACGGCGTTGGGAGCGAAGACGCTGGCGAGCTTGATTTCAGCGGCATGAGTAAGGCCGAGGGATGTGAGCAGCAGGGCGGCGAGCCGTGTGAGGGTGGATTTCATCGTGAGCTCAATTGGAAATAGCCTTGTTGGCGGCGGGCTTCGGGAACTTTGGTTCGAGTCCGATCTTTCGGCAGTCGGCATCCACCTCCTCGCTCCAGACCGTGTAGAGCTTTTTCAGCTCGGCGAGCTTGGCGGGCTGTTCCCCGGCGAGATCGTGTTGCTCGCTGATGTCGGTGGCGAGGTTGAAGAGCATGTCTCGCGCGGGCTTTTGTTTTGGGCCCGTCGCGGCGTCGCCTTCGGTGCTGTGGACGTATTTCCAATCGCCCTGACGCGCACCGTAGTTGTTGCTCATTGTGCGGCTGCGCCAGAAAAGGATGTCGTGCGGTGCGCCGGATTTTTCGCCTTTGACAAAGGGGAGCAAATCCACTCCGTCGATGGCAGTGGCTTCGACACCTGCGGCGGCGAGCGCCGTGGCGCTGATGTCGAAGCTGATCGCCGGTTGTGAATACGTGGTGCCGGGCCCAATGACGCCGGGCCACTGCATTAACATGGGAACGCGGATGCCGCCCTCGAAGGTCTCGCACTTCGAGCCGCGCAGGGGAGTGTTGAGCGAGCCGTTGACAGCGTTGCGCGTGGTCGGGCCGCCGTTGTCGTTCGTGAAGACGATAAGCGTCTGGTTGAGCTTGCCCGTCTGCTCCAGCTTCGTGAGCACGAGGCCGATGGCATCATCCATCGCGCTGAGCATAGCGGCATAGGTCTGGCGTTTGGGATCGGTGATGCCGGGGAAGCGCGCGCGGTATTTCTCGTTGGCTTGCAACGGCGCATGCACGGCGTTGAAGGCGAGGTAGAGGAAAAAGGGCTTCTTCGATGCACGCTGCCGCTCGACAAACGCGGCAGCCTCCTCGCCGAACGCGTCCGTCAGGTAACGCTGCTCATCCACCGGTTCGCGATTGCGCAGGATGGGGGCGTTGTATTCGCCTTTTCCGCCCGGCTGGGTGATGTATTGGTGCCCGCCACCGACAAAGCCGAAGAACTCATCGAAACCGCGGTCCACCGGCGTAAAACCCGCGGTAGAACCAAGGTGCCACTTGCCCACCATGCCCGTCGCGTAACCCGTTGCTTTGAGTCGTTGCGGCAACGTGTGGGCCTGCCCTGGCAGCGGCCCGCCGAGGTCCTCAATGCCGTAGCGATGCTGATATCGGCAGCTCATCAACGCTGCGCGGGTAGGCGTGCAGAAAGAGCCATTCGCATACCCATCGGTGAAGCGCACCCCGCGCGACGCGATGCGGTCAATGTGCGGCGTCGGGATGTCTTTGCAGCTGTGGGCACCGATGTCGGCATAGCCCATGTCATCGGCGAGGATGACGATGATGTTGGGTTTCGGTGCGTCGACTGCGTGCAGTGTGGTCGTCACCAAGCTGAAGAGAAGGAGCGGGGTAATGGAGCGGTGAAGTTGGGCAAGCATGGTCAAAAAAGAGGTTCCTTTTGCGGCGGTGAAGGTGGTCGAGGTTCACGAATGCCGGTCAAGCGTTTTGCTAGGCGTTGGGCGATTTCAGTACTCCCGCAGATGACCTTTTTCGTCCGGCTGGGATCGATGGCAAGGTTGTAGCGCTGCTGGAGAGGTGCGTCGGGCTTAAGCCTGCCATCGACGTAGTCGCTATGTGCCTGGCGGGTAGACTTTAGCGCCACGCCGCCGCCAAGGCGGTGATCTCCGGGTTTGCTGCCGCCAAACCCGCCGTCGCCACTGTCAGCGATGTAGAGCCAGTCTCCATCACGCAGCACGAGATGACGTTCGCTCAAAGGAGCGAGCACCACATGCCCGCG
>JBILKV010000012.1:0-43717 GCA_044376515.1 Chthoniobacteraceae bacterium | reverse complement strand
CGAAAATTCAAGATCCCCGGGGGAACCTGACTTTCATTGAATCGCGGAACCAAATTCCGTTTTCGATCGAGCGGGTATACTACCTGTACGACGTACCTGGCGGTTCCGAGCGCGGGGGACACGCGCACAAAGAACTGCACCAGTTGATTATAGCGATGTCCGGGAGCTTTGATGTAACGATAGACGATGGCAATGAGAAACGGAGGATTCATCTTAACCGTTCCTACGCGGGGTTGTATGTGTGCCCCATGATCTGGCGGGAGCTCGACAACTTTTCCTCGGGTTCCGTCTGCATGGTCCTCGCCTCGAATTGCTACGACGAGGCCGACTACTACCGGGACTACGCGCAATTTCTCGAGGCACGTGGGAGCACATGAAACCGCACTCCGTACCTTTTCTGGACCTCAGTGCTGCCTATCTGGAGATCCAAGCAGAGATAGAGCCCCGGATGCTCGCATCGTTGCGTTCCGGTTGGTTTATCGGCGGTCCGGAGGTGGAAGCCTTTGAGGAGAGCTTTTCCGAGTACGTGGAGGCGGCCCACTGTGTGAGTGTGGCGAATGGACTTGACGCTCTGGCGTTGGCCTTACGTGCGATGGGTGTGGCTGAGGGGGACGAGGTTATCGTCCCCTCCAACACCTTCATTGCGACATGGTTGGCTGTAAGCCACTGCGGTGCGATCCCTGTTCCGGTCGAACCCCTTGGTCGGACTTTCAACATTGATCCCAAGCGGATTGAAGCGGCCATCACGAGCCGAACCAAAGTGATCATCCCGGTCCATCTCTATGGACAACCAGCTGACTTGGGGCCGATTTTGGGTATCGCGCGCGAACGTGGAATACGGGTTCTCGAAGATGCGGCCCAGGCTCATGGAGCACGTTATTGCGGGCGTGCCGTCGGGGCGCATGGCGACGCCGTGGCGTGGAGTTTTTATCCCGGCAAGAATCTGGGCGCTCTCGGCGATGGAGGAGCGGTGACGACAAACGACGCGGCTTTGGCCGAAGAGATCAGGACGCTTCGAAATTACGGATCAAGAGTGAAATATGTGTGCGAAGCAGAGGGCTTTAACAGCCGTCTTGATCCGGTTCAGGCGGCGGCGCTTAGCACCAAACTCACACGCTTAGCCGAGTGGAATGCAAGGAGGGTCGCGGTAGCGAATCGCTATGATGAGGGGTTGCGCCTTACCGGACTGAGACTTCCCGAGGTTCTGGAACACGTCGACTGTGTCTGGCACCTCTACGTCGTGAGGACTGGGGTCAGGGACGCCCTGCGGGACGAGTTGGGCCGCCAAGGAGTCAACACCTTGATCCACTACCCAATCCCACCACACCTTCAAAAGGCTTACGCGGCCCGAGAGTTCAAGAAAGGAAGCTTTCCGATAGCCGAAACCATGGCGGAGGAGATGCTGAGTTTACCGATGGGCCCCCATCTCTCGGAAGCTCAACAACAATGTGTGATCGACGCAATTGTCGGGTTTTCTCGCGAACACGATTTGACGCCGGTTTTGTCGTGAGATACATCCAAGGCACGCGTGGTCTCTCGGAGGACACGCTGGTGTTGAGGGCTAGAGGGTATGGGCGTCCTCCCTTTTCAAAAGGGGCGATGGGGCGCGATCACAAATGCGGCATTTTGTGAGATGGCTCAGGGGGGTTGGCGTCAGGGATGGGATCTCCCACGGGGTGAGCGACGAGATTGGCTACCAGACGGCGCAGGGCATCAGCACGCAACACGCGGCGTCCGCGTTCCACGGAGCAGACACGGAGGGCGCACTGTTGGAAAATCCGTCCCCGGGCAGCGCAGTTTCACGCGTGTCTGCCGCCGGCAGACCGTTGCCGCAAAGCGCCGGAAAATCCGGAGAGCGGGGGCATTACTGCAGCGGCAACTCCCGGATGGCGGCCCGGTAGGCAGGGTTGAGTTTAGCGGCCTCCTCGTAGAAGTCGGCGGCGTTTTTTTTGGAGCCCAACAGAAAGTGGACGCTTCCCGCTGCCCAGAGGAGTTCCGCGCGCTGCGCCGGGTTTTGAACCGCGCTCCCCCGGAACTGGAGCATTTTCACGAGAAAAAGGGGGGAGATTTCCTGCCAGGCGATGGGCACGGCGGGGGCCGTAGGGTCTGGTTTCACAAACAGGGTGCGCTCGTCCGCACGAATGGGATCGGACTTGAAGGTGGCTCCGTTGCGCATGATTGGGGAGGGGAGGGTTCCGCCCACGTTGATTTGCTGGAGGCACCAGCGGAACAGGGCTTCCACTTCATCGGCTTGCCGCAGGACCAGTGTTTTCTGGATTCGGATCGGCTCAGTTTGGGCGGCAACGGTGGAGGCCTTCTCGCGGGCGCCCTTGAATTGGAACCCAAGAATTTGAAGGGGGACCTTGGCGCTGAGGTCATCGGCCAACGCCGGATCGAGGGCGGGAGGTGTCGCGGTCTTTGTCGCGGTTTTTTGTGGAGGCGGAGGAGGTTGAGGTTGAGGTTGAGAAGGCACTGGGGCGGCGCTTGCGGGGGCAGGTTCGGAACCGGGGATTTTTTGCGGCGCATCGCTAGTTTGCTGAGGGGCCTCCTTCTTTGCGCTCTGCAGAAGGGCCGACATCCTTTTGGATCGGGCGAGGACGGGGTGCGTCGCGGCTTGGAGCGATTCGGCCTGCTGGATCCGCGCGGCGGTTGCATTCGGGCGGCCGGGAGTGCGGAACTCCCCTTCCATGGAGAGAAGGGCGCTTACATCCCTCGCGAGCGCAGGCACAACCGAGAGCAGTTCGATCGCGGAAAGCGGGCTTCCCGAAACGCGGAAGGCGGAGGCTTTATGCAGCAGGGGAAGCCCGGCCTCCGGGGAGTCCTGTGCAATTTTGGAGAGCGCCTGCCAGAGCAGGAACACCGCCTGTTCCTCCGGCGCAAGGGACGAATCACCCGAGGTGGTGCGGGAAACGGATGCTGCCGTTTTGAGCCGTTGCACAAAGGATCTGAGGGGCGGGGCGAGCTCCTCGGGCAAGCCTTCCAGAGCGGAGGCCTGTCGGGCAGGTTCTCCCCTCAGCGCGTAACCGGTTCCCAATGCGACGGCGCTCCAGACTTGCAGATCCTGTCTGAGGTCCGGGCTCCGCGAGATCAGCTCGAGCCTGCGCAGAGCCGGATCCATTTGTCCCGGGTGCGCGATCAGGGCGCAGGCCCTCGCCAGTCGCTCCTCATCGGAGAGAAGCGCTGATTCGGCCCGCGCGGCACGCTGGACCTCCGTTTCGCCGCCGCGTTTTTTGACCCACCACAGGACTCCCGCGCCGAGGACGCACACGCCCAAGATCAGCGCTCCGGCCCTTCTTCCGACGCCGGGTGGGGTGTGTTTTCGCGAGGGAACCGGTGGGTCCTCCGGGCGCAGGCAGGCAAGGGCTGCACGGAGTTCCGCGGCTAGGGTCGCGTAGTCGGGAAACCGGTCGCCCGGTTCGGGAGCGATCGTGCAGTTGAGCACGGCCACGGTGCGGGGGTGCACTCCTGCGAAGGCGGTTCCCAGATCCACCGGTTTCTTCTTGAGGTGGAGCAGTTCATGGACAGAGGTGCTGGTGCTCGGGTAGGGCGGGGAACCCGTCAGGGCATGCCAAAGCGAGGAACCCAGCGCGTACATGTCGGACCGGAAATCCTCTGGTTTGGACGCCAGGGTTTCCGGGGAAACGTAAAAAGGTGTCCCCCAGATTTCGCCGAGGGCGGCTTCGGTCTGGTTCGACTGGAGGGCCAGTCCAAAATCGACGATCTTCGCGCGGCGGTTTTCGCTGAAGAGGATGTTGCCCGGTTTGATGTCCCGGTGGATGAGGCCGGCCCGGGTTGCCGCTTCCAGTCCTTCCGCGACCTGGACACCGATTTGGAGGACTTCGACCTCCGGCAGTCTCCCCTTTTGCTCAATCTCAGAGTCGAGGGACCCGCGGTCCACGAGTTCCATCGCGATGTAGAACATGCCATGGGCCTTTCCGGTGGAATAGACCCGGACGACGTTGGGGTGGTTGACTCGCGCGGTGAGCGCCGCCTCCTTCTCAAACTGGGCGGTTAATTGGGCGTCGTGGCTCCAGGTGCGTTGCAGGATTTTGAGTGCGAGATGCCGTTGCAGTGCGACGTCAAAGGCCTTGTAAACGGCCCCCATTCCCCCCGTACCCAGCAGTCCGTCGAGCCTGTACTGGCCGAAACGCTGAAGCACCGTGATCGCGCTTTTGCAGCCGGGGCATTCGACCACCGTCAGGGGAAGCAGTTCGGCCAGGTCCAGCACCGTGCCGCAGGCACCGCACGCTTCGAGCGGGCTCTGGTCTGGGACGGGTTCGGGGGACGGATTCATGGAATCGCTGGTGAAAGTAGGACACCCGGTTTTGGCGCAACAGAAAAGCTTCGGCCTTCAACTGCCACCGGCGCGTGCATCCGGTTTTCAGAGTGCGCTCTGCGGAGCAAGACCCGGAGCGCCGCACCGCGGGCAACCTGACGGCTGGGTTGCGGGCGCGGAGCCGTCCCTCCTTTCCGGTTGGTCGGAAAGGAACTCAAAGAAACAGAGGCAGCATTTTTGCCTGCGCCGCTCAAATTGAAGGAGCCGCCGTCTCTGGATCCACTCGCTGCAGAGCCAGGCCAGTAGGACCACCCCCACAGCGCAGCACACCAGCAGGGATCCAAGGGAAGAGATGCTGACTCGAATCATAACAGGCGGACGTTTTGACCCCGTTTATTTTGTATGCGTTGCTTCATTGGAAAGACCGTGCTGGACAGCCGGGGGGGCTGCTCACTCGGACGCCTGTCCCCAGATAAACGTGGCGTCTCCCCACTGGGTTTCGGCTTGGCCACCCTTGAATTCGAGGCGACGGAGGGCGTTCTCAACGAGCCGGTCGGCACGCTCGTCGCCGGAGCTTTTTTGCAAAAGCACGAACTCGACGGTCCCGTCGCCCCCAATCCCGAGCAGGAAGGTGGGGTTCTCGAGCAGGCGTCCCTTTGGGGGGCTTGGTAGGGAGGGATGCTTCGCAAGGCGATCTTGTTCGCGTGGGCTCAGCCGGATTCGCGCTGGTGCGGGTCTGGGGGCCGGAGTGTCCGGAAGCGGGCGGGTGGTTCGCAGGGCGGGCAGCAGAAAGCCCGACTTGGGTTTCCAGAGGCCGGGTTCGAGCGGCAGAGTGGGCGCCTGCGGCGGCGCGGGCTGCCCCGAGCGGGTAAGGAGATCACCGGCGGGAAGCAGTTGGTGGGAGAGCGCCGCCACTGGGGACTCCGCCTCCACGGCTGCCAGAAGCGCCTGATGTTCGGGAATTTCTCCGCTGAGAAATTCGATTTCGCGTTCCCGTTCGGGAGCGGTGACTTTTTCCTTCGGAACGACTTGCAGGAGAACAAATGCAAGGCTGTGGATGAAGGCCGATACAAGGATCAGGCTGGGAAGGCCGTTTCCGGTCCACCGTGTTTTTTGCCATGAAAAGGTCAGCACGGGATTGGGCTCCGGATGCGAGGACATGCGGGAGGGGGTAGGCGAAGCCAGGAGAGACTGCCCCGGTCTACTTCGCCGATGGGGCGGAGAAGGCGAGTGCGACAGCGAAACCGCGGCGCAGACAGACGTTGCTGGCCTCGGTGATGGTTTCATAGGGAGTGGCCCGGTCGGCGCGAATCACGAGCGGGCGTCCGGCGAGTTGACGGTCCTGGAGCAGCACGTCGAGTTCATCCAGAGTGACCCGCTCCTCCCTGAGGTACAACGTGGGAAGGGGTGCCGCCGTGATGCTCAGGACCAGCGGATGTTGCTGCGGCGCCAAGGTGAAGGGCGAGGCCGGCAGGCTCAGGCTCAGCCCCGGTTGGAGCGTAAAACGGGCGCTCAACGCGAAAAGCAGAAGCGCGAGAAAGAGCACGTTCACCAACGGGAGTATGTGGAACAACTCCAGACGAAACTGAAAGGTGCGTACCAATTTCATCCCGCAAATTCTGTTCAGCCGCGGCTGGGGGTGTCCTGAGGGCGGGAGCGTTCCACGGGGTCGAATTCCAGAATGTGGGGGTTGCGGCGGTTGTCGACAATGAGGTTGACCACCTCAATTCCGGCCCGCTCCAAATCCCGCATGAGGGCGTTGAGTCGCGACGAAAGGAAGCAGTAGGCCAGCGAGCAGGGGATGGCGACGATGAGTCCGGCGGCGGTGGTGAGGAGGCTCTGGTAGATGCCACCGGCGATGTCCGCCGAACTGGTCAAACCGCTTTGGGCGCTGATGCTCCCGAACACTTCGATCATCCCGGTGACCGTGCCGAGCAAGCCGAGCAGCGGCGCCACCACCCCGAGTCCCGCAAGCAGGCCCAGATGCCGCTCCAAACGAGGGACCTCCAACTGACCCGCCTCCTGCACGATCTCCTTCAACTCCGCCCTTGCCGCACTGTGCCGCAGGACCGCCGCATGCAGCACGCGGGTCAGCGGAGTCGGATTTCCGGCACACTCCATTTGCGCCTCCGCCCAGCGCTGGTGGCGGATCAACTCGGCGAGACCACGGAGAAACTCGCCCGGGGACATCCCTACCCGGTGAAAAAACAGGGTCCGCTCGAGAAAGACGGCCCCTGCCAGAATACTGCAGAACAACAGCAGCCACATCAGCGGCCCCCCCTTCTGCATAAAGTCAATCATTGGGTTGTCTTAAGGGATTTCCCGCCCCGATGCAAGGCCGGCAGGAGTGGGCGAATCCGCCCTCGCCGTTCAAGAGACTTGTCCGTGCGCGGGAATTTCTCCATAAAGCCCGCCTTCGATGTCCAACCAGCAACACACCCTTGCCTCCAGCGCCACTCTGAGTGGCGGTTCGCTGCATACCGGAGAGCAGGTCACCCTTACGGTGCGTCCTGCTCCCCCGGGACACGGACGCAAGTTCAGAAGGCTCGATCTTCCCGAGCAACCCACGATTGAGGCGTCCGTGGCGCTTGTCAAAGCCGTCGAGCGTGCGACGACCCTTGGCGACGGCAGCGTTCAGGTGCATACCGTCGAACACGTCCTTTCGGCACTCGCCGGCCTGGGTGTCGACAACGTGCTCATCGAGATGGACGCCAACGAGCCGCCGATCGGCGACGGCAGCGCCCTTCCCTATGTCCAGCTCATCCGCCAGGCGGGAATCGTCGCGCAGGACGCGCTCCGGCCCGTGTTCGAACTGCGCGAACCACTCCACATCGAAACGGCGGGTGGCTCGTTGCTGACCCTTCTCCCGCACAACGGGTTCAAGGTTTCCTGCACGCACGTCGGGCCGAAAGGGCGTTTCACGCAGTACTTTTCTTCGGAAATCACCCCCGAACTGTATGAAAAGGAGATTGCTCCGGCGCGCACCTTTGTCTTCTACGAGGACGTAAAGCCCCTGCTGGACAAGGGACTTATCAAGGGCGGCAGTCTCGAAAACGCCGTTGTGGTCAAGGGGGACGCCATCTTGAGCCGCGAACCGGTGCGCTTTCCCGACGAGTTCGTGCGGCACAAGGTCCTCGACATCATCGGGGACCTCGCCTTGTTTGGGCGTTACATCAAGGGCCACCTCATTGCCGTCAAGCCCGGGCACGGTGCGAATGCGGAAATGACTCGGGCGGTCGCCAAACAATTTGCCAAGGCGATGGCGATGGTCCCGCCAGTGGTCACTCCCAAGGGAGGCTCGGTGATGGATATCAACGACGTCATGAAACTGCTGCCCCACCGGTATCCCTTCCTCATGGTGGACCGGATCGTCAGTTTCAGCGGGGAAACGCAGTGCACCGGAGTGAAGTCGGTGACCATTAACGAGCCCTTTTTCCAAGGGCATTTTCCCGGCCAACCCATCATGCCGGGGGTTCTACAGTTGGAGGCGATGGCCCAGGTGGGCAGCATCCTGATGCTCAACAAACCGGGCAATGCGGGTCGAATCGGCTATTTCATGAGTGCCGATTCTGTGAAGTTCCGCAAGCCGGTCGTTCCGGGGGACACCCTCTTCATCGAGGTCGAACTGCTGCAGCAAAAACGCAACATTGCCAAGGCGCGCGCCCGCTGTTTTGTCAATCAAGAGGTGGTTTCGGAGGCGGACCTGATGTTTGGTCTGGTGGACCGGTGAGTTCGGTAACCGTCCATCCCACGGCGGTGGTGCATCCCTCGGTCGAGTTGGGCCCGGGGAGTCAGGTCGGTCCGTATTGCGTGCTGGGGGAGGGGGTGCAACTGGGGGAGGGCTGCTGGCTGCAGAACCACGTCACCCTGATGGGACCTTCGCGGGTCGGCGCCCGAAACCGGTTTTTCTCCTTCTGCTCGATCGGCCAGCAAACCCAGGACCTCAAGTACGCGGGCGAACCGACGTATCTTGAGGTCGGCGACGACAACCATTTCCGCGAGTTTGTGACGGTCAACCGGGGAACAGCCCCCGGGTCCTCCACGCGGATTGGTTCCGGGGGCAATTTTCTCGCCTACAGCCATGTGGCGCACGACTGCACCGTCGGGGACCACGTGATCTTTTCGAACAACGGCACCATCGCCGGGCATGTCGAAGTCGGGGACCACGCCGTCATCGGAGGCCTGACCGCGGTGCACCAGTTTTGCCGGATTGGCGCTCATGCGATTACGGGCGGGTGCTCGAAAATCGTTCAGGACGTCCCGCCCTACATGATCGCCGACGGCAACCCAGCGGTGATCCGGGGCATCAACCGCGTTGGGCTCGAGCGCCACGGGTTTGACCCCGAAGCCCTCAAACTCCTCAAGGACGCCTACCGTATCCTCTACCGGAGCAAGCTCAACCTGCAGCAGGCGGTCGAACAGATGCAGGCCGAGCTCCCCCTGGGCCCGGAGTTGGATCGGTTGCTCGAGTTTTTGCAAACGAGCAGCCGCGGGGTCATTCGCTGAGTTCCGGTACGCCCTCCTGCCCAAGGAGGCCGGGCCGTGCCGGTCTATTCCCCCTCCCGGCGGAAACATTTCAGAAACAGCCCCTAGATCCCGTGGTATCGCTGCTGGCATGGGAGTCGATGCGCGGACGTAAAGTGCTAACGCGGGCGGCTCAAGTGCGTCCTCCTATAGGGTTTTCCGCATGACCGTTGCATGACCGCAAAAGGCGTGGTGGACCCTGAGCGGAGGCTCAAATGCGTGCTTCGGGCCGCCTTTTCCCCGAGGGACACGCTGAGCTTCCCCTTGGTCAAGGGATGAAAATGCTTAAGAAACACGCTTTTGCCGGGTTCGCTTCAAGGCGCCCTCCTTTGGATCTTTTGGATTCCGGCGTGCCTGTTTTTTGCCTCATCCCAAAACGGTAATGCGCTCCCTTTTTCCCTTGCCCAGCAGATTGATTCCGAAAGTCTTCGCAGGGACGGTGGGTTTTTTCGCGGTGGCGGCGGTCGGGTCGGGAGCCAAAGAGTTGGGGCGCGGGGACACGGAGTTTTTCGAATCCAAGATCCGGCCGGTGCTGGTCGAACAGTGTTATGAGTGCCACGCGACTTCGGCCAAAAAGGTGAAGGGAGGCCTGCTGCTGGACAGCCGTGAAGGGTTATTGCGCGGAGGCGAATCGGGCCCCGCACTCGTTCCCGGAAAGCCCGGCGAGAGCATGCTGGTGGCCGCCCTCAAACATGAAAACCTTGAGATGCCTCCCAAGAAGAAACTCTCGCAGGAGGTGATCCGCGACTTTGTGCAATGGATCGACCGGGGCGCACCGGACCCGCGGGTGGATGTCGGACCATCTGCTGCCACGGCCGCCTCCAAGGGCATCGACATCGAGAAGGCGCGCAGTCACTGGTCCTTCTCCCCCCCAGTGCGTCCCGCCCGTCCCGTGGTGCAGCGGAAGGACTGGCCTCAAGCCGAGGTGGATTTTCACGTGCTCGCGGCCCTCGAGTCGCGTGAGCTGAATCCTGTTGGACCCGCTGGAAAGCGGGAACTTCTCCGGCGTGCGAGTTTCGACCTGACGGGGCTGCCTCCGACCCCCGCGGAAATTGAGGATTTCCTGGGCGACTCTTCCCCGAGCGCTTTCGAGCGGGTCGTGGAACGCCTCCTAGCCTCCCCCCATTACGGAGAACGCTGGGGACGCTACTGGCTCGATGTGGCACGTTACGCCGAGGATCAGGCGCACACCTTCGCGGTACAACCGAATGTGAGCGGGTACCGCTACAGGGACTGGGTCATCGACGCATTTAACGCAGACATGCCCTACGACGAGTTTGTGAAGCGTCAGATCGCCGGGGACAAGTTCGTAGACAGCCCCGAAACCGCCCGCAAACACCTCCCGGCGCTCGGCTTCTTCGGCCTTGGGGCGCAGTACTACAAAAACAGCGATAAGGCGAAGGCCCTCGCGGACGAACTGGACGACCGGGTGGACACGCTGACCCGCGGGTTCCTCGGGTTGACCGTTGCGTGCGCGCGCTGTCACGACCACAAGTTTGATCCGGTCCCTACGCAGGATTACTATTCACTGGCGGGGGTGTTCCAGAGCTGCAATCTCACCAACCTTCCTCTGGTCGAAAAGGAGGAGGTGGCCGCTTACGAGGCTGGTCAGTCCCGTGTAAAGGCCGCTGATGCACGGCTCAAGGCGTTTGCCGCCGGGCAAAAGAAACAGATCGCAGATGCCGAGGTGGACCGGGTCCCCGAATATCTGGAGGCGGTCTGGAAGCTGCGGATCCCAAAAAGCGGGACGCCTGCCCGCACGCCCAAGGCGCTGGCTGCGGAAGCGAATCTGCGCGAAGGCGCAATCAGAAAATGGGAGGAACTGCTCGATTCGAAAAACAGCGGCAAGCTCCCGGTATTCACTCCGTGGTTCGAGTTGGCTGCTGCGGCGACCCGGACCCCGGGGGAGGAAGTGCCCGCGCAGTTGGCCTCCACGGCCAAAACGCTTCAGGGCCACCTGTACGCCGCATTGGCGGAACGGGATGGATTGCCCTACCGCGGGGGCGCAGCGAGCAAGGGGGATGCAAAGTTTGTGAGCCCGGTGCTCAACCCCAATCTGCGACTGGCCGAGATTGATCTGGAGATCACCGGCGCGGAGCGACTTTTCCTTGTCGTTACCGACGCGGGCGATGGTATCAACAGCGACCACGCGGATTGGTGCGAGCCCCGACTGGTGGGGCCGTCGGGCGAACTCAAGCTCACCGATCTTCCGTGGAAGTCTGCTCGCTCTTCCTACGGAACGGTGAGGCTGCACACGAATTTCGCGGGGGCGCCTCTGGCATTGGGCGGGCGCAAGTTCGGGTACGGGATTGGCACGCACGCCGCTTCGGAAGTCGTTTACGAACTGCCCGCGGGCTACCAAAGGTTCCGCGCGACGGTGGGATTGGACGCGCAGGCGCCTGGCAGCGTCCAGTTTCGGGTGTATTTTGATCCGCCCTCGGACCATTCGACCAGCACGCTGGCCAAGCCCAAGGTGAGTCCTGAGACACAGGATTTGCTCACGGCGGTTCTGGGTGAAAAGGGAGCGCTTGCGGTGGGGGACGATGAACTGGAGCGCCTGCTGCCTGAGGCCGAAAAGCCGGCATTTCTGGCCCTCAAGGCAGAACTGGACGCCGTGAAGAAGGGGGCGCCCCCGATCTACGCGCTAGCCCATGGAATCGCCGATGCGACTGCTGTCGACATGAAGGTCTTTGTGCGAGGCGATCCCGCGCGCACTGGAGAGGCTGCGCCCCGTCGTTTTCTGCGGATCCTCAGCAAGGAGTCGGAGCCCGTGCGGTTTACCAATGGCAGCGGCCGGCGTGAGTTGGCGGAGGCCGTCGCCAGTGCTGCCAATCCGCTCACGGCGAGGGTCATGGTGAACCGGATTTGGCAGCATCATTTCGGGGCGGGCTTGGTCGGAACGCCCAGCAATTTTGGACTGCTTGGGGAGCGGCCGACGCATCCCGCGCTGCTGGATTATCTGGCGGTCCGATTTGTCGAGTCCGGCTGGAGCATGAAGGCGATGCACCGCGAACTGATGCTTTCGGCTACCTACCAACTCGCTGCGGCCCGCGACCCGCACAACGAACAAACCGACGCGGACAATCGTTGGCTCTGGCGGATGAACCGCACGCGTCTCGATGTCGAGTCCTGGCGGGACGCCATGCTTTCAGTCTCCGGTCTTCTGGATCCGAAGCCGGGCGGGCCTTCCACCGACCTGGCGCAGGCAAGCAACAGACGACGGACCGTTTACGGGAAGGTGAGCCGGCACGAACTGGACGGTTTGCTGCGGCTCTTTGATTTCCCGGACGCCAACATCACCAGCGACAAGCGCAGCGAAACAACGGTGCCTCAGCAACAGTTGTTCGTCCTCAACAGCCCCTTCATCGTCGAGCAGGCCAAGGCGTTGAGCGCGCGCCTTCTGGCCGACCAAGGCCTCACCGAGGATGCCGCGCGGGTGAACCGCGCCTTTCTTCTCGCTTACGGCCGGCCGGCAACACGCGACGAAACCGATGCGGTCTGCGGGTTCCTGCGCGGCGACGAACCCGAGGAAATCAAGGCCGTCAACAAGCTGAGCCGCTGGGAACGCGTCGCACAGGCCATCCTCGGTGCCAACGAATTTCTCTATACCGACTAGACCCTGCCGCACCGGCCCGTGCTCCCGCGCCTCTCTGTATTGCGACCCTTCCGACAAATCCAAACCCTGAGCTGCTCATGAATCCCTTCGCCTTCCACCCCTCCGCCCTGCCGGGCTTCACCAGGCGTGAAATGCTCCAGCGCGTCGGGACGGGCATGGGGACCCTGGGTCTCGCGGCGCTCCTGTCCGACA
This sequence comes from Chthoniobacteraceae bacterium, assembly GCA_044376515.1. Lineage (GTDB taxonomy): Bacteria > Verrucomicrobiota > Verrucomicrobiia > Chthoniobacterales > Chthoniobacteraceae > Chth-196. The sequence continues at coordinate 31,109 of JBILKV010000012.1, read as the reverse complement.
CTGGTGCGCAAGCTGCCGTCGCAAACCCGCTGGGGGCCAAGCCACCGCATTTTCCCACCAAAGCCAAGCACATCATCCACCTGTTCATGAATGGCGGTCCCTCCCAGGTGGACACCTTCGATCCGAAGCCGGCGCTCGACAAGTACGACGGCCAGCGCCCGCCCGCCGCCGACATTAAAACCGAGCGGCGCACCGGAAACCTCATGCGTTCGCCCTTCGCATTCCAGAAGCGCGGCCAGTCCGGGGTGGAGGTAAGCGAATTGTTTCCACACGTGGGTAGCTGCATCGATGACATCTGCGTGATTCGCTCCATGCACACCAACGTGCCCAATCACGAGCCGTCCCTCCTGATGATGACGACCGGGGAGCAGCAACCGACGCGCCCGAGCATGGGCTCATGGCTCCTTTACGGCCTCGGGACGGAAAACATGAACCTCCCCGGGTTTGTGGTGTTGTGTCCCGGCAAGCCCGTGGTGGGGCCGCAGCTTTGGAGCAACAGTTTCCTGCCCGGGGTTTACCAAGGGGCGCACATTAACAATGCGAGTTTTGATCCGAAGAAAATCATCCAGCATGTGAGCAACCCCTACCTCTCACCGGGGTCACAGCGCGAGCAGTTGGATTTGATGCGCACCCTCAACGAGCGGCATCTCGAGCGACGCGGAGGTAGCGATGGCGCGCTCGAGACGCGGATTGGCTCGATGGAAATGGCCTTTCGGATGCAGACCGAAGCTCAGGAGGTCTTTGATCTCGAGCGGGAGTCCCAAACGACGCGCAACCTGTATGGAACCGGTTCGTTTGCAAACGCCTGCCTCGCGGCGCGACGTCTCGTGGAAAGGGGAGTGCGAATGGTGCAGGTCTACACCGGTGGTGGCCAGCCTTGGGACGACCATGGCAACATCGCCGATCACGCCAAGAAGGCTCTCGACACGGACAAGGCCATCGCGGGACTCATCCTTGACCTGAAGGCCCGGGGGTTGTTTGAGGAAACCCTCATTCTTTGGGGCGGCGAATTCGGGCGGACACCAGCCTCCGAGGGTTCGAAGGGGCGTGACCACAACAACCATGGGTTCACCGTCTGGCTGGCCGGGGGTGGGGTGAAGGGCGGCATGACCTACGGCGCCACGGACGAGTTTGGTTTCGCGGCCGTGGAGAACAAGGTGCACGTGCACGACCTCCATGCGACCATCCTGCAACTGATGGGCATCGATCACGAAAAGCTCACCTACCGGTACTCCGGACGCGATTTCAGGCTGACCGACGTGCGCGGACGAGTGGTCCACGAAATCCTCGCATGAGGCGCGATTTCGGGCCGCAGGGCGTAGAAGCTTGGGACGCGTTGTGCTTTGCGTCGCGGTGGGTTGAATGAAAAGGGGGACCGATGGGGAAGACGCTTTTTTTGGTCGGGCTCGGGATAAACCTGCTGGGATTGCTCCTGTGGTGGAAACCGGATGCTTTTTTGTGGTTCGGCCATCTGCCAGGGGACATCCGGATCGAGCGGGAGCATTTCCGTTTCTCGATGCCACTCACCTCGATGCTGCTGCTGAGCCTGCTGTTGAACCTGCTCTTTCGGCTCCTCAACCGCTGATCGGCGGTTCAACCTTCTGAGGGCAGTCCGCCCCTGAGGAGCTCCGGCGACGGGGTGCCCGCGGGGCGGTCGTGGCGAACCCAGCCCCCCATGGTGCTCCCCTGTCTTGCGCACGTCGCGCGAGGCACCTACAGTCCACGACTCTCCCACCCCATGCAGCTCCCCGATTCCAGCGCGAAAAGCGATCAGCATTCAAAGTCAGACGCCCCGACTGGCGGGGACTCCGCCGCGACTCGCTCCGCGGGCGTTCACGCTCCGGTGGCAGCGGCGCGGGGCCCGGCGGATTCCCCTTCCAAGGGACGCAAGGCTCTGGAACCGGTAGAGGTTCGCGCCAAGTTTTTCTTCGAGGAGGATCAAAAGTTCTTCATCAAGGGGGTCACCTACGGCCCGTTTGCCCCCGACGCGGACGGCCATTTTTTTGGCAAACCCGAGGGGGCGAGGCGTGACTTCGAACTGCTGCGCGAGATGGGCGCCAACCTCTTGCGCGTGTACTACGTGCCGCCCCGCTGGTTTCTGGATTTGGCGCGCGAGTTCGGCCTGCGCGTACTCATTTCGATCCCGTGGGCGGAGCATGTTGAGTTTCTCAACCACAAGGGGATGCGGCGTCAAATCATCGACACCATCCGCCGGTCGGTGGCTGAGCACAAGGGGCACGAGGCCATTTTTGGCTACCTCGTGGGCAACGAGATTCCCACTTCGATGGTCCGCTGGCTCGGGGTGCGGCAGGTGACCGAATTCGTCGAGCAACTCATCGCCGTGGCCCGGCAGACCGATCCTCGCCCGCTCTACTCCTACGCGAGCTATCCCCCCACGGAGTATCTGCTGCCTCAGAACGTCGATTTCTACACCTTCAACGTTTACCTCGAGCGCCAGCGGGATTTTGAAAAGTATCTGGCCCGGCTTCAAAATCTAGCAGGCGAGAAGCCTTTGGTGTTCGGTGAGTTCGGGATGGACACCCTTCGCAACGGCCAGGACAGGCAGGAGGAGGTGCTCCGCTGGCATCTGGAGTCGGTGGTCCGGGGTGGCGCGGCCGGCACCATCTTTTTTTCCTGGACCGACGAATGGTACCGGGGCGGCAACGAAATTCTCGACTGGCACTTCGGGCTCGTGACGCGCGAGCGCGAGCGCAAGAAAGCCTTCCACACCCTGAAGGAAATGCTCGCGGGAACCAAGTCGGTCACCGACAAGGTGCTTCTGGACCGGTACCCGAAGGTGTCGGTCATCGTGTGTTCCTACAACGGTGGTAAAACCCTGAGCGCCTGTCTGGAGTCGCTGGACGAGGTCAATTATCCGGATTTCGAGATCGTGCTCGTTGACGACGGTTCCAAGGACAACACCCAGGAGTTGGTCACCGCTTACGAGACCAAGCGCAAAAAACGGGCGGCGCTCACGGGGGAAAAGCTGCCTCCGTTCGTCAATGTCGTGCAGAAAAACATGGGGTTAAGCTACGCGAGAAACGTCGGTGCAAAGGCTTCCTCCGGAGAGATATTCGCCTATACCGACTCGGACTGCATGGCGGATCCCGACTGGCTTTACTACCTGGTGGGCACCCTCCTGAGCGGAGACTACGTCGGGGTGGGGGGGCCGAACATTTCGCCTCCGGCGGTGGATTGGATTCAGGCAGCGGTGGCCGCCGCTCCGGGCGGTCCCAGCCACGTGCTCCTCACCGATGTGGTGGCCGAGCACATTCCCGGGTGCAACATGGCGTTCCACAGGGCTGCCTTTGAGAGCGTCGTGGGCTTCGACGTGGAGTATCGCAAGGCGGGAGACGACGTGGATTTCTGCTGGAGGCTTCAAACCAACGGGGGAGTGATCGCCTTTAGTCCAAGCGCGATCGTCTGGCATTACCGGCGCTTTACGCTGCAGGCGTTTCGAAAGCAGCAGGAAGGCTACGGCGAGGCCGAATCCATGCTCCGCTTCAAGCACCTCATTTTCTTCGGACCGACCGGGACCGCCAAGTGGAAGGGGCAGATCTACGGGGCTCCGCGCTTCACCTGGTTGCTCAACAGCCCGATCATTTACCACGGAGTATTCGGAGAAGGGTTGTTCCAGTCAATCTACCCGACGCCCCAGTCGGAAGTGGCCGCGTATGTGAGCAGCATCGAATGGGTGGTGTTGACCCTGTTTATGGCGGTGTTAGGCGTGCCCTTGGAGAAGCTCCGGATGGTGCCGCTCTTCATGCTGGGGGCGACTTTCCTCGTGGCCCTTTCCTACATGATCCATGCGAGGATCGAGGAAGATTTTGACACGGTGCGGGCGCGGTTATTGGTTGGTTTCCTTGCATTTACGCAGCCGCTGGCGCGGGGTTGGGCGCGCTACTTCACGTGGATGAAGTACAAACAGACCCCGCCTGAAGTGATCTCCCAAAAGGAGGAGGGTGTTACCAAGGCCAGCAAGCGCGGGGGGATCTCGCGCCTTAACTTCTGGAATGAAAGCGGCCAGGGCAAGGAACGGTTGCTCTCTGAGGTTTTCGCGCTGCTGGAGCGCGAGGGGTGGCGGTATTCCGCCGATACCGGCTGGAAAACTTGGGACCTGCAAATCTACGGCAACCGCTTCTGGACTGTGCGCCTCTCGACGGTGACCGAATACCATGGCGGCCCGAAGTGCCTGACCCGCGTACGCCTGGAGTTTGGTCCCGTGATCACGACGGTCCTCATTAACGCGATTGCGGCAAGTGTTGTCCTGTACCGGAAGGTGTTTCTCGACCTGAACGAACCCGTGCTTTGGTCCCTCTACGGGATGCTTTTGATGTGGTTGCTGGCCCGTGGATGGCGCTTGAAGCGTCGGGTGGCCGAACTGGTCATCGCCGCCGGTAATCGTTGCGAAATGGTGCGGGTCTCCGGCAAGGCCAGCCGCCCGGTCCCCAATTAGCGCATCCAGCCCTTGCCTCCGGATTGCCTCGGGAGGCATCTCAAGAGAGCTTAACGGGGAGCCAACCTTCCGCCAAGGTCAGTGCATCCAGTTCGAGCGGACGGGGGTCGACGCGTGAGCTTCCTTTTTGGGTGAGCAACGGCTGCCTCGTGCGGCCAAAATTTTGCAAAGGGCAGCTTTTTGTCGCTGCACTTTGAAGAGGGGGGGGGCGGACGCACCCGTCAATCCAAAGGGGAATGACGCCGGAGAGGGGCTGGAGCGGTGGGGCGGAAAATCCAAATTCGGCCGTGATTTAGAGCAAAGAAACAGCTAAGTCATCGGAGACACCCCATGCGAGTTTTCCTCCCCTTGGTTCTGCTGGCATCTCTGGCGCTCCAAGCTGCTCCCCCAAGTCCGCTCGGCCAGAGCCTGATTCAGAACGGCACGTTCGACGATCCCTCCGATCCTCTGAAGGGTTGGGTCGTCGATTACGCGTTTACCGGGAACTCCCACTACGTGACCAACAAGTCCCGCATTTCGATTGCGTCCGAGGGCGAGCGCAAAAACGTGGTTCAGTTTGGGGCCAACGGGGATGCCGGGGTGAAAATGGAGTGCCGGAGTTTCCCGCTTGAACCGGGCTTTCGGTACACGTGTACGCTGGACATCAAGAGTGGCGCCTACCGGCTCTACTTTGCAGGGTACCAGTTTACGCCGGGGGTGCGTCCTCACGAGAATCCGGACCTTGGCGAGCTAAGGATGGTTTACCAGAGCAAGGCGGCGGTCGGATCCAGCGCGGATTGGAAACAGGAAAAAATCGAACTGCCCGGGGTCGCTCTCTCCCCGCAGGCCATCGATCACCTGAAGAAAGTCCGCCAACTCACCGTCTACATCTGGATGGCCAAGCCTGGGATGGTGGACAACGTGGTGCTCACTAAAACGGCCGATCCGGCGATGAAATTTTAACCGGCCAACCCGCGATGTCTTCCCAGTATGCCGCGAAGCTTGAGCAGGTCGGGCGCAGCTTGAATCTCTGGCGCGCGGAGCTTCATCTTGCACTCGGCGTCGCGGTTGCCGGAGCGTGGGTTTGGGTGCTGGGGTTGCTGGATGTCTGTCTGCGTCTGGAGCGGTCGGCGCGACTGACCAGCTGGTGTGTCCTGCTGGCCCTTGTTGGTGTCACAGGGGGACTGGTGAGAAAAGCGCTCCGGCGTCGATTTTCGCTGGAGGGCGTGGCGGTCACTCTGGAAAAGGCTTTCCCCCAACTCGACAACCGTCTGATCAACCATCTGCAGTTCTCACGTAACCCAGAGGGCGATCCCTTCAAGGACGCCTACGTCAGCAAAGGGGTGCCGGGCCTGGGAAGCATTGACTTTACTGAGATGCGGGACCGCTCAAGGCACCGCCGCCACTGGATGGCCGCCGCCGCTTCCGTCCTGCTGCTTCTGGTTCCTGTCGCACTTCTGGGGCGGGCTTGGCCCGTGGCCCTCTGGCGCACGCTCAATCCCTTCACCACGATTGCGCCCCCAAGCCTAACGAAAATCCTCAAGGTCGAACCGGGCCACGCTTCGGTCGTCCAGGGCGAACCGCTTTCACTCGTTTGCACTGCGAGGGGATTCGAAGGCCACGAAGTCCGCGTCGAAATCGAAACCGTCGGTGCCCTAAAAAGTCTGTACTCCATCGGCCGGATTCGCGGCGTGGAGGCGCAGGATTTTTCCTACAGAATCCCAAAGGTGACGTCCGGGCTGCGTTACCGGTTTCGCGCCGGGGACTCGCCCGAATCGGAATGGTATTCGATCGGAACGCGTCCTCCGCCGGCGTTCAACGCGCTCTCTCTGGTGATTGTAGCCCCCGCCTATATGCGGATGCCGGTGCGCACCGTTGACCCTCGTGAAGGCCGTCTGGTCATTCCCGCGGGATCCGCCATCCGCATCACTGCCACCGCCAACGTTCCCCTCGCCGGAGTCAGATCGGTGATCGGAACCGCTGCCCCCGCGCCAATGGCAATGGTGGACAACCACCCGAACATCTGGACGGCCAGTCTGTTGGTCACCGCGGGCCCCTCCCTCACGCTCCGCGGTGAGGACACCGCCGCCTTCGCCGTGGAGGAAACCATCCCCTTTGCTGTCGCCCCGGATCAGCCCGCGGGTATTGAAATCGTCTCCCCAAGCAGTCGCGCCGTTCTGCCGTCGGGAGAGAAGCCCCAGATTGAATTCCGCGTCGTGGATGATTTCGGCGTCACGCAGGTGGTTCTGGAGGAGGTCAGGCCGGATGCCACCCGGGAGGACGCCGGGACGGAGATCGCCCGCTGGAAGGTTGGTGGACTCCGGGAGTTCCGGCAGGTGTGGCGCGGTCCGGTTGCGCCGCCAGTTGGAGCCGAAGTCGCCTACCGCTTCGTCGCTTTTGACAACAAGCCATCCGATCCGAACCGTTCCGTTTCGGCCAATGTGGTCTTCAACGCGCCCGCCGCGACGGAAGCGGAGAAGCAGAAGGAGGCCCTCGAAAAGGAGGCCAAAAACAACATCGAAACCGTCGTTGAACTTCAGAGGCGCAACCTGGCGGATACCGAGCGTTTCCGAGACCGACTTGAATCAACCGAACCGTCCAAATGGAAAGCCGCGGCGGAGGTGCAGACCAAAATCCGTAGCATCACCAACGCGTTGCTCGCGAACCCGCTCAAACCTCTCGGGAACCTGACTCCCGCCGTTCAAAGAATCTATGTCAATGAGATGGTGCTCGTCGTGGACGCGCTCCAGTCGATCCCAGTCGCGGATCCGAAGAAAAAGAACACGCTTGTCGCGGAGGCCGTTGGGCTCGAGACGACCATTCTCAAGCATCTCATTTCGGCGGTGAACGCACAGGAGGACACCAAAAGCGAGCGGAGTGTCACAGGCCTGAGCGCCATGCTCGAGTCGCTGGTGCGCAACCAGGGCGCCGCACTGAAACAGACCCTCGCCGCCGTTGAAAGCAAGGCCAAGGCTGCCAAACCTCTGGTGGACGCCCAAGACCGCATCGGGACAGAAATGAACGGCTTCCTCGCCGCTTGCGTTCGCGAAGCCGCGCAGGCGGGCCAGACCGATGCAGCATTGGCGGGGACCATTGAACGCATGGTCGCGAAGGCTGGCGAACTCAAGATTCGCAATGACATGATCATCGCCGCGGAGCGTTTGGAGCAGAACCAGTGCGCGGGGGCTGTCCCGCTTGAGGAACGCGCGCTGGCGGGGCTCAAGGTGTTGCAGGCGATGATCGACCAAATCAAAACACAGGAGGAGGCGGAGAAACGCGAGCTCCTCACTGAGGCGGTCAGACAGGCGAAGGACAAAATCGAGAAGATAGAGGCCCTCAATGAAAAGCTCAAAGAGGCCCTGGAGCAGGTCAAGGGACAGAAGAACAAGGACGACCAGAAAATGGACGAGATGGAGGAGGAATCCTCCGAGCTGAAGGCAACCATCAAGGATGCCCTGTTGCAGATTCCCAACGACCTCCACATTTTTACCGAACTCAACGTGGCTAACGATCTTGTAGAGGACGTCTTCTCTGTCTTTCAGGAAATTGAGCAGCAAAAAGGATCCGAAGCGGACGGGGCGGACAAGGTGAAGGAACTCGGTTTTGCTAAGGAAGACACGCTGCTCGCCCAGATGGGCGAAGCCAAAAAGCGGCTCGACGCCATGGAGATGTGGCTGGCGGAAAAACCGGACGAACTCAAGGTCACCACGGAAGCCCATGACAAGGCCGAGATGCCGCAGTCCGGCATCGCGTTGGCGGAACTCGCCGCCGCTGCGCAGGACCTTTTGGGCGACCTTCTTGAGGAGGATAAGAAGATGGCCGAGGAAGCCGACGACAGTGCCACCAATCACGCGATGCCGGACATTGCCCCGGGGAGCGGAGTCGCGGAGGGCGACATCTCCTCGTTTGGGGCGCAGGGCAAGAGCGGCAACCAGGCGCCCGACCACAAAGAGCAGGACGGCCGTTCCAATGTCGGTCGGCAAGGAATGTCCGTTGGGGAGACCGCCGCCGGCTCGGGCACAATCGGAGAGGGCGACAAAAACATTGAGGAGCGCCGCACTGAGGAGCCAATGCAGAGTGGCAAGGTCGACCTGGCCGGGGAGGCGGATACCAAGGCAACCGGCGGCGGAAAACTTGGAACAGGAAAAGCTGACGCCAAGGGCATGGGCGGAGGCGCCGAGCGCGTCGATTCAATGGAGGCCGGCTCCAACGAGGGCATGGCCGCCCTCATGGCCCGGCAGGCCGACGCCCTTTACGCGAAGGCGTCCATGAAAAACGTGCGGGTCGACTCCCTCAAGGCAGCCGCCCACGAGTTGAGGCAGGCTTCCGACGCCCTCGCAAAAGGGAACATCGAGCAAATGCGCGAGTTCCGCAGGATGGCCATTTCCTCCCTGAGTCGCGCAGCCACCAATCTTTCCGCCGCGCCTTCTGGGGCGATGGAGGCAAAAACCACCTCCGGCGCCCTCGACAGCATGATCCAAAGCGGGCCGGATCACGCCCCGCCGAAGTACCGAGGTAAGGTCGCCGAGTATTACAAGGCGCTCAACGGTGCCCTATGAGGCTCTTATTGGCTGCGTCGGTCGCGGGGCTCTGCGGGTTTGCTTTTGGCGGTTGCGGTCCGCAGGACGCCCCCCGTTTCGGTGGTCGCGTCCAAGAGCTCAACGAAATCCCCATCGCCCAGTTGCGGGTCATGCTGAGGGGATACGCCGGGGACTGGCGTTCCGACGGCGCGTTGAGCTCGAAAAAACCGGAGCCCCCCACACAGAAGGAGGTTCCTGTGGGCGCCCCGCGGATCGCCCTTTCGCGAAACGAGACGAGCGTGATGGGCGGCCTGTCCGTTGGCGAGGCCATCGCTCAACGCCGAAGCATCCGGGAATTTTCCAACACGGGCATATCGAGGGACGCTCTGGCCTCTCTTCTGTGGGCAACGCAGGGGGTGACCCATGTCAAACACGATGAGTTGGGCAATGTCGTCCAGCAGTACCGCGCAGCTCCCTCGGCTGGCGGTCGCCATCCGCTTGAGACCTATCTTGCCGTGCGAAAAGTCGACGGTTTGCCCGGGGGATTGTACCGCTACCTTCCTGACACTCACGAACTACTTCCCCTCCGCGTGGATGAGAATGTCTCCATTCAAATTCGTGCAGCGTGCTATGGGGAGCCAGCGGTGGGGGATGCGGCTGTCGTCTTCATCTGGTCGGCGATTCCGGGGCGGACGGAATGGAAGTACGCTTACCTCGCGCATCGCATGATCGCGATGGAGGCCGGACACGTTTGCCAAAACCTTTACCTTGCGGCGCAGTCCTGCGGGCTCGGTGTATGTGCTCTCCTGTCCTACCATCAGCCGCAGGTGGATGAGTTGCTCGAACTTGACGGCATTGAAGAGTTCACCCTTTACCTCGCCTGCGTGGGCAAGGCGGCAGAACCCGCGCGGTGACATGGAACTCCCAGGCTACGAACCTTTCTACCTCGAGTCGGTCGGGGCGTTGCGTGCGGAGATCGCCCGACTCGGTTTGGAGGTGCCTGTCGAGGAGGACAACGCGGTGCTTGGGGGCTCGCTGTGTGTCGGGCCCACGGTGATTCCCAATCGCCTTTGCGCGCAGCCGATTTCGGGAGCCGACGCCTCGGAGGATGGTTCCCCCAGCGAGCACACGCGGCAGCGCTACCGCGCCTACGCGGAGGGGGCGTTCGGGTTGATCTGGGTTGAGCGTACGGCGGCATTTATTCCGGAGACTGCGCGGCAACTGTGTTTGTCACCTGCGACTTTTCCGGGATTCGCGGCGATGGTCGCCGACATCAAGGCGGCGAGCCTCGCACCGCCGGTTGTGGTGCTCCAGCTCGCGCCGGACCGGCCCGCTGCGCTGGTGAACGCGGCAAGACTCGCGCGCGAAGCCGGTTTTGACGGAGTCGATCTCCAGGGGGAGCCGGAACTTCTCCCCGATCTCCTTTCCCGGGTTCGGGCCGAAGTTCCTGATCTCCTGCTTGCAACACGCCTGTGTGTCTACGAGGCGGTTCGCGATGGGTTTGGGGTCTCCCCCGCCGATTTTCGCATCCCTGACACCACCCGCCCGTTTGAAATTGTGGAACGCCTGCGCAAAGCCGGTCTCCGAATGTTGAACCTTACCTGTTCAAGCCCTGTCCTGAAAGGTCCGGAACGGGGAGTGCGTTCCAAGGCAGATCATGAACTCACGGACGAGCACCCGCTGATGGTGCTCTCCAGACAGCTTTCCTTGGCGCGCTCTTTTCGCGTGCGTTTTCCCGGGATTCCGATTGTTGGCAGTGGTCTGAGCTGGCTGCGTCAATTCGTGCCGCACGTGGCTGCGGGCGCTGTTGCGAGGGGCGGGATGGACATTGCGGGGTTGGGACGCTCGGCCCTCGCCTACCCAGGCCTTCCGTTGCAGGTTTTCAGCGGGCGCACGTTGGATCCGGAGAGGACGTGTATGGTCTGTTTTGCATGCGCCCAGCTCCAACGCGGAGGCAGGCCCGTCGGATGCGTGCTCCGCACCCCGGACCGCTACGGCCCTGTCTATCGCGACATGAGGCGTCTCGATGACGACCGACTGCGGGCGGGCGCCGCTCGCTGCCATCTTTGCGAGGCGGCGCCATGCAGCGCCAAATCCGCGACACGAACAGACATTCCCGCCTTCATCAAGGCTTTCCGCGAGGGCAGGGAAGGGGATGCGTATTCTGTGATCAGGGCGGGCAATCCCCTGCCTCGCCTGGTTTCCCAAACGAGCCCCTTCTGGCTTGAGGACGAGGGCGCGTGCATCGAGACAACGCTCACCGGAAAGCCCGTCCCGATCCGGGACCTGCAGTATGCCATCGCATGGCGCGCTGGAGAACGTGGTGCGACCGGCGTTGCCATCCCCGCGGCTTGCAGCGGAAAAACCGTGGCAGTCGTCGGCGGCGGCCCCGCGGGGATCGCTGCGGCAGCGCGGTTGCTGGAATTGGGACATCGGGTCGGTCTTCATGAAACCTCCGACACGCTGGGGGGCGTGCCTTCGCGCCTGCTTGCCAGAAACCGGGCCATTGCAAATCCGGTGGAGGAGATCGACGCGCTATTGGGGTGCGCAATCGAGTCGGAGCGTCTGAAGATTAGTTTTGGCAGTACGCTGGGCAGCAACGTCTTTCTTCCGCAACTTCAGGCGCGTTACGACGCCGTGCTCCTTGCCGTGGGGTTGTGGAAGGAACGTTCCCTCGGGCCAGCGGAGGGTGTGCTGGGCGCACTGGATTTTTTGGAACAATGGAGGGGGCCGGTTCCAAGCCGGGTCGCCGTGCTTGCGGGCGGAGACGCCGCCATGGATGCCTGCGTGGCGCTCGAGGCGCGGGGCGCTTCCGAACTTTTCGTGGTCTTTGGTGGTCCGCGCCACGCGCTGCACTGGCACATGAGCGAGGGTTGGTTTGCCAACCGCGGAGTGCATGCGCTGATGCACTGGCAGCCGCTCGGCTACGCGCTGGCGGCCTCTGGCAGAGTCAACGGCGTCCAGATGCGCCACACGGAGTTCCTTCTGGAGACGGTGCTCCATGTGGATCTGGTGATCGAGGCGATGGGCTTGGAGGTGGTTGAAAACCTCCTCCCTCCAACCACGGTGCACAGCACGCCACTCTACACCGCGGGAGCGATGGTCAACGGTGGGGCCTCCGTTGGACAATGCGTGGCCGAAGGGATTTCCGTTGCGGAAGCGATTCACCGAGACCTTGTAAAATGAAACTGCAGTCTCGAAAAAAAATGGGCCACGACCGCTGCGTCCCACTGACCCAGACGATCGCACATTTGGAAAAGATTTTCGCAGGCCGATACGACTACTGGTTGCACGAGGAGACGGTGTCGGAGGAACTGCATTGGTCGGCAATGTTTGTCGACGGACTCGAATTTCGTTCCATGGGAAAGGGTGTCACGCCTGAGGGGAGTCGGGCGGGCGCACTGGCCGAGGGTGCGGAGTGGTTGCTTGCCCGAAGTACGGGGGAACTGGCCGGCTACGTGAACGCAATAGAGCACGAGGTCGAGGGTGCGGTTCCCTTGGCCTCGCTGCTGGAACACGTCGCATCCGCCACCCCGCCGGTGTTGGAAAGGATCCGCGCCTTGGAGGAGACGCGCCACTGGGTAGACGGTTATTCGCTTCTCCAACAAAAGCCGGTCAAGGTCCCTCTTGAATATGTCCGCCTTATCAGTGGCTCAAACGGCAAGGCGACAGGCAACAATCTTGAAGAAGCCATCCTGCATGCGGCTCTCGAGGTGATTGAGCGGCGTGTCCAAATCACCGTTCTCCGCAACCGGATGGTGCTTCCGACCATAGAGAGCGCGAGCATTTCCGAAGCGCTGGTCCATCGGCAAATTGACTTTCTGCGGGCCCACGGGATCGAGGTGATTCTGAAGGACCTGAGTTTTGGGGGCGTGCTTCCGTGCGTCGGCGCCTACTTCGTCGACCACCACATCCCGGAGCAGTACCAGTTCCGGCATTTTTTTAAAATCGGGGCATCGTTCGACGCGCGCGAGGCGCTGTTGCGGATGTTTACCGAGTACGCACAGGGCCGGCGCAGAAACGAATTTTTTGCCCGGGGCGCCGACAACCTTGACGCAAAAATCGCGGATCTCCTCTCGCATGACCTGCGCCAACTTCCCGCACAGCCCGGAGACTGCGACAATTTTATGGCGGCCTTCATGTTCGGTTTTGTGCCTTACCAAAACGCGGATTTCCTGAGGTCGGGTGCGCGCGTTCAGTTCGCGCCCAGCCAAAGCAGCGAGGACTGCCTCGAGGACATCAAGGGGGTCTGCTCGATTTGCGATACCCTCGGCAAGGACTGCATCGTGGTAGATCTGTCCGAACCGGACACGGGATTTGCCGCTGCGCAGGTGCTCATGCCGGGCTATTCGGATGTGCTTCCGTTTCACCCGGCCTCCAGTTCGGGCATGTTTAAACGTTGGACCCGCAATGATGTGCTGGAGTCCTACGGGAGAGTGGAGAGGTTTCGGGACGTGTTCCCCTGAGGCCGCCCCGGGGGTCTTGAATTTCAAAAATGGAGATCTTACGGCTTCCCGTGGGCTCCGGTTTGACTGCGACACGCGTGGACTCGAGTTCAGTCGGCCTGCGGATGTCCCGAGAGGATTGCGCCCGATTTTGAAGGTCTCGCCGGAGGGAAGTGCCTTTGGGAGCCGCTTTGCGTGCGCTCGTGCATGGAATCTCCAGAGTGCCATTTACCCGAGAGGAGGAAGCGGCTATTTGCTTGGCCGGTACTCGCAGCGCAACCTCTCTGTCCGGAGATCCGAACCATGCGGTTCAACGGGGGGGCGGTCTGCGGGTTGAACCACGGGGCGCCCCGTCCCTTGCCATCCCACCTAACATTCCTTGCATGAACACCCCAGAACTCCCCCCCTTAGAACGCCGGTCGTTTCTCATCCGTTCCAGCGCTGCTCTTGCGGCCGCTTCGCTGAGTGGCTTTCCCGCGATCGGTCGCGGTAAAAGCGTTGTGGAACCTCTCAAGATCGCTCTGGTTGGCTGCGGGGGCAGAGGTGCAGGGGCGGCAAACCAGGCGCTCACCGCGGACCCCAACACCAAGTTGGTGGCGGTGGCAGATCTGTTTGCGGACAAACTTTCGACCGGCCTGGGCGCGCTCAAGGCCAAGCACGGCGACCGGGTGGACGTCCCTCAGGAACGCCAGTTCACCGGGATCGACGGTTACAAACACGCCATCGCCCTCGCCGACGTGGTCATCCTTGCGACGCCGTGCGCGTTTCGTCCCGCCCATTTTGAGGAGGCTGTCCGCCTCGGAAAGCACGCGTTTCTTGAAAAGCCGGTGGCCGTGGACGCCCCGGGCGTGCGGCGCGTGCTTGCGGCCGCCGCCCAGGCCAAGGCCAAGAATTTAAAGGTGGCCGTCGGATTTCAGCGGAGGCACAAGAGGGGCTTCCAGGAAATGATCCGCCGGATTCACGAAGGACAACTCGGCGAAGTCGTCTACACCCGCGCCTTTGCAAATACCCCGCTGAGAACCGGTTTGGTGCGCAAACCGGAGTTTGGCGAACTCGAGTACCAGTGCCGTAACTGGTACTATTTTTGTTGGCTTTCGGCCGATTTCATTGTCGACAACCTCGTACACGGCATCGACATCTCAAACTGGGTGCACGGGGCATATCCGATACGCGCCCACGGGATGGGGGCGCTCAGTGAGCGGAGCCCGGATTACGGCGACCTCTTCGACCATTTCGCCGTGGAGTGGGAATACCCGAGCGGGGCCCGCCTTTTCGGCGAATGCGACCGGAGGCCGGGCTGCTGGGCCAGCGTCACCAACCATGTGGTAGGCAGCGAGGGAAGGGCCGACTTCTTCGATGGACGCGAGGTCTACTCGATCTCCGGAAAGCGCCCCTGGCAGATGAAGACAGAGCGCGGGGAGAATCCTTATCAGGCCGAGCATGACGATTTTTTTGAAGCAATCCGCAAGGACCTTCCCTACGACGAGAGCGATTACGGCGCCAAGAGCACCATGACAGCGATCATGGGCCGCATGGCCGCCTACTCGGGCAAGATCATCGAGTGGGACGCTGCGTTCTCCTCCAACCTGACGGTTGCCCCGGAGATTCGAAGTCTGTCCGACCAGGCACCCGTCCTGCCCGGTCCGGGCGGACTCTATCCGATTCCCGTGGCGGGCAAAACCCTAGTGTTGTAGGTGCCTTTGGGGTGGGCGGGTTCGGCGGAACACCTTGCCGGATCCGAGTGGAAGCTGCCTCTTCGTTAAATCAGCTCTGCGATCGGGCGGGCTCCGTTTTCGACGAGATAATGGGGCCTGCCCTTCGCGTCGGTAAAGGTGGTGGTGGCGGCGTCAATGCCCAGATTGTGGTAAAGCGTGGCGAATACCTCGGGGAAGGTGACGGGCCTGCTGTCGGCCTCGCCCCCGAGGCGGTCGGTCGAGCCGATGACCTGACCGCAGCGCATCCCACCCCCAGCCAGCAGCGCCATCGCAACGCGTGGCCAGTGGTCGCGTCCCACCTGCGCGTTAATGGTTGGTGTTCTTCCAAATTCTCCCCAGACGAGCACCGATACATCTTTGCTCAATCCGCGTTGGTGCAGGTCTTCGATGAGGGCCGTGATCGCGTTGTCGAAGACCGGGAAGTCTTCGCGCTCGCGGGTGAAGATGTCGTTGCCGGCCCCTCCGTGCCAGTCCCATTTACTATAGTTGACGGTGACGACACGCGCCCCCGCCTCGACCAACCGGCGGGCAGCGAGAAAGCTCTGTGGCACCCGCGGCGCCCCGTTTCCGTCGATGTGTTTGGTGGTGTCGCCCGTGCCGTAGCGGGCGACAATTCGCGGGTCTTCCTTGGAGAGATCCAGGGCATCGGCGAGTTTCGAGGAGGTGAGGATCCCCATGGCCTGCTGCGTGAAGGTATCCATCGCGTCCATCCTGCCCGAGCTATCCACCTCGCGCCTGAACTGGTCGAAGCTCGACAGCAACCGGACTCGGTCCGCAAGACGGTCGGTTGTAACGCCCTGCAGTGTCAGGGAATCTCGGTTGGCCCCCACGTGGCGGAAGGCGGACTGTGCCGGCCCCAGCGCACCTGGGCCCGGTTCGTTGTACGGACCGTGGGTGCATTCGTAGCAGAGACTGACAAACGGCGGGATCGAGGGAACCACTCCACCCTGGAGGTGGCTGACCACGCTCCCAAACTGCGGCCAGCCCGACGGCGGCGGCGTCCCACCGCGCGGGGGACGGCCGGTGTAACACTGGGCGGCATCGTGCTCGGCCTGCGCTCCCACCAGCGAGCGGATCAATGCGAACTTGTCCATCATCCGCGCCATCTTTGGAAACAGTTCGCAGATCTCGATGCCGGGGACGTTAGTGCCGATCGGCTTGTGGGGGCCGGCGATTTCCCGCGGCGCGTTGGGTTTGAGGTCGAACATGTCCTGATGCGGAGGACCTCCCACCAGGTAGATCATGATGATCGCCTTGTGGGAGTTTCGGATGCCCGCATCCTGTTCGAGGGCAAGCAGTTTTGGAAGGGAAAGGCCGAGGGAGCCGAGGCCTCCGATCTTCAGGAAATTCCGGCGGGAAACGCCGTCGCAAAATGGCTGTGTTTTGTCAGCAGGGGCGAGGATCTTGAGCATGGCTGCAGGGGTGGGGGGTGCGATCCACGGTGCATTTTCCATGGCGCAGCGCTCGAGGCGACTCAAATTTCGAGGGGTGGGCGTCGTCGGAACCCCCTGCGATCGGAGAAGCTTCCGCTCGGCCTTCAGCGCAGGCTCAGGGCACCGTATCCTCAGCGCCCTCGCAGGCATCGCCGCATGATGCGGCTGTTTCTTTCGACGGGACCTCGCCGAGCAGGTCCGGCCTGCGGAGGCGCGTCTTTCGCAGGGCCATTTCCTGACGCCATTTGAGGATGGCGGCATGGTTGCCTGAGAGTAAGACTTCCGGAATGCGCCGTCCTTGGAATTCCACGGGCCGCGTGTACTGCGGCCACTCCAGCAGACCGGTGGCGAAGGAATCTTCTGCCGAAGAAGCCGCGTCACCAAGCACCCCGGGGATGAGCCGGACCACCGCGTCAGCGAGCACCGCCGCGGCGATCGCTCCGTTGGTGAGCACATAGTCGCCGAGGGAAACTTCCTCGTCGACAAGCAGGTCGATGGCCCGTTGATCGAGACCCTCGTAGTGACCGCAGAGTAGAATCAAATGTGTTTGTTCCGCCGCCAGGCGCGCTGCCATCCCGTGTCGCAGCGGGACGCCGCCGGGGGAGAGGTAAATCACCCTCGCCGCTGGAGAGCGTAGTGCCTCCACCGCGGCGAACACCGGTTCGCATTTGAGCACCATGCCTTGGCCGCCACCGTACGGGGTGTCATCGGTGGTCCGGTGTTTGTCCAGCGCCCAATCTCTAAGGTTGTGCGAATGGATCTGGACGAGCCCGCGTTCTTGCGCGCGCCCGATCATACTCTCCCCCAGCGCACCGGAAGCAATCTGCGGGAACAGGGAAATGATGTCGATGCGCATGCGTTCCTCGGGTGCCTCTCCGAAAAAGATGGGGGCGCTGCGTCACTGGAGCCCGTTCCCGCCCGGCGTGCGCGGGGTATCCAACAACGCGAACATCTGGTCCTGAAACAACTGCAGGTCGTGCAGCACTTGCGGGCAGCGTTCCAACACTGCCTTGCCCAAACGCTCGTAATTGGCTGGGTTGCGCTGTCCAAGCTCCGCAAGCGCCAGCAGCACGGCGAACACGTTGTTGACGTCGTGCTTGGTGTCCCGGAAGCGGTCGCACAGGGCTTGGAACGCGTCCGGAGCGGGGGATGGGGGCGGGTTGTTCATGGGGAATTCAAGCTGGAGAATGGCCCCGAATGGTGGTCAGGTAAAGGGATTGTCCTTTTACACCCCTACGACGCATGGCCAGAGACAGCATCCGGATTCTCGGTGCCCGCCAGCACAACCTCAAAAACGTTTCCCTCGAAATTCCCAGGGATGCGCTGGTTGTGTTCACCGGGTTGAGTGGTTCCGGTAAAAGCTCCCTCGCCTTTGACACCCTCTACGCGGAGGGACAGCGGCGTTACGTGGAAAGTCTCTCGGCTTATGCGCGCCAGTTCCTCGACCAGCTGCAGAAGCCGGATGTCGATTTCATCGAGGGGCTGTCGCCAGCGATCGCAATTGAACAGCGTTCCTCCACCGGCAACCCGCGTTCGACCATCGCGACGCAAACCGAGATCTACGATTACCTCCGCCTGCTGTACGCTTCGGCCGGCCAGCCCCACGACCCTCTCACCGGTGAGCCGGTACGCCGGCTCTCCGCGCAGCAGATCGTCGATAAGATTTTGGATCTGCCGGAGGAAAGCCGTCTGACTGTTTTGGCGCCCCTTGTGGCCGAGGAGGAGGGGCAGTTCCGCGACGTACTTGAACGGCTCCGGCGCGAGGGGTTTGTCCGTGCTCGCATCGACGGCCAGATTCACGACATCAGCGCCCAGCAGCCATTCCCCAAGGCGGCCCCCGGCGGTGCGCGTTCCATCGAGGCGGTCGTCGACCGGATCATCCTCAAGGAAGGCGTGCGCCAGCGCCTGGCCGAGTCGGTTGAAATGGCGCTCAAACTCGGACGCAAGCGGCTTCTGGTGCTCCGTCAGGAAAGCGCGTCGGATCCCGGGACCCTTCTGAGCTTCACCACCGCATACGCCAATCCCGCAACGGGTTTTGAGATGCCGGAGCTCACGCCTAAGCACTTTTCCTTTAACAGTTACCACGGTGCTTGTGTCGCCTGCGAGGGCCTCGGGACCCGTTTGGAAATCGACTCCGAACTGGTGGTGCCCGACCCCGACAAGACGCTTGCGGAGGGGGCGGTGGCGCCGTGGGCCAAGGCGCCCAAGGCGCTTGGAAACTTTTATCAGGCGTTGCAGGAGAAACTGGCCTCCCACTTCAAGGTCTCCCTTCAGGTCGCTTGGCACCATCTGCCCGAGGCTTTTCGCGACGCCGTGCTGTTCGGTACGGGTGAACGGGCGCTGCTGCTTCCCTCGCTGGAGGCAGGCGGTTCCTCCAAACGCCCGTTTGAAGGGGTGCTCGCGCAACTGCGCCTGGTTTATCAGACGGCGGAATCCGACGGCGCCCGCCAGCGGGTACAGCAGTTCATGGGGCCGCGGAGTTGCCCGGCTTGCGGGGGAAGAAGGCTCCGCCCGGAGATGCTTGCAGTGCGCGTTTCCGCCCGTGGCGATTCGGGAACCGAGGCGTTGGGGATCGCGGACTTTTGCCGGCTTAACGTCGCGCAGGCTTGTGCGTTTGTCGAACGGCTCGAGTTGGATGCCTCCCGCGAGTTCATCACCGCCGAAGTGCGCAGGGAATTGGGAAACCGCCTGCGCTTCCTCAATGAGGTGGGGCTGGGCTACCTGAACCTGGACCGCCAGAGCGGCACGCTCTCCGGAGGGGAGGCGCAGCGTATCAGGCTTGCCACCCAGATCGGCTCGGGTCTTGCCGGCTGCCTTTACGTTCTGGACGAGCCCTCCATCGGCCTGCACCAGCGCGACAATGAAAGGCTCATCCACACCCTCTTCAAGCTCAGGGACCTTGGTAATTCGGTGGTGGTGGTCGAGCACGATGAGGACACCATCCGCGCCGCCGATTACGTGGTCGATTTGGGGCCCGGCGCGGGTGTGCGCGGCGGGCAGATCATCGCTGCCGGCACCCCGGCCGAGATTGAGGCCGCGCCCGCCTCGCTGACCGGGCAATACCTTGCCGGCACGATGCGCATCCCCGTCCCCAAACACCGCTTGCGTCCCCAGTCGCCGCGAAGTCAGATCGATCCGGGGCACATTCCGCCGGGCTGGATCAGTTTGCTCGGAGTGACGGAGAACAATCTCCGGGCGGTGGACGCCCATTTTCCGCTCGGTTGCTTCACCTGTGTTACCGGCGTTTCCGGTTCGGGTAAATCGACACTGGTGGATGACGTCCTGCGCCGCGTCCTGGCGCGCAGGCTGCACCGTTCGAAGGAACGCGCCGGCGCACACCGCGCCTGCATCGGTGTCGACCAGGTGGAAAAGGTGATCGTGATCGACCAGTCGCCGATCGGGCGTTCTCCCCGCTCCAATCCAGTCATCTACGTGGGTGCGTTTGCCGCAATCCGGGAACTCTTCACGGGCCTTCCGGCTTCCCGGGTGCGTGGCTACGGCGCGGGTCGGTTTTCGTTCAACACCAAGGGCGGTCGCTGCGAGACGTGCGAGGGCGACGGGGTAAAACGTATCGAAATGCACTTCCTCGCCGACGTTTTCGTGGAATGCGAGGTCTGCCACGGTCGCCGCTACAACCGCGAGACCCTTGAGGTGACCTACAAGGGGAGGAACATCGCCGACGTGCTCGACATGACCGTGGACGAGGGGTGCCGCTTTTTCAAAAACGTTCCGCAGGTGTGCGAGAAACTCGAGGCGCTTGAGGATGTCGGACTGGGGTATGTGCGGTTGGGGCAGTCCTCGGCCACGCTGTCCGGAGGCGAGGCGCAGCGGGTCAAGCTCGCGGCGGAACTGGCCAGAAAAGCCACGGGACGGTGTGTGTACATTCTGGATGAACCCACCACCGGGCTGCACTTTGCAGACATCCACAAACTTCTGGAGGTTCTCCTCAAACTGCGGGATGCGGGCAACACCCTCATTATTATTGAACACAATCTGGAAGTGATCAAATGCGCCGACTGGGTGATCGACCTCGGGCCCGAGGGCGGCAGCCTCGGGGGGGAAATCGTGGTCGAGGGGACCCCGGAGGTGGTTGCACGCTGCGAAGGCTCGCAAACGGGCCGCTATCTCAGGAGAATTCTGCCGTGACCCAACCTCCCGATTCCTCCACCGGTCGTCACCGTTTGTTGGCTCTGGTGCCTCGCAGCGCGGCGCTGGTTCTGGCGCTCGGAGT
Source organism: Chthoniobacteraceae bacterium (assembly GCA_044376515.1). Taxonomy (GTDB): domain Bacteria; phylum Verrucomicrobiota; class Verrucomicrobiia; order Chthoniobacterales; family Chthoniobacteraceae; genus Chth-196. The sequence continues at coordinate 10,330 of JBILKV010000012.1, read as the reverse complement.
CGGCGGCCCATGCGCCGTGGCCGCCTCGCCTGAGCAATCGCTAACGCGGGCGCGGGAAGCGTTCGCCGGGGGTGCCTCCGAACTGGCCGCGGGCGTGCTGGACCGCATCCTTGGCGATGAGGCACTGCCCTCTGGGGTCCAGAGCGAGGCCGGGCTTTTGCGCGCCCAAATTTGCATCGCCAAAGGGGAGACGGCCCACGCGGAGCGATTGCTCGCGGGGAGGGAAGGGGAACCGGCGGCCGCCTTGTTGCTCGCGCATGCGGCCCTTCGCGGCGAACGCTGGTGGCCTGCGGCGGAGCGGTTTGCATCAGCAAAAGCGCTGGGCGCCGATGAGCTTGCCTGCGTGTTGGGCAGGGCGAATGCGCTGGCCAGATTGGGGCGGGAGGCCGATGCGCTGGCCGAGTTGCGTCAGGTTCCCCGCGGGGCTTCGGGTTCGGATCCAAGCGCCCTTTGTTTCGCGAGGGCGGGGCTGCTTCTGGATCTTGGAAATGTGGCGGAAGCTGCCGGAGAGGTTTCCAACATTCAGGTATTTACGCCGGAAGGGGAGGCTGCAATAGGGCTATTGCAGGCGCGCCTCGCGCTGGCGGCAGGGCGCTTGAAGGAAGCTTCCTCGGGTTTCACCAGACTCATGCACCCGACCGTCCCGGTGCCGTCGGAGGTGTTCGCCGGCGCTTGTCTTGGGGAAGCCTCGGTCCTCGAGGCCAGCGGCGATTCCGCCGCCGCGGCCAGACTGCTGCTTCAGGTTTTGAAGGAGGGCCGGGAGTTGCCCTGTCTTGACGCTCTGTTTGAAAAAACCGTCCGTATTCTCTCCGATTTGCTGGATCCCCCCGTCGCGGATCTTGAAGCCTGTACGAGGGTCGGCCCGCAAAACCAGCGGGCGCTTGCACTGTTCCACCTAGCTCAGTTTTTCTCAGCGACGGGCAGGGTCGACAAAGCTGCTGCGGCTCATCTTTCTTTTTGCGAACAGTTTGAGAGCCACAGGCTGCGCCCGGTCTCGCTATTGCAGCGTGCTGAAATCACGATGGGTGCGGGCCGGTGGCCGGAGGCCGAGGCGCTTTTGACGGAGGCTCTTCGCACGTGCGACGAGCCCAGACTCAGGTCAACCGTCTCGATGCGCCAAGGTCTGGTGCTGATGCGGCGGGCTGAATTCGAGAAGGCCTTTATGCTGTTTGAGGCCATCGCCGGGGGGGGGGCAGACTTTTGGGTCGAGGCCACCTTCAATGCCGGGCTGGCGGCGATCCGCATGGGGGACTTGAAACGAGCGCAGGCCCAGCAGGAGGCGCTTGCCCGCTTGGGCGGCACCGGCGAACTGATAGCGTCACTGGAACTGGAGGGCGCGCTACACCGGGCGGCCTCCGGCAACGAGCGCGCGCATGAGCAGCTCCAATCCTTCATTCAGCGCCACCCGGCGCATCCGCGGACCGGGGATGCGAAGGTTGCTTTGGCTGAACTGTTTGTACGTGACGCGGAGTCCGCCGCGGTGGACTCCCGTCTCACCGCCGCAGGCGCGCTCCGGGACCGGGCTTCGGATCTTTTGAAGGCGGTAGCTGTGGACCCCCAGTCGCCCCAGTCCGCGATGCACGCGAAATACCTCGCGGTGTTTTTGGCCGATTCGGGAGGGGAAGCTCAACCCGAGGAGGTTCTTGCGCAGGGGGATGCCTTTCTGCGTGAGTATCCGGATTCCGCCCTCTCCGGCCGGATGCGCATGAAGTTGGGAGAGGTTTATTTCCGTAGAAAGGATTTCGCCAACGCAGAGGAACAGTTTGCCGGGATTGCGTCGAGAGATCCGGAGGGGCCGTTGGCGGAGACGGCGCTTTTCCTGGCGGGCCAGTGTGCGGCGAGTCGTCTGAATCCGGGCTCGGTAGACGACGCGCTCCGCTATTGGGAACGGGTGGCCCAGGGCGGTGGCGGGCTCCGGTGGCGCGCCCGTTACCAGCAGGCGGCTGTTAAAAGTCGGATCGGGGAGGACGCCGATGGGGCGGAGCTTTTCGGGCGGATCGTTAATTCCACCGATCCCCTCGAACCGGAGTTGCGCTTCGCCTCGCGCTGCGGGAGGGCGGACGCCCTTTTGTCGATGGCCAAACGCGGTGCGGTTTCTCTCGCGGAGGCGATCGCCGAGTACGAAGCGCTGGCTACCCAACCCGGAGTCCCTCCAGTGTGGCGCAATCAGGCGCTCCACAAAAAGGCAAAGGCGGTGGAGGCGACCCATCAACAGGAGGCTCTTGAAGGATTCTATCGCGTGCTCGAGGCGCCGGATTCCGTAGAGGGGGGCGAGTTCTTTTGGCTGTTCAAAGCCGGCTTCGACGCGGCGCGCATTCTGGAGGGACGGCAGGCTTGGCGGGACTGCGTCGCAGTGTATGAGCGGCTGGGAAGGATCGAAGCCCCCCGGTCCGAGGAGGCAAAAAAGCGCGCCTTTCAGATCCGGCTCGAACGGTTCTTGTGGGACTGAGGGAAAAGGGGAACCGGGGAGCGGGTATCCCTTGAAAATGGGCTGAAAGCGGAAGGTTGGGGAAATGAGATAATGCCGCCTTCCTCTCCCGCCCACGTCCTCTGCGTTCTCCGGGGGGACGCGTGCGTGTTGTTGTATCACCGGCACAGTAGTGTTTGGGAAGCGACAGGTCCGGCGCCCGCGAGTCCAGTTTTGAACTTGCTTTGATTGAAAAACGGCTCCAACTCGGGTGCGCCTTCCCGAGTTTGGTTGTCGCCGAAGAGGCCGGCAGCACTTCCCCTCCCGAGGAAACGATCCACCATGAACCCCGTCCGGCGTCCCTTTCCTGCCCAGGTTATCACCTTCCTCGCAGCGCTTCTGTGTTTGGCCCCCAGCCGACCGGTGGGACGTGCTGCGCAGGCATCCCCCCCGGGCGAGCAAATTGCTTTTTTTGAGCAACACATCCGCCCGACGCTTGCTGAGCACTGTTACTCCTGCCACTCCGAGGCGGCCCAACAGAAGGGGAAACTCAAGGGCGGTCTTTTCCTCGACACGCGTGCTGGAATCCTCAAGGGCGGAGACACCGGTCCGGCGCTCGTCGCCGGAAACCCCTCGGACAGCCTCCTGCTGAAGGCGGTTCGGTGGGAGAGCGCGGACACCCAGATGCCTCCCAAAAAGAAATTGGCGCCTGAACTGATTTCCCATCTGGAGCACTGGATTGCCATAGGCGCCCCAGACCCGCGCGAGGGCAGCGTCGGAACGGCCAAAAGGCAGGTCGACATCGCCAAAGGCCGTGAGCATTGGGCCTTCCAACCACTTCGCCAAACGGATCCCCCCGGGCCCGGCGGTTCCCGCTCTTTTCCGCTGGAGACCCCCGTCGACCGGTTTCTTTCCGCCGCTCAGCAGGCGGCTGGCGTCCACCCCGCTCCTCCCGCCTCGAAGGAAACCCTGGTCCGCCGGGTCCATTTTGACCTTACCGGGCTGCCCCCGACGCCCGAGGTCATCGAGGCGTTTGTTCGCGACACCGCGCCGGACGCCTTCGCCAGATTGGTGGACTCCCTGCTGGAGAGCCCGCGCTACGGTGAACGTTGGGGCAGGCACTGGCTTGACGTGGTGCGCTTCGCTGAAAGCGGTGGCTATGAGTTTGACGGATTCAGACCGGGCGCCTTCCATTATCGCGACTGGGTGATTCGCTCCTTCAACAGCGACCGCCCTTACGATGAGTTCGTGAGGCTGCAACTCGCCGGCGACCTGCTTGATCCCGACAAGGTTGAGGGGGCGGCAGCCACGGGTTTCCTCGTGGCAGGCCCCTACCCCGGCCAGATCACTGCCAAGACTAAGGAGCGCATCCGCTACGACCAACTCGACGACATGCTCTCGACAACCGGCAGCGCCATGCTCGGCCTCACTATCGGATGCGTGAGGTGCCACGACCACAAGTACGACCCCATTCCACAGGTCGATTATTACAGCCTCGCCGCAACGCTCGCGCGCGCCGAGCACGGCGAAATCAAAATTGAGCGCTCCAAACCGGAGCAAACCCGGGCTCGCGCCGCCTACGAGCAGCGCTCCGCCCTGCTTGAAAAATCACTCGCGGACTTTGCCTCCGGCGATTTCCCGCGGCTCTTTGAGGCGTGGCGCGTAAAACAGTCCGCAGAACAGGCGCAGTCCCAGGGCCGGTGGCAGGTGTTCGACCCGGTATCCGCCTCCGCGGAAAACGCGCATCTGGCCCCCTCCACAGGCGGCCTGATCTTGTACCGGGATAACAAAACCAAGGATGACCTTTACACAGTGAAGGTCCGGACCTTTCAGAGGGGAGTCCGCGCCTTCAGATTGGAAGTGCAGGCAGACAAACAGCTGCCGCAGAATGGTCCCGGACTCTCGGACAACGGCAACTTTGTTCTGGGTGATTTGAAGGTTTCCGTCCGGCCGTTGAACGCTCCTGCGAATGATAAGCCCAGGGTGCTCAAGCTCAAGGCGCTCCGGGCAAGCTTTGAGCAGCAGGGCTACCCCCTCTCCAAGAGCGTCGACAACGATCCGGCCAGTGGCTGGGGTGTTGCTCCCCAGTTGGGCAAAGACCACATGGCGCTTTTTGAAATCGACGGGGATGGCGTCGGATCCGAGGGCGGTGCCGAAATTGAGTTCCAGCTGCGTTTCAAGGGCTTCTTCGGTTTCGGCAAGTTTCGTCTGGCATTCAGCACTTCGGCGACCGCCCCCGATTTGGAGGCGGGGGCCCAACCGCAGGACGCCGGCGAGTTGCTCAGCCTTGAGAAACTTCCGGCGGGGCGGGGAGCGCAGCACCTGGCCCTGTGGTTCGGTCGGTTCGACCCGCAGGCGGCGGCAATCGCCGCCGAGTTCGAGGCGCACGCAGACAGGGCTCCCAAGCGCGACTACGTTCAAGTCTATTCCACCAAGGAAGGGGGCGCCGACGTGTACCTGCTCCGCCGCGGGGAGGTGGACAACAAGGCCGAGCTCGCCAAACCCGGCTTCATTCAGGTCCTCAGCGGCGCGCCCGTAGCCCGCTGGACGGGCGTCGGCGCCGTGGGCCCCACCGCGGCGGGAGTAAATCAAACCCACCCGCGCGTCGCACTCGGCCGGTGGCTGACCGATCCGGAGGAGGGTGCCGGCACACTGTTGGCCAGGGTGATCGTCAACCGTGTGTGGCAGCACCATTTCGGCAAAGGACTGGTAGCCACCCCGAACGATTTCGGCCTGCAGGGCGAAAAACCAACCCACCCCGAGCTGCTGGACCACCTTGCAGCAGCGTTCATTGAGGGCGGATGGAAATTCAAGAGCCTCCACCGGCTCTTGCTCAACAGCGCCGCCTACCAGCGGGGCGCCGCAGAGTCTCCGACCGGTTTTGCGGCGGATCCTGAAAACAAACTCCTCTGGTTTTACCCCGCCCGCCGGCTCGAGGCGGAGGCAATCCGTGACTCACTCCTGCACGTGGCGGGGGCGCTGGACTTCCGGCCGTACGGCCCCAGTGAAACCAGGTTGGAGAGCCAGAGACGGAGCGTCTACCTGCGGGTGCGTCGCAGCGAATTGATCCCGTTTCTCACCCTTTTTGACGCGCCGGAGCCCCTTCAAAGTGTTGGGGAACGCGGCCTGACCACGGTCCCGACCCAGGCGCTCACCCTGCTAAACTCCCCCTTCGTCAGGGACTGTGCGGGCAAACTCGCCAGCCGGTTTTTCTCCACGGGCGGGGCCCCCGAGGAAGCTTTTGCGAAGGCCTTCCGGTTCGCGCTTGCCCGCCAACCGACAGCGTCCGAGGTGGCGAAGTACGGGGCCTATCTTAGAGGGCAACTCGGCCAAAACCCGACCCCGGAGTCCGCAAGGAAGGCGCTTTCCCAGACGTGTGCGGCGCTGCTTTGCACGAACGAATTCATCTATATCGACTAGAAAAAATCCCCTGATCCAAGGATTTTCACGCCCCCGTTCCACGCCATGTTTACTCCACCTCCAGAAGACCACCTCCGGCTTCCCTCGCGTCGAAGTTTTCTGCAAAGCATGGGGCATGGACTCGGCTCCATGGCTCTGGCCTCGCTCCTGCAGGAACAGAACTGCGCGGACGCCGCACCACCCTCGTTGCTGGATGCTCGCCCCCCGCATTTTCCTGCGCGCGCCAAATCGGTGATCTGGCTCTTCATGACGGGCGCTCCCTCTCAGGTGGACACCTTCGACTACAAACCGGTGCTGCAGGAGCGTTCGGGGCAGCCCCTGCCCGGCAGCGATCCGAAAACCGGCTTCTTCCAGACAAGCGGCAAGTGCCTCAAGTCGCCCTTTGAGTGGCGGCAGCACGGGGAGTCGGGTTCGTGGGTGAGCAGTCTTTTTCCGAACCTTTCCAAACACGTGGACGACATGGCCTTCATCCACTCGATGTATCTGCGTGCCAATAACCACGCCCCAGCCTCCATCGAGTTGATGTGCGGTTCTACGGTGCCCGGCCGCCCGGCCGCTGGCGCCTGGGTTACCTACGGGTTGGGCGCCGAAAACCAGAACCTTCCCTCTTATGTGGTCATGCACGGGCGCAAGCCGCGCGGCGACGAGCAGATTTGGAGTGCAGGCTTTCTTCCCAAGACCTTTCAAGCCCTCGCCCTCGACGCGCGGCGCAGGGAGGCCATCGACGACATTCTCCGCGCCAAGGACGAGAGCGAGGCCCAGCAGCGCAGCGCCCTCAACCTCCTGCGGGACATCAACAGCGAACACGCTTTGAAGCGCAACGCGCAGTCGGATCTCATGGCCAGGCTCAGCAGCTTTGAGCTCGCCTACCGGATGCAGACGGCCGCGCCCGAGGCGATGGAAATCACCGGGGAAACCGATGCCACGCGGAAGCTTTACGGACTCGACAACAAGGAAACCGAAACCTTTGGGCGCCAGTGCCTCATCGCGCGGAGGCTTGTGGAGCGCGGGGTGCGCTTCATCCAGATTTTCGCCGGCAAAGGTGCCTCGGGAGACGGTTCGGTGGATGACGTCCCCTGGGATGGGCACAATGACATCGAGAGAAACCACCGCTCCTGTGCGGCCGCCACGGACCAGCCTGCGGCTGCGCTTCTCGCGGATCTCAAGGCGAGGGGCATGCTTCAGGACACGCTGGTAATATGGGGAGGCGAATTCGGGCGCACTTCCGATTCCCAGGGCTCGCTTGGACGCGATCACAACCCCCACGCCTTCACCATTTGGATGGCGGGTGGGGGCGTGCGCGGTGGGGTGCACTATGGCAGCAGCGACGAATTTGGATACAAGGCCGTGGAAAACCGGGTCCACGTCAACGACCTGCACGCGACCCTCCTGCACCTGCTTGGCATCGACCATGAGAAACTCACCTTCCGGTTCAGCGGCCGCAACTTCCGGCTCACTGATGTCGCGGGCCATGTGATCCGTGAGGTCCTCGCGGGGTGACCGCTCGCCTGCCTGACCCCACCGGAAAACAGGGAGCCTCGTGCCGGCGCTTCAGGGCATCCCTGCTGTCGAGAGGCTTTGACGGCTCGCGCTCCAGCAACCTTCCTCCATCGAAGGGGTGTTTCCGCAAGGCCACGAATTGGGGACAACGATTTGGGGGCAGTCAATTTTGCGCCTCTTTCAAAAGAGCCGTCCTAGTTGTCGCACATGCTCCGGGCGGGCTCACCGCAGCGTTCCGCGCATGTCTACGACGCGATAGACGCTGACCGCGCCCACTTGAATCCAGCGGTCTCCGTGCGTGTCGGTTTGCAAGGCTGGATCTGTTTCCTCAGGCGAGCCGTCCAGACGGAGGTCTGGGGTGAGCACCCTTGCGCCCTGTCTTCCCAGAGCGCTTCCTCTGGGAAGCCGCACCCACAGGGGCGGCGATGCGATCGGAAGTTCCGCGTCAGGTGTACTTTTTTTGAGCTGCTTTGCGCCCGCCACGTCGCGGGCGTAGTTGACGAGATGCAGCACATGCCCACCGCCTGGGTGCTCGTAGAGGGCAACGCGGAGCGAGTTGGGTTGGGTGAGTGCCTCCCGCCTGCCATCACGCTCCGTCCAAATCTCGAAGTCTGCCCGCGGGGCTTCGTGTGCGTTCGGGGTAGAGGGCAGGGGCTTCATCAGGTTCCAGTCCATTCCCTCCGCCGACAAGCGCTCCAGTGGGATGTGCTCGACGCGGCGCGGGTCAATGGCCGTCGCCGACGCCATGCGGCGTTTGCCGTCGGCGGGCTGTGCGATGGCCCACGGGCGGCCGCGGTTGTCGAGGGTGGCGGCCTCCCCGACGATGACCAGCTTGTGGTCGGAACGCAGCCGCAGCCAGTGCTCCAGAGCGGAAATCTGGGCATCGGTGAGCGCCAGCGCCTCGGGCAGGATGATCACTCGGAAGCGGCCGAGGCTGCCCTCCGGGCGAAAATCGGGCCGGAGTACTTCATCCCCGGACTCTACCGTATTGCCCACGGGTGAGTCGGGACCGCACCGGAGCACTTCGTCCGAAACCATCATCAGGCGATGCTGCCGGCGCACCAGTTCCGTGCCGACCTTGCGGAAGGTGTCCATCGACTGTTTTTTTCCCGCCCAAAGCGATTGCCGCGGGATCACAAGGCAGGTGTCGGCAAGCATCGTTGATTGCACGCGCTTTTGTGGAGCGCCGGGGGAAGCACGGATGTGGGCGTCGAGGACTCCGTTTTCATGGACCTTCGCGAAAGACAGGTAGTGCTTGAGCACCGCGTAGGCGGCGGGATCCTTGATCTGGTTGTTCAACCCTGTGCCGGCGCCACCGAGGGCCATCGACTCGGCCTGTCCCACGCGCAGGCGCACGCTGTCATAGCGTCCGATGACATAGGGCTTGTCGCCGGCGAGGGCGCGCAGATACAAGCCGTTGAGCCACCCGTCGTTGTCATCCCCAAGCAGGACGTCGGCGTTGTAATGGTTGCCGGAATACCAGAGATAATTTTCGCCGGTCGCGAACTTTTCGATCGGCAAAAACGCGCGCTCCTCGCCCGCGCCCACGTTGCCAAGGTGATCCCACTGACCGAGGATGAGATCGCTCTTCTTGCCCCTGCCCTCGCCCAGAAAAATCTCGTCCCACGCCTCCTTGAAGGCCAGCGTGGACCATTGAAAGGAGGCGAGGGTGAGCGGGGAGAGGTCGGTGTCGGCGGGGTAGCCCGGCGTTTGTCCCGGGATCTTTTCAAACTTGTGAGCGTCGAGCTCCGGGATTTGAAAATGCGTTTGGATTTCGGGCCGGGTGTAGGTGGTTCCGAGGTGTTTTTTGAAGGACTCCTGGCAATACGGACAGCAGCACGCGGGCCGGTAGTTGTAAGTGGTCATGAACCCGTCCACGCCGTTGTCGATGGCCATGCGGACCATTGTTTTGAGCATTTGGCGCGTCGCCGGGTTGTTTACGCACAGGCTGTTGTATTGGACGTAATGCTTTCCGATGTGGACATTTCCGAGTGCGTCCTTGCACACCAGGTCCGTCCACTCAGGGGCAGGCTTGGCTCCAAGGAGACCCTCGGGCCAGTCCTGCGTGTACCAGTCCGCAAAATAGCCGGGCTTGGTGCCGTCGTCCTTTTCAGGGCCGCGGATTACGTTGCTTACGGTGAAGTGCGCGATGGATTTGCCGCCATTTGCGCGTACCTTTTGGTGCATCTCCTTCCAGAGGGCGACACACGCCTCTGCGCCTGACACCGGCAGTTGCATCGGATATCCCGTGGCCTGTTTGAGGCCGACGTAACCGAAAAACATGGGGCCGTACCAGCCTGCCTGAACGATGTCGGGCCTCGCCTCCTCGAGGTAGCGGGAAAACTCGGGTTTTTCCGTGTCACCCCAGGTGACGTAAAATGTGCGGAACCGCGGCGAGAGGCGTTCCCTGTTGCCGAAGTCGTAGGTTTCGAGGACAGGTCCGGGCGGGGCGGAGGTTTGTGCCTGGGCCAAAAGAGCCGGAGCGATGCATGCGGCCGCGGCGACTGAACGAAGTCTGTGGGGAGTGTGCATGGGGATGCGTTTTTTGGATGCGGGATTGAATTGGGCGTACGGACGGAAGGAAAACGGGATTGGTCAAAGCCGCCCGCCGCGCGGAAGGCGTGGCGGAGACGAGACCCTGTGGCTCGCGCTCTACTACGTCAGCGGGCTCGGGCGCGGAGTGGCAAGTGAAGCAGGGTATATACTGTAAGGGATGCGGCGGTCAGTTGAAGGCAAATGCAAAACGAGTGCCGTCCATGCGGGGCTCGGTGTGTTGGAGGCACTGCCGGGTTCTTGTGCCTAGCGCAAGCGCCGGAGGGCGAATGGAAAGAGGCACGGCCCATGCATCAATGAGGAGACCGGGGGTGCGCCGCTTCAAAATACCGCGTGCATGCGGGCCGGGAATCGCACACAAGCGTGGGCCCGCCATGAGCACCGATCAACACCCCCGTTCCATTTTGCAGCGCTGCCCGGCGCGCACCCTCCGCGTACTCGCGATCCTGT
>JBILKV010000372.1:0-15619 GCA_044376515.1 Chthoniobacteraceae bacterium | reverse complement strand
TGAGAATGGTCGGGGTGTTGCTGTTGATCGTCAGATGGAGCCGTGCGGTTCCCGAAGCCTGCATGCCACCCGCAGTGAGGCTGCCGTTGCCCAAACTTCCGCCCACCACACCCGCGAAGTTTCCAACCAGCAGGAGCCCACCAGAGGTCAGGTTCAGGAGGTCAGCATCGTCCTCAAAAGTCAGGTTTTGGCTGCTGGCGTTGCGGGAGAAAGCGAGCGCGTTCAGCGCAAAGGAACCACCTGCCCCAAGAGCGCCTGTGTTGGGAACTTGAAAAGACCCGTTCAGGAGTTTCACGTTAAGCGTCGAGCCGGGAGAGGCAAGGCTCGTGGCGTCGTAACCGCCGAAACCCGCCGCATTGATTGCGGCAAACCCGCCCGAGGCATTGCCCGCGGAGGGCTCGACGTAGGAGAGAAAATCCGCATTGTACGTAGCCCACGGGATGATGCGGTTTGTGAGGAGACTCGTTCCATTAGAGGCAGTGAGCCTTGTGGCAGAGCCTATTTGGCCTGAGGAATTTGCGTAAAGCGAGGCGTCCGGATCGGCGCTCAGGCTGCCGATATTCAGAACGGTCGAGCGCACGCCGCCGCCGCCGATGGTCAGGCTCAAGGCATTCAGCCCCGAGGCCAGCGTCACGTTTCCAAGCACTTCAGATGCAGCTGTGTTGTCCCGTCCGAACAGCGTGACCGCGCCGCCCCGCAACGTCAAAGGCGCGGAATCATTGACCCTGTCGGGGAGAAATGTTTCTGAGTTGTTGGAACTGTTGTCCAAAAGCAATGCGACGTAGTTCAACTCCACGGCGGAGGTCTGGGTCAGAGCGGCAGAGTCGCGCATGAACAATGCACCACTGCGCCCGGTCACCAGTGTCGGACCTGTAAAGCTGCTGCTTCCCCCCAATACGAAATAGGCACTCTGGCCACTCATTTGTGGCGCAAAAGCAAGTGCCCCGGTCATCGAGCCCCCGAAATAATTGCCGCTCATCACCGCCAGCAGGGTTGCCGGGGTGGCGGAGGTCACCTCGCCGGCGGACCCCGAGATGCTCACCCCTCCCGGGCCGCTGAGGATGCCGGTCATCTGGCTGTTTCCATTCAAAGCCAGCCGGGCGCCGGGAGCAAGAGACACGCTCTGACCGCCCACCCCGCCCTGCAGTCCCTGCCAGAGTGTATTGGTGCCGCCGGCAAGCGTCACCGTCCCAGCCGCGATGCTGAACCCGGTGTTGGTGGGCGTGTTGAAGTACTGGGGAGCGTTGAATATAACGTTCCCCCCCAGACCCTTGGTAAACCACGTGCTGTTGGTGAACGAAGCGTTCACTGACAGCGTGGCACCCGCATCCACCAAAAGCGCTCCCTCCACGGCCCCTGTGGCAACCACTGGAGCGCTGCGCGCCGCTGCAAGCGCCGGATTGCCTATGCTCACGCTTCCGCCGGTTGCCAGCAGGTTGCCGGAGGTCAGCAGAAGGGCGTTGCCGCCCGAAGCGGTAAAGTTCAGTGCCGCACCCGAACCGCTCAGCAACAGCGAGCTGAGGCTTCCGCCCACCATCCCCGTGCTTGCCACAGCGCTGCTTGGACCGGTGATTTTTGCGTTGTACGTGCCCCCAACCAACAGGGCGTTCAAGCCCGTGTTCCCGGCGGTCCCGGCGACACTGAGCAGCGTCCCGCCGTTGGCACTGAAGCTTCCGTAGGAAAACGCTGCAATGCTGCCGTTGGAAAGCGTCGCAAAATTCGTTCCGCCGGAGTCCCTCACGACTCCGCGGGGCAGGATCCCCGCGCCGCCTTGAACGAGGTTGGGCGCGGTGCCGAAACGGACCTGTGCCTGCGGGGATCCAAGCACAGTGCCGCTTTGAAAAACCAGCACCCCGCCCGGAGCCACAACGTTGGAAAGATTGAGCGAACCAAAGGACAACACACTTGGGGCCGGACCGGTGCTGGTCATCTGGACGACCCCCTGCCCCCCTCCTGCGCTCAGCGCGTAGGGCGAAACTTCGCTGGAAGCGCTGGTTCCGTTGGCGACATACACCAGAGTGCCACCGGACAGGGAGAAGGGACGTCCCCCCAGACGGTTGGCCACGGCGATGGTGCCGGAATCATTCACCAACAAGGTGGCCCCGGCGCTCACCGAGGCGGCCACCGTCGGCCCACCCGCCAGTGTTCCCGCTCCGCTCAAGGCAAGAGTTCCCGAGTAGATGTTGAGCACGGTGGTGAGGACCGCGGGTTGGGGCGTGGTCAGGTTCAGCACGCCCAGTCCGTACTTGCTAAGGTTTAATATCTGGTTGGGTGTGCCTGTCGCCGCTGTCAGAGCACTGTTGAGGAAGATGGTGCCCTCGGCGTTAATGTTCAGTGTGTGAGGAATGGTATCCGCGAGATGCACCCCGCCGTTGACATTGAGGACGGCTCCCACGTTGGCACCCAGGGCCGTGTAGGAATAGTTCCCAAGCAGACTCACCGGTCCATTGAGCGTGTTCACGCCCGAGACGCTTTCCAAAACCCCCATGTCATTCACCCCTTTCCCGCCGCCACTCAGGCTCAACGGATTGGCAACGACCACTCCCCCGGCAAACCTGAGCGCCGCGTCGTTTAGCACCGTGAGCGCCCCGCCTCCCAAAGCCGAGGACGCGCCAGCCACAAGAACGCCGGCGTTCACGCTGATGTTCCCTGTCCACGTTGGGTTTGCGGCGGCCAACACCAACGTACCGTTGTCATTTTTGGCAAGGGCATAGGTGCCCGCCCCGAGGGCAAAGGGGGTCTGAAGCGTGAACACGTTTCCCTCGGTGACGTCGATGGAGGATGTCCCCGCATTGAGCTGGATGGTCTGTGCGACGCTCCCGGTGAAGTTCACGCTCAGTCCCTGACTCGCGCTGTTGGTGGAGAGTCGCAGCGTACCCGCGGGTCCGATCGCGCCGGGCGCATTGAGTTGGAGCACCCCGCCCGCGACGTCCACAATGCCACCGGGCGACACAACGCTGTTGCTGCCGCCCGCGAGCACAAGGGTGCCCAGCCCCGCTTTGGTCAGGAAGGAACCGGAACCCAGCACCGCTCCGCTCAGCGTCAGTCCAGCCACCACGTTGGAGGCCTGTGGCCCCGCGATGTTGAAGACCGCACCGTCGCCAACATTGACCTCCCCCGTAAATTCGACGCCGAATCCATTAGCCGTGCCGACCGAAAGGGTCTGTCCGCCCATGGCAAGGGTTCCGAGGATCAGCCGCTTGTTGGTCGCTACGGCACCGAGGCGGTCCACACTCAGGGTAGCGGTTCCTGTTCCGAGCACGGCGAGGTTTCCGCGAAAGACGATATCTTCCACGATCCCGTTTCCCGCTCCGTCGGAGCGCAGATTGAGCGTGGTGCCCGCCGCCATGCTGATGCTGGCGCCCAACAGTGGGTGCAGACTTCCCGACCCCTGCAGCGTGAGGACACCGTTGTTGACAAAAATGGGCCCCCCGAAATTCGTGCTTCCGCCGAGCACAAGGGTCCCGGGACCGGACTTGGTGAGGGAAAATCCGGCGGCGGAGATGGAACCGCCGATCGTGAGCGTGTTGGCCATCACAGTGACCTCACGAGAGGCAGTGAAGGTCACGGGACCGGCGCCAAGGTGGAGCGCAGTGCTACCCACGAAGGCGAAGTCCGCGTCCCAAATCTGCGCATAGTTGTTGAGCGTGGTGACGGCGCTCGCGTCGAGGGCGCCGCCCCTCAGAACCAGAGTGTTGGCGGAGTCTCCCAAGGCGGAGGGGTTGCCAAGCGAGAGCACCCCTCCTGCGAGCACCACCTGGCTGCCGGTTCCGCCGAAAGTGTTGGTTCCCCCCAACACCAAAGTGCCGAGCCCCTCCTTGCGCAGAGAGCCTCCCGCGCCGCCCACACCCGCGCCCAGCGTGAGGGTGACCCCGGCAAACGCCGTGTTCAACACGGACGTCCCCGCCACGAGCGAGACCGGCCCGTTCAGTGTGAGGGCACTCGAGCCCACAAAGTGGAGGTTTCCTCCAAGGGAGACCCGGTTGGCCACGGTGGCGGCCGGGCTTGCAAGCAGGGTGGCTCCCGACGCCAGGCTTAGCGTGCCAGTGCCAAGAGGGCCGGCCGTCACGCTGCTGCCGACCCCGCTGGGTGTGGAACTCAAACCAATGGCCAACCCCGTGTCTGCCGCAACCAAGTAGCCCCCGCCAAACGTGCTGCTGCCACTCACCTGCAGCACTCCGCCACCGGACACACTCACACTGCCCGTGTTTTGCACAATGGCACTCACATTCAGCGCCGGAGTCCAAGGCGCCACGGTCACCCCGTTGAAACGAATCGGCGCGACCACGATGTTTCCCAAACCGCCCGTAAGCTGGAGGGTGCCGACCAGCGCCGCAACCGTGGAAGGATTGCTACTAACGGCGCTTAAACTCCCGTTGAGCGTCAACGTCCCACCCGTGTTGACCGTGGCAGTGCCCGCACCCCCGGCGTTGTCCACTCCAAGGCCCGCCAACGTGTTGTCGCCAAACAGCGTGAGAATGGAACTCCCGTTCACCGAAGCATTGACACCCGGGGCGATCTGACCCGGCACGTTGGTCATCGTCACCGTCGCGTTGTGCAGCACAAGGCCGGAGCCTCCCGCCGGAATGACCGCCCCCGGAACGAGGTTGTTCAGTGCGAGTGTCACCCCGTTCAAGACCGTGCCGCCGGTGTGGCTGTTCGCACCGGAGAGGTTGAAAACGGACGCCCCCGACAGCACCAGTTGCAGCGGCCCGTTGCTATCCACAATCCGGCTGTTGATCGAAAGCGTGCCCTGATTGTTGTAGATGTAGAGGGGCACCGAGACGCCCGTGCCGCCGGTGGTCAACCGGCCGTTGTCCGGAGCGGAGCCAATAAGGGAATTGTTGGCTCCACTGCGCAACAAACCACCAGAGTTAAGGTTCAGCGTGTCGGTGTCGGAAGCGAAGTTAAGAGTCCCCCCCGAGGCGGAGGCCACGAGGTTGAGCGAGTTGAGCGCCAGCGTTCCCGCAGGGAGGGTCACCGGTGCGGCAAAGGCTGTGACTTTCAGGTTGGCCGACGGAGAGGAAACCACGCCTGAAAAATTGCCCGCGAGACTTTGGGAGTAGCCAGGGAAACCGACGGCATTGAGCGAACCGAACCCGCCCGAGGAAGCCCCCCCAGCACTCACGTAGGGGACGTAACTGGCGAACTCCACGCCACCCACGCTCGCCCACGGCAGGATGTGGTGCGTTAGCACAGGCGCCTGCCCCAAGATCCGGACACGCGTGGCGCTGCCCACCTGCCCAAACGGGCCGGTTGTGAAGAGCAGGGTGGCTCCAGGGGTTTGGGAAAAGGCTGCAAAAGAGAGATCCGCAGAGTTCACTCCCGTGCCGCCCGACGCGATGTTGAGGTTGGATAGTCCAGCGGCGATATTCAAGGGCCCCAGGCTTTCCGAGGAGGCGGTCTGGGCACGGCCCCTGTAGTAAAAGGTGCCCGCGCGGAGTGACAATGGCGCGGTGTCAGAGATGCGGTTGGCAACGTTGAACAATCCCGTGTTGTCGACCGCCAACTGTGCGTAGGAAACGTCTATCGCACTGGTGTTGGGCAGTGCCCCGTTGTCGTTGAGCATGGTGTTTCCCAGAATATAGGTTGGACCACCGAAACTGTTGGAGCCAAGGAGGTACTGTGTTCCGTTACCGGTGCGGGCGAAGGCCACCGAGCCGCCTTGGATGTTTCCCGCAAACACCGGGTTTGCACTCGAACTGGAAAGCAACAGGCCGGTGCCGGTGCTGGAAAATACGGTTCCGCCTGCGATTCCCGAGCCGGACGCTGCGTTCTGGCTCCAAAGTTGGCTGACCCAAAGGGATTTGCCGTTCAGGTCGAGGTTCCCGTCCGGGTTTAGCACGAGCATCTGCGCAGCGTTCATTCCCAGCGCGTTGTTGGCCCCCAGCCGGAGGGTACCCTCGTTAATGTAGGTCGCTCCGGTGTAACTGTTAGCCGAAAACTGACTCCAACCGCTCAGGGTCGAGGACAGCACGAGAACCCCGGCACCCGCCTTGGTGAGGGCGTTGGTTGAAATGATCGCACTGCTGATGCCCTGCGTAGAGGAAGCTGTGCCCGGAGTGAAAACCACCAGCGGAGCCCCCGGCGTCAGGATACCGCCATTGAGACCGCCGTTACCGGCCTGTAGCAGAATCCCGCCGCTCTGGACGGTGAGGGTTTGTTGAGGGGAGAGGGAAACCGTGCCGCCGGGGAGCAGGTTGAGGGAGTTGATGTTGAGCGAAAGCAAGCCACTGAGGCTGGTCGGCGTGCTCAACAGCACGTTGCTCCCAACGCCCAAACTGCCACTGGTCTCCAGCACTCCCAATCCGCGTACCAGCGCGCCGGAGCCGCCATCAGTGGTGGCGAAGGAGGTGCCCACGCCGGCAGAGGAGGCATCCACAATGGCCCACGGCAGGATCCCCTTGTTTCCGGTGTTCACGGTTCCTGTCTGACCCACAAACGTCGGTGCCGCCGTCACAGCCAGCGTGCCGACTCCGGGGCCAGCAGCCATGCCCAGACTGCTTCCACGCACCAAAAGGCTGACCCCGCCCCCGACACTGGCGAGGCTCGCGAGGCTCAACCCCGCCTGTTGTCCCTCTCCCGCACCTACGGTGATCTGGCTGTTGCCAGAGGACACCGAAACCGCCCCGAAAGCCTCGTTCGAACTTGCCGAGCCGGATCCGAGGAAGAGCAGTCGGCCCGAAAGGGTGAGGGAGCGCGAACCGGCAGCCAGACGGTTTGCGACGTTGGCGCCGCTGTTGTCGAGGAACAGGGTCGCGCCCGGGTTCACAACCACCGCCGCAGTGCCACCAACCAAGCCACCGCCGTTGAAGCCGAAAGTGCCCGCGTTCACCGTCAGGGTCCCAATGTAACCAACGCTCGCAGACTGGATGAAAGCAGCGCCGACGCCAGTTTTAAGAAGGCCGCTTGGAACCACGCCCGAAAGGAGCACTCCCGCGAGGTTGACGACACCTCCCCCGGTGAGGGTCAGCACTCCACTTCCCGCCACTCCTCCGGAGACGTTCAACACCGAACCGGCATCCGCTCCCACTGCAGCGGAAGCAAGCAGGGTGAGCGTACCGCCGAGCGTGCTGGAACCCGAAACCGCCTGCACCGCACCCGCACTGTTGAGCCCCGAACCGCCCACAAACAAAGGCTCAGTGAGGGACACTCCGTTCAACTGGAGAGCGGCCCCGGAGGCCGACACCACTGCGGAACCCCCGCCCGCCTGCGCATGAGACAAGCGCACGGCGCCCGCGGAGACGGTCAGGGTGCCACTCCAAGCGGCATTGTCCGCGCTGATTTCGAGGATCCCGTTGTCGTTCTTCTGGAGGTTGTTGCCTGGCGCCGACAGGGCAAAGGGCAAGCCAAGGGTCAACACCCTGCCCGCCGTCACATCGATCGCGGACGTCCCGCCATTGAGCAACACTCTCTGAACAAGCGTAAAAGAGTCCGTGGCGCGCAACCCCTGGGTAGCGCTGTTGGTGGAAATCCTAAGCGTTCCGGTGGCCCCTAGCGCCCCGGGCGATCCGATCTGCAGGATGCCCGCGGTGATGTCGGTGAGGGCGTCCGACGCTCCGAAAGTGTTGCCCGGATTGGCGAGGACCACGGTTCCCGGCCCGGCTTTGGTCAACGCCACGCCTCCGGCGAGGACCGTCCCGCCAGAGATGGAACCGGCGAGCACAAGGCCCTGCACGGCGTCGGAAGCGGACACCGTGCTGACCGTGAAAGACGGGCCTTGAACGGGACCCGATGCGACGAGAGAAACCGGGTCGGGGAAGACGAGGCCGTATCCGTTGTTGTTGTTGACGACCAGTCCTCCGGCCGCAGCCGGAAGATAAAATGAGGCCGGGCTCAACACCTTGTTAGCCGTCTGGTTAAACAACTGCGTCTGGCCGGCACGGCCGATGGTCACGGTGGGCACGAGCGCCGTCGAAAGAAAACTCACCGCGCCAAGCGCGACGGTGGCGCTGGAGGTGGCTCCGTCGGTGAGCAGCGTCAGGGTGGTGCCTCCGCTGAAACTCAGGGGCGCATCGGGACCGATTCCAGTGAGATTCACCGCAAGGTTACCGAGTCCCGTTTTGGTGAGACTGGTGACGCCGGAAAGATTACTCGCACCCGACAGGGTGACGCTCATCGCCGGATTGGGAATCCCAATCGCGAGCGGACCAGACTGGTAGGAAAGCGCCCCCGCAAGCACCAGACTCGAGGCGGCTGCTCCGGTGATCTTATCGAACAGAAGGGTTCCCCCCTCGAAACTCACAGCGTTCACCAGCGTACGCGCGGCGCTGTCGTCGGCCAACAACCGCGCCCCCGGGCCCACGGTAAGCGCGCCGGTGCCGACAGGACCGGTGAAGCTTGCGGGCCCGCCTGCACCCGCCACGTAGAGACTGAGGACGCTCGTGCTCGTTCCAACATTCAAGCCTCCTGCAGCCACTGTAAACCCGCCTTCAAAGGAGTTCGCGGCCGCACTGATCGACAGGATCCCCTCCCCCGTTTTGACCACCGATCCTCCGGTGCCAACCACGGTGCCGGAAAGCACCGCGGAGGGTGCCGTCTGGGTGTAGGTTCGACCCCCGATCTGGATGGCACCGATGCTCAGCGTGTTGATTCCGGGCGCCAGTTGCAGCGTGCCCGAAATTGTGGGTGCAAAAACCGCGTCCTGAGTGGTCACCGTCCACGGGGTATTTCCGGAGAGGGTGAGGATGCCACCGGTCGTCACCGAAGGCGCGGCGTTGCTGCCAAAATTGTTGAACACGAGCGCCGCAAGCGTGTTGCTTCCCACCAGGTTAAGGACGGCGTTGTTGTTGAGCGTGACCGTGTTGGATGCGGCGATCTGGCCGCCGTTGGCCACCAGGTTCACGTTGGCGCTGGTGATGGTGAGGCCGCCCGCCGGAATCACCACCGTTCCAGCCGCACCCGCAAGGTTCAGGGAGCCCTGTGAAACCGTGGTGCCGCCGGTGTAGCTGTTGGCAGCCGTCAGCGTCACTGGACCGGCCCCGGCCTTCACGAGCGCCACTGCGGCCGAGCCTGCTCCGGTGATCTGGGCGGGGTCTTTGATCTCTGCGTGAATCGTGCCCCCTCCAGTGGCACCGCCGATGTAGACGACCAGTTCCCGCGTGCCGCTGGAAGCGGTGCCGCCAGCGGTCAGAATGCCGCGAACAGTGGGGGTGCCGATGGTTGTCGTGTTATTGTTGCTGTCCCTCAACAGCCCGCCCAGTTCGAGATTGAGGACATCTGCGGAGTTGGCAAAAGCAATGTCGTTTTGAAAGGCACCGCCGATCCGAACTAGGGCGGCGGTGGTGGTCCCGGCCGCGAGGGTCGTTGTGCCCGCGGCAAGCCCTGCGGGGGTCGTGACGAGGTTGGTGATTTTTCCGGACCCAAAGACGGAGTCGTAGCCGACAAAGCCGCCCTGCCCCACAAGGCCCACCCCGTTGTAGGAATTGTAGGCGGCGAAGTCGGTGGAGTTTGCAACAGCCCACGCGCCCAGAACCCCCGGAGCAGCCAGGGCCGGATCCGCGCGGATGAGGATCCGGGGGTTGTTGCCCGGTTGTCCGAGGTTGGTGCCGACGAAATTGACAGCGGCTCCGGGCAGGCGCTGGAGCCCGGCAAGGATCAGATCGGCCGAGAAATAGGTGCCGGTGGCGCCGACGCCGGCGGAAGCGGTGACCGTCAGGGTGTTCGCTCCCATCGCGGCGGTAAGCTGTCCCAACGATTCGACCGCCGCCATCTTGGCACGCCCATTGAGGGTCAGCGAGCCGGTACGCAACATCACCGGAGCGTCGTTGTTCAGCCGGTCGTTGTTTTGCATTTGCAGCGAGGCGTTGTTGTCGAGGACCAGGGTGGCGGTGTTGAGCTCCAAGGCGGAGGTGGAAACGAGCGCGCCTTCGTCCCTGAGAGTGAGCACGTTGCCCGAGCGCACCGTGATTCCGGAGTACCCCTGCGGGCTTTCGAGCGTGAGCGGTGCGCTGCCCACCACGCCGAGGCCCGTGGTCCCGTTGACGCTTCCCGCGAAGGTTGAGTTCGGGGCGGCGGTTACCAGCAGGCCCGGACCGCCGGTCGAGGTGACCACCCCGCCCGTTCCCGGCTGACTCCCCGGCGAGGAAAGCGCGCCGACGTACTGCGCGTTGCCTGCGAGGTCGAGGGTGGCGCCCATGCCGACGCGCAGGGGTTGCCCCTGCTGCAGCGTGTTGAGCCCGCCGCCGAGCACGAGGGTTCCGGACGCAACGACGGTTTCGTTCGTCCAGAAACTCTGGTTGTTCAGCCGAAGCGTGCCGGCCTGCAGCTTCACAAACGCCTGCGCACCGAGGCTGACGGGGGCGTTGACGGTGAGGGTGGATCCGGCCGCCACCTGCGCCAGCAGCGTTCCCCCGGCGCTCAACTGACCCAACCCGAGGGCGCTGTTTCCGCCGGTGGCCAACAGGCCGCCGCTGGCAATGTTCAGACCCATCCCGGCGCTCGAGACGGAGCCGCCGACGAGCTTGAGCGCGTTGATGGCGCGAGGTGCCAGCAGGGTAGCGTCGGCAGACAAAATGCCGGTGTCGGTCACCGCGAGGGCGTTGAGCCCCGCGGATGCATAGGCGCTGAAGGACGTGAATCCCGCACCCGGAGCATAGGTACCGAAATCATTCCCAATGACCACACGCGCAACGAGGCCGTTTGAAAAATTCAAACCAGCGGTGCCGGAAAGCAACACCTTCTGCGCCGCGCCGAGTTCCGGAACCCCGCTCAGGTCGAGGCTGGATCCCGGATTCTGGAGGGTGACGCCTGCGAACGTCAGGCTGCCGGAACCGGCGCCGGAAATCCTCAGAATTGCGGCCGTCTGCGAAACGCTCAGCGAGCCGAGGGAAACGGCGGAACCGGTCCCGTCAGTGACCAGTTCCAGCACTCCCCCGGTGACCGACAACAACGTGCCGGCACCCAGGCGTCCGGCAGGGTGGTTGCCGCTGCTGTTGTCTAGGCGGAAAACTCCCCCCGCGAACACGTTCACACCCGAGACAAAGTTCAAAGCCCCGCCCGATGGGCCTGACAGCGACACCAGGCCGCGGTTTACATTGAGCGCCCCGGTGAGGGAACTACTCCCGGTAAGCGTGAGCGAGCCCGTCCCTTGGTAGGCCAGCGAGTTCGTTGAGAAAACGTTTCCAGCCAGAACGGTGCTGCCGGCTCCTTGGAAGGAGAGCGCGTTAACCAGATTTACCGAACCCCCGAAAAGAAGGAAGGCGCCCGAAGCAAGGTCGTTCTGGATGATCCGGCTTCCCCCGCTGGTGCTGAGTGTGCCCGTAAAACTCAGGGACCCGGTTCCCGCGACAACCGCTGCATCTGCATTGACCACAACAGGATTAAGAAGCGCACTTGCACCGGTCATGGGAACGGCGGAGCGCAACTCGCCACCGCCAAGCGTGAAGGTGGAGGTGCCCGCCCCTAGCACGCTGGAACCAGCCGAGACCGCGGAGTTTTCCAGAACCAACGTCCCCTGATAGAGCGAAACCCCCCCGCGCATGGGACTCGCCCCGCGCAGGGTGACACTGCCACCGGCACCCACCCGCACATCCAGCGCCGTGGTGCCGGTCCCGTTTGGATCGGAGAGGGTTCCACTGAACACGGTGGTCCCGGTTCCCCTGATGGTGAGCGTTCTGGTGCTGGTTTCGAGGCTCACAAACCTGTCGAACGTCAGCACGGCTCCGGTTTCCAAAAGATTGTAGAACTGCCAACCGTTGCCAGCGGCACCCGAGAGTGTGCCAATCGTGATCGAACCGGCTCCGGTAAAGGAGCTGAAAGCCGCAGCGCCCGAGGCCTGGCCGATGTTTCCAAGGGTCATGTTTCCTCCTAAAAGCGCGCTGGAACCGTACGCAAAAAGCCCGCCGCCAATCAGGCTGACGGAAGAGTCTTGGCTCCACCCCGCCGTGCTCAGGCCGAGCAGACCGGCGTTGATCGTGATCGCGCCCGTAAACGCGTTTGCGCCCGTCGCCGGCGCCAGCGCCCAGACCCCGCCGTCGCTTTTGACCACGGACAACGCCCCTCCGTTGTTGGCCAGTGTGCCCGAGATGAGATTCACGCCGGTGTTCAAGCCCCGAAGCGTGAGCGTCCTTGCTCCAGAGCCACTGCTGGACGTGCTCGAGAGTTGAACCGGCCCGCTGCCCGAGGCATCGATGGTTCCCCCTCCGGCGGTGCCCGAAAGAACGACGGTTCGCGTGACCACCTCGCCCGGGCCGACATAGAGGACACGGCCGCCGGTCCCGCCGGAACCAAGCAGCAGGGAGCCGCCCCCCACGTTGGTTCCAAGGTTGCTGGAAACCGCTCCGGCCGTCCCCATGGAACGCAGCACAAGCGCGCCACCGGCAACGGTGGTGTCGCCGGCGTAGGTGTTTTCACCCTGCAGGATCAGCGTCCCGAGGCCGGACTTCGTCAGGGCCGTCCCGCCGCTGATGCGTCCGCTGACCGTGGCGAAATCCAGCCCGGTGGTGACGTTGTCGTCGACCCGAATGAAGCGAGCGGCACCGGTCCCAAGGCTGATGTCGCTTTGAAAGTCGACGTCACCGGGTGCGTGCGACGCGTTGAGGATGAGCGTGCCGCCGGCAAAAGGGGCGGTGCCCAAGGTCAAGGTTCCGCCAAGGCGCACATTCAGGTGCGCGCCCGATGCCGCAAAGCCGCCGCCATTCGAACCAAACTGAATCTGGCCGGGGCCGGTGCCCGGTGTCCTGACAAACAGTCCGTCGGTCTGAAACACGCCCCCGTTCAGCAGCAGGTTGCTGTTTGGAGACAGCCCCACTCCGTCCACGGCCTGCAGCACGCCACCGTTGACAGTGGTGGTGCCCGAATAGGAATTGGATCCGCCCAACAGCCACTGCCCGGCGCCGGTTTTCAACACCGAAAGCGGTCCGGTGCCGTTGTCGACAAGCGCGGGCCGGAGCTCATTGTCACCCGTTGAATTCCCTGTGAGCGTCAGGGTTCTGGCACCGGCTCCAAGGAAGGCGACCGGGCCGGCTCCCGAAAACACCAGCGTGGCGTTGTTCTGGGCGCCTCCCGCAAGCACGGTGTTTCCGTAGTTGCCCGAGGAGTCGATGGTGGCGTTTCCGGCCAGGGTGAAGAGGCGGTCCATCGCCACCGAGGGCGTCTGGGTAAACTGCACGAAATTCGCGTTGGACCCGACGTACTGCAGGGTGCCGCCATTGAAAACAAGGTTGGCAGCGGCGCTGGAAGACTCCCCGATGGAGCTCGGCATCCCCCCGTTTGCCAGAGAGTTGGCCGCCAAAACGGCTCCGCCGCTCAGGAGGGTCGGTCCGGTGTAGGTGTTCAGACCAGTGAGAAACAGGGTGCCGGAGACACCGTCGCGGACCACGGTCAGCGGGCCGCCGCCGGAGTTTTGAATGACGCCGCTGAAGACGCCGGTGGCCGTGGCGTTGCCCGAGCCGAGCGAAACGGCGGAGGCGCTGGCGCTGCTGTTTTCGAGAAGGCCGGCGCCCGAAAGGACGCCGAGCGTGACAAGCGGGAGGTTCGTGCCGTCTGGGAGGGCGACCGTGGCACCGGCGCCGGCGAGGTCCAGGACGGCGTTCTGCCGGAGGATGGTGGTGGAGGTTGCACCGGGGGCGCCGAGGGCGGCGGTCGCACCGCTCAGGCGCAGGGTGCCCTCGTTGAGGGTGGTGTTGCCGGAGTAGGAGTTGGCCGCACTCAGGGCGAGCAGACCGTCACCGGACTTGGTGAGGCTGGTCGTGCCGGTGCCGAGTAAGGAATGGATGGTGAGCGGGTTGGAGGCATTGGAGCCGCCCGTCACAAGGACAAGCTCCTGACCCGCGCCGGAGGTCAGGATGGACGAACCGCTGAGCACAGCGGCGCCCGCGCTGTTGTCGAAAAGAATGCCGCCCAACGCGGTGGCGCTCGCAGATGTAACCACCAGCGAGCCATTTAGGGTGAGCGTCCCCCCGGTGATGCGCACCGAATTGGCGGCCACCGAACCCGCGGTGGAGGTGTCCGCGCTCACCAGGTAGTTGGCCGTGGCGCTGCCGGTACCCGTTGAGGGAAGGGCGGTGGCGCTGTTGAGCGCGGCAAGGGCAGCACCCGCGTCGGGAGCAGCGATGAAGTCCAGTCCGCCGCCGGCGCTCTTGAGAAAGGCGTACCCCCCGAGGATCCCGTTCTGGGAGGCGGGGGCGTTGGTGAAGTTGAAGGAGCCTGAGGCGCCGGGTTCAAATGCGACGGTGGCCCCGGCCGAGCGCGCGCCCAGCGAGCCGAAGACCAGCGTCCCGCCCGAGGGCAACGCGAGCACGCCCGCCCCGGCCGACAGGACCAGGGAACCCGCCTGCTCCAGGCCGGTACCGCCAGCGGCGACATACTCGAGCCGGCCGCCTGCCAGCTGGCGGCCCAGGCCCGGTACGGCGGCGTCCGAGGCGAAGGTCACGTTGGCGCCGGCAGCAAGCAGGTCGGCCAGCGCCGAGGCGGCCCGGAGCCGCATCGTGCCGGCGGCCACCGTGAGGCCGCCCGTGAAAGAGGAGAGGCTACCGAACGTCAGGGAGGTCCCGGAAGTGACCGCGGCGGTGTTGACTCCGGAAAGCCACAAGGTGTTGCCGCTGATCGCGGTGACCACCGCGCCAGCCGCGATTCTCGTCCCGGCGACGGTGCCTCCGACATAGATTCCAGCCGTGCTGCTGACTGTGATCGTTCCTGAGGCTGCTATGCCGCCTGTGGTGAGGGTGTTGGTCGTACCGGCCTGGGTGAGCGTGGAAACCGGAGCGTACTCCCAGACTCCCAAGTCGGTCTTGAAAAGGGAGGTGGTCCCACCGTTTTGATTGATCATGGCTGTGATCGCATTGGCCGCCGTGTTGGTGCCGCCTAGGAGCAGCGTTTTAGAACCGGCTCCCCCGGCGCTGACGCCGCTGGCAAACACCAGAGGGGTGGTGCCGGACTGGTTCGCGAACAGCAGGGCGTTGGCCGTGGTGCCCGAAAGGTTGAGCAGGCGCGTCGTGGTTTCCCCGCTGGTGCCGGCGTAACTAAGCGCGCCGCCGCTCAATGAGACACCCCCAAACTGCGTGCCAGGGTCGTTCAAAACCGCCAAGGTGCCCAGTTGCAAAAGCCCGCCGGCGATCGAAGCCGTCCCATTTACGCCTGCGCCGGCTGTTGTTCCGCTCAAGACGACCCGCCCAGCACCGGTTTTGCTAAAACCGGCGAGGTAGCCCATCGGTGAAGCCGCAGACATCGTCCCATTCCAAACGCTGTCTCCGTTGCCCGCAAAAACTACCTGCCAAAAGGCATTCAAAGCGCCTATCGGAATGTTTCCGTTTAGAATCGCTGTTCCATTCGTGCTGTTGGTAAGAGTCGAAGAACCTTGCCCGGCACTGCTGATTGTGGCCCCCACTGTACCCAGCGCCATGCCGTACCCGTTTCTTCCGAGCAGCGTCAACGTCCGATTGGCCACCCCAAAGGTGAAGGCGGTCATCGCCACCGTGTTCGCCAGCCCACTCCCGCCGAGTGCCCGGTCCAAGAAGACGGTGCCGGGCCCCGAGGCAAGGGTGAACCCTTTGCTTGCAAAGCTGGGAAGCGTTGCAGCATCCGCGCGCACCTCAAGGATGCCATTGTTCAATTCGACGTTCTGGCCGGAAAGGTTCAATCCGAGGGCGCGGCCGTCTGACACACGCACCGTCGTGTT
>JBILKV010000368.1:0-5310 GCA_044376515.1 Chthoniobacteraceae bacterium | reverse complement strand
GGGTCGTCAACAGCGATGCCACCTGCGTCGTCGTCAACGCCTGCAAAGCCGTCGAAGTCAACCCGGCCACCTGCGTCGTCGTCAACGCCTGCAGGTCCGCCGTCTCAAGCGCTCTCACCTGCGCGCCGGTCAGCGCACCGAGTTGCGAAACCGTCAATGCAGCGGCCTGCTCCGTCGTCAGCGCCACCACCTGACCCGTCGTCAGCGCAACCGCCTGCGAAGTCGTCAGCGCTCCCACCTGTGAAGTCGTCAGAGCCTGCAAATCTGTTGTTTCGATCGCAGCCACCTGCGCCGTGCCCAATCCGGCCACCTGCGCCGTCGTCAGTTCCACCACCTGCGCCGTGGTTAACGCCACCACCTGCGCCGTGGTCAGCGCACGCACCTGCGCCGTTGTCAGCGCCGTCACTTGGGTTGTCAACAGCGAGGCCACCTGCGTCGTCGTCAACGCCTGCAAGGCCGTCGAGGTCAACCCGGCCACCTGCGTCGTCGTCAACGCCTGCAGGTCCACCGTCTCGAGCGCTCTCACCTGCGCGCTCGTCAACGCACCGAGTTGCGACACCGTCAGCGCCGCGGCCTGCGCCGTCGTAATCGCCACAACCTGACCCGTCGTCAGCGCAACCGCCTGTGCCGTCGTCAGCGCTCCCACCTGCGAAGTCGTCAGTACCTGCAAATCTGTCGTCTCGATCGCAACCACCTGCGCCGTGCCCAATGCGGCCACCTGCGCCGTCGTCAGTTCCACCACCTGCTCCGTCGTCAGCGCCACCAACTGCTCCGTCGTGAGCGCACGCACCTGCGAAGTCGTCAGCGCCGACACTTGGGTTGTCAACAGCGATGCCACCTGCGTCGTCGTCAACGCCTGCAAAGCCGTCGAAGTCAACCCAGCCACCTGCGTCGTCGTCAACGCCTGCAGGTCCACCGTCTCGAGCGCTCTTAACTGCGTGCTCGTCAGCGCGCCGAGTTGCGAAACCGTCAACGCTCCGGCCTGCGCCGTCGTCAGCGACGCAATCTGCCGCGTCGTCAGCGCGCCCATCTGCACAGTCGTCAGTGCCCCTATCTGGTCAGTGTTCAGCACCACAAGGTCCACAGTCTCAAGAGCAGCCAGATGCACAGTCGTCAGGGCGCGCAACTGCTGACTGCTCAGCACCGCCGCCTGGGCCGTCGTCAATGCCACCACCTGACCTGTCGTCAGTGCACCCGCCTGCGCCGTCGTCAGTGCCCCGATCTGGCTAGTGTTCAGCACCTGCAAATCTGTCGTCTCAATCGCCGCCACCTGCGCCGTGCCCAATGCGGACACCTGCGCCGTCGTCAGTTCCGCCACCTGCGCCGTCGTCAGTTCCAGCACCTGCGCGGTCGTCAGCGCACGCACCTGCGCCGTCGTCAACCCCGGCACCTGCGTCGTCAACAGCGATGCCACCTGCGTCGTCGTCAACGCCTGCAAAGCCGTCGAGGTCAAACCGGCCAACTGCGTCGTCGTCAACGCCTGCAGGTCCACCGTCTCGAACGCTCTCACCTGCGCGCTCGTCAACGCACCGAGTTGCGACACCGTCAACGCAGCGGCCTGCGCTGTCGTCAGCGTCGCTACCTGCGAAGTCGTCAGCACAGGCACCTGCCGCGTCGTCAAAGACTCCATCTGGGTCGTCAACAGTGCTGCTAATCCAGCGGTCGAAAGGGAAAGAAGTTGTCCTGAGGTGAGAGAGGCAACCCCGGAGGTGCTCAACTCAACAAGCTGCAGGGTCGAAAAGGATCCGAAAGCCCCGGCTGACAGCCCAAGGATCTGATTGCCGGTGAGTACCTGGATCTGAGCAGTTGTCAAAGCCTGCGCCTGACTCGTCGAGATTCCGCCGATTTGGTTCGATGTGAATGAAACCACCACCTGAGTCCCGAGGGAAGCCAGACCCTCGGTTGACAGGCTCCCAATCTGAGAGCTCGTCAAGTGAGGAGCCTGCAAGGTCGATAGGCCTACCAGCTGATCCGTCGTCAGCGTGGCCAGCAACGATGTCGAGAGTCCCGAGACTTGATCCGTGGAAACAATGGTAAAGTCAAATGGCATAAAAAGCGGTAGTTGCGATGATTTGGGACTTAAGAATCGAGGGGTATAAACCTTGAAAAATTTGCCTGGTTTTTGTGAATCTCCGCCTGCCCGGGGACAACAAAACCTGCCGATGACGCAGCAAGTCTAGTGCCAACTGCAGGCTCAACTGCTGTCGGCCTGCCGGCACGCATCTTATTAAATGCAAGAATAGAATTAATTTGAGCTGCTCGCATTTCGGTCCGCCTGCAGGGGGAAGGGCGCATTCCTGAGATGCATCATGCTTATTGCACCTGCCCTAATCCTCATGACCTTCCAAGCGCTGAAAGTTGGGCTCCCGTCATTCCGCTCAACTGTACAGTCGTGAAGACCTGAGCATCGACCGTGGCAAAGGAGGCCAGTTGGCTCGTGCTTAGCGTAAGGAGCGAGGCGTTGGGCAGAACTGTCATTTGGTTGGTAGTCAAAGCCGCCAGTTGCGCGGTCGTCAGGCTCTGGAATGAGGCAGTCGAAAGCGAGGGAATCTGCTCTGTCGACATTACGGCAATGATTGCCGTGTTCAACACCGGCACCTGCGTCGACTGAAGCACCGCGACATCCTGCGTCTCCATCGACACAATCTGCTCCGTGCTGAATGATGCCAGTTGCACAGCACTTAATGCAACCACCTGAGCCGTAGTGAGGGCAGGCACTTGGACGGTGCTCAGAGCCACAATGCTGGAAGTGCTCAGTGCTAGGATCTGAGACGTCCGCAGAACCGCTATTTGCGACGTCAGGAAGGATTGAACCTGGCTAGGAGCCAAAACCCCGACCTGGACGGTCGTTAGGGCTGCGACATCCAAGTCCTCCATCGAGGCAACCTGCGCGCTGGACAAGGCCAGAATGCTGCCAGTGGTCAAAGCCATCACTTGAGAGGTTGTTAGAGCCGGCATCTGGGCAGTGGTCACCGCCCCGATTTGCCCGGTCGAGAGCGCCGCCACCGCCGCGGTGCTCAGAGCGGCCACCTGCACCGTTGTGAGTTCCCCAACCTGCGCCGTCGTAAGCGCCAAGACCTGCCCGCTGCTCAGCACACCAATCTGGCTCGTTCCAAACGCGCTCAAATCCGTCGTCTCTACCGCCGCAACCTGAACCGTCGTAAGCGCCGAGATCTGGCTCGTCAGCAGGCCTGCCGCCTGCTCCGTCGTCAGCGCCGCAATCTGCTCCACGGTCAACGCGGCCACCTGCGCCGTGCCCAACACGGCCACCTGCGCCGTAGTCAAGGCCGCCAGATCTGTCGTCTCGATCGCCACGACTTGCGACGCCGTCAACGCGGCCACCTGCGTCGTCCGAAGCGCAACCACCTGGGCCGTCGTCAGCGCAGCGAGTTGATCCAAAGACAGCGCACGCACTGCCGTGGTGCTCAACGCATTCACCTGAGCCGTTGTCAGCGACCCAACCTGCGCCGTCGTCAGCGCCGCGACCTGTGTGCTGCTGAGCACGCCGATCTGGGTCGTTCCAAACGCCATCAAATCCGTCGTTTCAACCACCGCCACCTGAACCGCCGTCAGCGCCGCAACCTGACTCGTTAGCAAGCCTGCCGCCTGCTCCGTCGTCAGCGCCGCAATCTGGTCCACGGACAATGCGGCCACCTGCGTCGTACCCAACACGGCCACCTGCGCCGTAGTCAAGGCCGCCAGATCTGCCGTCTCGATCGCCACAACCTGCGACGCCGTCAACGCGGCCACCTGCGTCGTCCGAAGCGCAACCGCCTGGGCGGTCGTCAGCGCAGCGAGCTGCTCCGCAGACAGCGCACGCACTCCTGTCGTGCTCAACACTCCCACCTGCACAGTCGTCAGAGCGGCAACCTGCGCCGTCGCCAGCGCCGCGACCTGTATGCTGCTGAGGACGCCGACCTGGGTCGTTCCAAACGCCATCAAATCCGTCGTCTCAACCGCCGCAATCTGAACCGCCGTCAGCGCCGCAACCTGGCCCGTCAGCAGGCCTGCCGCCTGCTCCGTCGTCAGCGCAACAATCTGCTCCACGGTCAATGCGGCCACCTGTGCCGTGCCCAACACGGCCACCTGCGCCGTAGTCAAGGCCGCCAGATCTGTCGTTTCGATCGCCACAACCTGCGACGCCGTCAACGCAGCCACCTGCGTCGTCCGAAGCGCAACCGCCTGCGCAGTCGTCAGCGCAGCAAGCTGCTCCGCAGACAGCGCACGCACTCCCGTCGTACTCAACGCTCCCACCTGCACAGTCGTCAGAGCGGCAACCTGCGACGCCGTCAGCGCCGCGACCTGTATGCTGCTGAGCGCGCCGACCTGGGCCGTTCCAAATGCCATCAGATCCGTCGTCTCAACCGCCGCAATCTGAACCGCCGTCAGCGCCGCAACCTGACCCGTCAGCAGGCCTGCAGCCTGCGCAGTCGTCAGCGCCGCAATCTGCTCCGCAGACAGCGCACGCACTCCTGTCGTGCTCAATGCTCCCACCTGCACAGTCGTCAGGGCGGCAACCTGCGACGCCGTCAGCGCCGCAACCTGTATGCTGCTGAGCACGCCGACCTGGGCCGTTCCAACCGCCATCAAATCCGTCGTCTCAACCGCCGCAATCTGAACCGCCGTCAGCGCCGCAACCTGGCTCGTCAGCAGGCCTGCAGCCTGCTCCGTCGTCAGCCCCGCAATCTGCTCCACGGTCAACGCGGCCACCTGTCCCGTGCCCAACACAGCCACCTGCGCCGTACTCAACGCCGCCAAATCTGACGTCTCGATCGCCACAACCTGCGACGCCGTCAACGCAGCCACCTGAGTCGTCCGAAGCGCAACCGCTTGGGCTGTCGTCAACGCAGCAAGCTGTTCCGCAGACAGCGCACGCACTCCCGTCGTGCTCAACGCTCCCACCTGCACAGTTGTCAGAGCGGCAACCTGCGACGCCGTCAGCGCCGCGACCTGTATGCTGCTGAGCACGCCGACCTGGGTCGTTCCAACCGCCATCAAATCCGTCGTTTCAACCGCCGCCACCTGAACCGCCGTCAGCGCCGCAACCTGGCTCGTCAGCAGGCCTGCAGCCTGCGCAGTCGTCAGCCCCGCAATCTGCTCCACGGTCAACGCGGCCACCTGCGTTGTTCCCAACACGGCCACCTGCGCCGTAGTCAACGCTGCCAAATCTGACGTCTCGATCACCACAACCTGCGACGCCGTCAACGCAGCCACCTGCGTCGTCCGAAGCGCAACCGCCTGCTCCGTCGTCAGCGCAGCAAGCTGCTCCGCAGACAGCGCACGCACTCCCGTCGTGCTCAACGCTCCCAC
>JBILKV010000269.1:0-5315 GCA_044376515.1 Chthoniobacteraceae bacterium | reverse complement strand
CCGCATCGGCGGACTCTGATGTGGTGACGGGTCTCTGGGCATGCGGCGCCACGGGCACGCTGGTCGGACTGCGTCGAGGACCCATGCCCCATGGGGTGACGGTTTACGGCACCCTCCAAACCGTTGTGCAGGAGTCCGGTGCGGAAACGGCGTTCGGCGCGCCCGACGATTACACGCCGCTGGTGTTGGAGATCGTCCGGTTCCTTCGGAGCGGCGTTCCCCCGGTCTCGCGCAGGGAGACGCTCGCATTGTTCGCTTTTCTGGATGCGGCGGAGCGCAGCAAGGCGGAGGGCCGTTCCATCTCGGTTTTGGCAATCCCGTGAAGCGCGCGTCTGCTTTCGGGGAACGCGGGGCCCGGGCCCCCTTCCTCCGGATCCCGGGTTTACGAACCTTGGAACCGTGTCTAGATTGCCGGCATATGTGCGGCATCGTTGGCTACGTGGGCAAACAACAGGCAACCCCCTTGCTTCTGGATGGGTTGAGGCGGTTGGAATACCGCGGATACGACAGCGCCGGAGTCGCCGTTCTCGACGCGGGGGCCCTGACCGTGCGCAAGCGCATGGGCCGCATTGCCAACCTGACGGAACTCCTCCTCAGCCAGCCGGCCCCGGGCAACGCCGGGATTTCGCACACCCGCTGGGCCACGCACGGCGCCGTCACCGATCAGAATGCGCATCCGCACCTGGACCGGTCGGGCCGGCTTGCGCTGGTCCACAACGGTGTGATTGAAAACCACGGAACCCTGCGCGAATCCCTCGAGAAAGACGGCCACTGCTTTTTGTCGCAGACCGACACGGAGGTCCTGGCACACCTCGTGGGGATGCATTACGACGCGGCGGCAACCCCGCCGGACGCGCCTGCCGGGACGCGTTTGCTGGAGGCCATCCGTGCGGCGCTCCGTCAGGTGGTCGGCACCTATGGAATCGCGGTCATGCACAGGGATTTGCCCGGCGTGGTGGTGGGTGCGCGCAGGGGCAGCCCGCTGGTGTTGGGGATCGGCAAGGGGGAGCATTTCCTCGCCAGCGACGTCGGGGCGATTGTCAACCGGACGCGGGAGGTCGTTTATCTCAAGGATTTTGACATCGCCACGATTCATGCCGAGGGCTTCGAGATCACCTCCCTACCCGGCGGCCGGAGCGGGTACGAAATCAGTTCGGTCGATTTTCAGGAGCGCGACGTGGAGAAGGGCGAGTACCCGCACTACATGCTCAAGGAGATCTTCGAGCAGCCTGATACGATTACCGACGCCATGCGCGGGCGCCTGTCCCGGGAGGAGGCTACCGCCAAGCTGGGCGGCCTCGAAATGACCAACGCCCAACTCCGCTCCGTCGAGCGCGTTGTCCTTACCGGCTGCGGAACCGCCTTTCATGCCGCCATGGTTGGGGAACACCTGATCGAACAGCTCGCCCATATCCCGGCGGAAGTCGAATTCGCCTCCGAGTTCCGTTACCGCAACATGCCGATGCCCAAGGACGTCCTTGTCTTCGCGCTCAGCCAGAGCGGCGAGACGGCCGACACGCTCGCCGCCCTGCGTGAAAGCCAGCGTAAGGGCCACCGCACGCTCGGCATCTGCAACAACGTCGCCTCCACCATCGCTCGCGAAAGCGACGGCGGAGTGTACATGCACGCCGGACCCGAAATCGGGGTGGCGGCCACCAAGAGCTTCACCAGCCAGTGCACCGTCCTTGCGCTGGTCGCCCTTTTGATGGGGCGGATCCGTCACCTGTCCGCCCCCGAGGGCCTGCGGATGCTCGATGAACTGGAGGCGATCCCCGACAAGGTCCGCTCCATTTTGAAACAGTCCGACCACATCCGCGACATCGCCCGGAAATACGCGTCGGCGCGCTCCATGATGTTTCTGGGCCGGCAGTTCAACCACCCCGTGGCCCTCGAAGGCGCGCTCAAGATGAAGGAAATCTCCTACATCCACGCCAGCGGCCACCCCAGTGCCGAACTCAAACACGGTGTCATCGCCCTGATCACCCCGGAACTGCCGAGTGTCTTTATCGCCCCGGAGGACACCGTTTTCGAAAAGAACCTCAGCAACATCGAGGAGGTCCGCGCGCGAAGGGGCCCGGTCATCGGAATCGGCACGGAGGGCAGCCGCCGACTGGAGGCGCTTTGTGATGATTCCATCCTCATTCCCCGCTGCCCGGACTTCCTCTCTCCCCTGCTGACGACCATTCCCCTGCAGCTGCTCGCCTACCACACCTCCGTTGCTCTGGGCTGCGACGTCGACAAACCCCGCAACCTCGCCAAGAGCGTTACCGTTGAGTGACCGGAGACCCGCCGGATCTCACGTGCTCCCGCGGAGTGCGCAGGCAACCTTCAGACAAAAACAGCTCGCATCGTCTGTTCCTCCCCCCAGCGCCGGGGCGCCGTGTGACCTTCCCCCTGTGAGGCCCTTCATTTCCGGGCTCACCGGTGCCAGACCCGGTTGGCGGACTTCCAGTCGGGATACGCCGCCACGTGGGCGATTACGTCGTGGTGTGGATCGGATTCAGGGGCGGGTGCAATCAGCCAGTCCCAGGAATCCGCGGGTGGCGGAAGACTGATCTGGTGCAGAACGTCCCTGCGCTGGCACGCAACCGCGCTGTCCGGCTTCAGCGGCCTGCTGCTCCATGCGACGTCGGTGACCAGAGCGGTGTGCCCCGGAAACTGCCGCAGCAAAGTAAGATGGCTCTCCACAAGGTGCCGCTGGAAGGAACGGATCTCCTCGGGGGCATGGGACGCCGCGAGAAAGGTCGCCGGCGCGCATCCCAGTTGGGAAAGCAAATTCACCGAGACCAAAAAATCCACGACGGCGGCATCGGGGAAAAGGTGAAGAGGGTCCGGGACAATCCGTTGCAGCGGGCCGCGGGTTTTGCGCGCCTGCACCAAATGCGGTGCAGTGCCCGTCACGTCAGCCTCGACGCAACGCACATTGGGGTGGATGGAGGCCCGCACCCGGCAGGAACGGGAATGCACCACGTCCACCAGGATGACCTCCTCGAACAGCTCGGAAAGTTGAGCCAGCGGGATGTCGTGCAGCAGCCCGGCACCCATCACCGCGGCCTTGCGGCGGGTTTGGGCGAGGAGCGCCGCGTGCAGAATCGCACGGCGGGTCCGCTCCAAATGCGGCTCCCACTGGGCGGCGCACCGCTTGTAGCGGGCCTCCACCTCCGCGGACGCAGCGTCAAAGCGGAGCTCGCGCACGTAGGGGGCGGGGACAGGGCTTGCAGGTTGAAAAACGGGGGGCTCCAAATCGGAAGGGTGCGGACGGGGTGGAACTCGGAGGCCTGCCCGGATCCCGGCGGGAATGCAGGCCCCAGCCGCAGTTTGCCGGTGCAGATGCGGACACGGCCAGCGAATTGAACGCGGAATCCCTGAGGCACCGTGGGGGACGCGGCTCCACCCTGCCGGTTCACTGGAATCTCGTTCGCGCCCTCCTCGCGTTGGCGCGGCTTTTCCGGAACGCAGGCGGCCGGGGTTGACGCTTTTGTTTTGCGGAATTGATGGGATCGCCTTTGTTTGTTCGTGACCATGTCCGCAACACTGACCCCGATGATGCAGCAGTATCAGGGCATCCGAAGGAGCCTGCCGGAGGACACGCTGCTGTTGTTTCGGTTGGGCGACTTCTACGAGATGTTTTTTGAGGACGCCCAGCGGGCATCCGCCGTGCTCAACCTCGCCCTGACCAAACGCAACGGTGTGGCGATGTGCGGCATCCCCTACCACGCGGCCGAGGGCTATCTGCGCAAACTCGTGGGGGCGGGCGTGCGCGTGGCAGTGTGCGACCAGGTGTCGGAGCCGCAGCCCGGAAAAATCGTCCAGCGCGAAGTCACCCAGATCATCTCGCCGGGCACCGTTTCAGATCTGCAAATGCTGGAGGCGGCGCGAAACAACTTCCTGGCGGCGGTGCACCCCGACCCGAAGCGCGGCTTCGGCTTCGCCTACATCGACCTGATGACCGGAGAATTTCGCCTCACCGAATTGGCTGATGCGCGCGAACTGGGCGACGAAATGGCGCGGGTGCGCCCCTCGGAAGTGCTGGGGAGTGAGGCCGCCGCCGCGGTCCTCGGCGACATCCCGGGTCTCGTCCAGCGGGATGGGTACGCTTTCCTCCACGATCAGGCGCAGTATGCGCTCAAAGAACAGTTTCAAGTGCAGGCCCTCGACGGTTTCGGGTGCGCCGGGATGCCCGCGGCGGTTTGTGCGGCGGGCGCGCTGGTGCACTACCTCCGCCACGAACTGCGCCGTTCTCTCGCCCATGTCCGGCGGCTCACGAGCTACCACTGTTCCGAGTACATGGTGCTCGATGCCGCCACACAGGCGAACCTCGAGCTGGTCGAAAGCCGTGGCGGTGGTGGCAGGGATACCAGCCTGTTGGGCGCGCTCGACCGGACCAAGACTCCCATGGGCGGCCGGCGTCTGCGGGATTGGGTGCTGCATCCGCTTTGTAGTGTCGCACCGCTCCGCGCGCGCCAGGAGGCCGTGGGCTGCCTCATCGCCGATGCCTCGGGCCTCCTTCACCTGCGCGACCTGCTGGGCGGCGTGCGGGACGTGGAGCGCACCGTTGGTCGCCTCACCCAGACGGGGGGGAACGGACGCGATTTGCTGGTGTTGCGCACAGCGCTCGAACAGGTGCCTTTGTTGAAAACCGCCACGGCGGCGCTGGCGGGTGGCGCCCATGGCCTGCTCTCGGAGATCAGTGCCGAACTTTCCCCGCTGCCCGCCCTTTTGGATCTGCTAACCAACGCGCTCGAGGAGGAGCAGCCCGCCAACATCCGCGACGGCGGCGTGTTCCGGGCTGGTTTTTCGGAACTGCTCGATGCGCTGCGCGCCGCCGGACACGAGGGCAAGCGCTGGATCGCCGATTTGCAGCAGCGCCTGGGCGACCAGACCGGCATCCGTTCGCTCAAAATCCGGTACACCTCGGTGTTCGGTTATTTCATCGAGGTCACCCGCTCAAACCTCAGCCTGGTGCCCGCGGACTGGACGCGCAAACAGACCGTCGCCAACGGAGAGCGTTACATCACCCCGGAGCTCAAGGAGATGGAATCGCGGATTCTCGGCTCCGACGAGAAGGCGAAGGCGCTGGAGATCGAGTTGTTCGGGCAGGTGCGAGGCGAGGTGCTCGAGGAGTTGCAGGCGCTCCAGGCGACGGCCCGTGCGGTGGGGACGCTGGATGCACTCTGCGCGCTCGCCGAGACCGGCCGGCTCTTTGGATACTGCCGTCCGGAACTGCATGACGGCTTGGAACTCGAATTCCTCGAGGGCCGGCACCCGGTGCTCGATCAGGCGTTGGTGGAGGAAAAGTTTGTCCCAAACGACAC
>JBILKV010000268.1:0-5320 GCA_044376515.1 Chthoniobacteraceae bacterium | reverse complement strand
CTTGACTGCCACCCGCCTCCCACGCGTGTTGCCTTGCTCCAATCCAAACTTGGAATGGCGCGCTTTCCTCACCGATGCGGATCCCTTGAACCGCGCGACCGCCGCGCGTTGTCGCCAAAACAAACCGCTGGGCCTTTGGGAGTTTCGCTTCCAGTTCCCCGAGCAGAGTCTCTGCGTCGGACGGCACGAACGGAGGCCCCCACGCAATTCGGAGGGAACCGGTGGTCGGCTTGACGGTGTAGGTCATCACCTTGTCCGCCCCGAGCACGCCGGGATCGCTGGGAGTCCAGTGGCGGTTGTCGGCACTGGTCCATGCGTGTTTGGGTTGGCACCAGACGTTGGAGAGAACCGACTGATCGCGGTAGGGTTTTGTCTGGGCTTGCACCTCGAGATGGAGGTTTTGCCCCGGGGTGAGACCGTCGATTTGGAGGTACCACCAGCAGGGCCATCCGCGCCCCTCGTGTGATCTGGGCATGATGCGCACCTGTGGCTTAGCCTGGTCGATCGCAACGATCGCTGCGCTTCCCCCCTCAAAATCCGTGGATACGCTGATTTCGGCGAGTGCGGGACACGCCAAGACTGTAAGAAGGGCGACTGCTGGACGTAGGGGGGCCATGGATTTCAGGAAAAGACAAGGGGACCGCCGGGGAAAGCCACGAATGGAACTGATTCAAGGCATCGACGCTGGGACGAGTCGGGGGAAAAGAGCGGGAGGTCTCACGGATTGGGATGTGGCCCGGTAAACAAGAGGGTGTCCGCGGGTGATACCACGTATCTGAGTTTTCTGGATTATGAGCGATGGGAACCCCGTGAATCAACCGTTCCGCCTTGTTGAGAAAAGCGGCGCGGATTTTCGCCAAATCTGACCCCCCGCAAGGGGCACTTCTCTTTCAGCCCATGGTAACGCCATGGGAAAACCGACCCCAAAAAAGAATACGCCCTGAAAGGGCACACTCACCTGCCCGGTCCATCCGAAAGCGTGGCTTCCTCATGGGGCGCCCTTTCGGCTTCATGTTTAATAACGGATCAAACCCACGGCGTTGCCATGGGGCTGCGAGTGGCCTCCCCCTTCGGGGCGCAAACACTCCGGTTAGCATTGAGCGTTGGTATGATATGGATACCGCTAGGGGGTGATGGGAACCGGAGGGCGGGCGAGGCTTGCGGACGGGTGAACAGATTCCGTCGCTGGGCGGTGCGTGGGGTGGTTCGGCTCGCATTTCTGGGAGGGGCTGCTATCCGGGCGACCTTTTCCCTTTGATTCCCTGAACTGCTTCAAGGAAGTCTTGGATCCGGGGAGGTTCAAGGACCGTCGTCAGCGCATTTCGGGGCGGCCATCCGAAGGCTGGTCGGAGCCGGGAGTCACGCGGGCGACGGGTCGGCAGGGGGCTGGGGGGGCTGGGGGGCCACCAGCCACCGCTCCGGATCCGGCGGTCCGTGGGCAAGGCCCAAAGCCGCGGCGCGGTATTCCCTCAGATTCAAGAGGGTGGTGGATGCGAGTCCGTCAAGTGCCTCCCGAGTCAGAAATGCCTGGTGCGCAGTAATCAGCACATTCGGGCACATCAGCAGCCAGGCCAGCTTCTCGTCCCGCAGCACTTCCCCGGAATGATCCTCAAAAAACACCCCCTCCTCCTCCTCGTAGACATCCAGCCCCACGGCACCGATTTGACCGTTTTTGAGCCCCTCCATGAGCGCGACGGTGTCTACCAGCGCCCCGCGTCCCGTGTTGATAAGCATCGCCCCGTGGCGCATCTTCCCAATGGCAGCCTCGTCCAGGACGTGTCTCGTCGCCCCGTGAAGGGGCAGGTGCAGCGAAACGATGTCGGAGCGGCCAAGAAGTTCCGGCAGGGAGCAGTATTCAAGCCCCGTCTCTGCAGACAGGGCCGCGTCCGGCGCGGGGTCTGCCCCCAGCAGGACACATCCAAAACCGCGCATGATCCGTGCAAACGCCGCCCCGATTTTACCGGTCCCGACCACCCCGACCGTCTTGCCGTGCAGGTCGAACCCGACGAGTCCCTCGAGGGAAAAGTTGCCATCCCGCACCCGGCCCGAGGCGCGGACGATTTTGCGGTTGAGGGCCAGGATCAGCGCGACGGCGTGCTCGGCGATGGCGTAGGGGGAGTACGCCGGCACCCGGGCCACGCCCAGCCCCAGCTGCCTGGCCGCCCTCAGGTCCACATGGTTGAAGCCGGCGCAGCGCAGCGCCACCATGCGCACCCCGGTGGCGGAGAGGCGCCGGAGGGTTTCCTCGTCCAAGCAATCGTTGACGAACGCGCAGACCGCGTCGCAGCCGTCGGCCAGCGCGGCGGTCCGAGCGTTCAGGCGGACCTCCAGAAAGCGGAGGGATATCCCGGGCTCCGCCGGGGCGCCGGTTTCTGCGGCGGCACCCGCAAGCGCACGCTCCAACGCATCGCGGTCGAACCGGTGCGCGTCAAACACCGCCACGTTGATCACCCTGGTTGTCATGGATTGCTCAGGTGTTCCCACCAATCGCTACGGGCGGCGGCAGAGAAAGGTTTTAAAAGTTTGAGGAAAGTAACCGGCGCTTCGTGGCGGCGTCAAAGGCCACGGTACACGCTCTCCAGCACCATCTTTGCCTCCAGGTGCCTGGGGGCTGTTTTTCTTTCCTCAATCTGGCTGAGAAGCTTTCCGGGGATTTTCGCCCAGGTGTTCCAGCGGCAGAAATAGTCCAGATCGGAGTTGGCGGCGAGATCCACAAGAGCCTTCTGCCGAGAGCCGACCAGTCGGGCTTTGATTTGTTCGGGCGTGAGCGGCGGGGCCTTTCGGAAGATACCAAAAAGGTTGCCTCCGTCCCCGATCGCACCGCACTCCAGTGCTTCCAAACCCGCTGCGGCTGCGGTGAGTCGGAGGGAATCCACGGTGAACCCGCTCAAGTGACCCTTGTGCCACTTGTGCGAGAACTTCATGCCCCTGTAGAGGATGTTGGGGACTTCAATGACAAAGACTCCGTGCCCGTCGAGGAGATCGCGCAGGCGGCGAAGGTCTTGGACCGGAAACTCCAGGTGTTCGAGCACGTGGAAGAGGGTGATCAGCCCGAAGCCGGCCGACGTTGCTGGAAATTCTGAAAAGGTGCAGTTGGTGACGTTGAGCCCAAGGGTGAGCTTCGCGTGTTGGGCGTATCCCACATGGGGTTCGATGCCCTCCGCCTCGTATCCAAGGTGTTTCATCAGAAAGACGAACTCTCCGCTGCTGGCTCCGGCGTCCAAGGTGGAAAGCTTTCTGCCCGGGGGGAGGTGTGCCCGGATGCGTTCGAAGCGGTCCCGCGCACAGCGGGCGGCCCTGAGCACGTGCCGGTTTTGCGGCCGGAATGCCCCCTTGTACTGTTGCCTGTACTCGGTTTTGTAGAATGCAGAGACGTCCTCGATCGGAATGGGGTCCACGCCGATAAAGCCGCTCTCCGTCCAGCAAACGTTCCGGAGCGGTTCCCCGTGCCTGTCCCGGACGGCAACGAGGGTTGCCTCGTGGCTGCCTGAAAGCGGACAACTTCTTTTGGTGGTGACCGCGTTTTCGGGGCGCATCGTAAGATCCATGGGGTGGCTTTTCGGAAAATAGCGCCCGGTCAAGGCAAAGGACAACCCGCAAACGCGCGCCAATCGGGCGAACATTCAGTGGGCGGAGCCTCCCGCCGAACACGGCATTCCGGCACAGGAATTTTCCCAGGGCTCTCTCGCAGTCGTCCGGCGGTGGTTTATCCCTTTCAGTGAGAGGGGGGGCTGCGAGCGGCTTTTTCAGGAGAAGAGTGACCTTGTCTGCACCGGGGCCCGAGGCCGGGACGTCCCCGCTCCTCTTGCTCCTTGTGGGGTGCTCCTCAGGCGTCCTGAACGGAGAGTTCTCAGTTCAGGTGCTCTTTGGGCTTGCGGGCTGCCGCCGCATCATGTGGAGGCGGGAGCCGGGGGGTGGGGCTGCACACTGGGTCTCTGTGTCCGAGGATGGCGGCGGCGGTGCGGCACGTCGCCCCCTGGTGGATGGCCAGCGCGGCGGCAGCATTTTGGCCGAGGCGCTTTCGCCGGTCCGGGGCACTCAACAGGGCTTCGACCTGGGTATGAAGTTCCAGCGCGTCGCGCACCTGCACGGCAGCATCCGTCTCAAGAAGCAGGCGAACGATGGATTCAAAATTTTCCATGTTCGGGCCGAAAACCATGGCTTTTGCCGCAAGTGCAGGTTCTGCGGGATTTTGCCCGCCGTGGGCTGTCAGGCTTTTGCCGACAAAGGCGACGGTGGCGAGCGAGTACCAGTCCTTGAGTTCGCCGGTGGTGTCCAAAAGAAGGATGTCCCATTCGACCGGTGCCGGAAGTTGGGTGCGTTTGAGTATTCTGAATCCGAGTGGTGCGAGTTCCCGCAGAAGGGCTGGGACCCGCTCCACGTGACGCGGAGCGAGGAGCAGTCGGAGGGAGGGGTGGGTGAGGCGCCATTGGTGAAGCAGCTCCGCCAGAAGGAATTCTTCGCCGTCGTGCGTGCTGCCGGCCACGAGCAGCGGAGGAATCTCCGGCATTCCTGTCGTTGCGAAAAGTGTTTCTTGGAGCTGGACGAGAGGGCCCTGCGAGGCGCCTTCCTGATCGAACTTGATGCTGCCGGTGACCTCCAGAATCCCGGGCGTGGCGCCGACAGAAATCCAGCGTTCGCGGTCCAATTCCTCGGGAAGACCGACCCAGTCGAGGAGACCGAAAAACGGGGCGGTCCAGCGTTTCCATCGTGCAAAACCGGCTGCTGAACGCTTTGAAAGGCGCGCGTTTGCCAGAAAGATGGGGACGGATCGCTCGCGGCAGGCGCAGACGAGGTTGGGCCAGATTTCGCCCTCGATGAGAATCAGCCGTTCCGGGCGGAGTGCAGCCAGAGCACGCTCCACAACGGACGGGTTGTCGAGGGGGTTGTACATGGGGAAAAGCCATTCCGAAGCCGCCTCGGTGGCGAGCGCAAAGCCGGTGGAGGTGGTGACGGAAAGGGCGATTTTCCAATCGGGGCGCGCGGCATGCAGGGCCCGGGCGAGTTTGAGCGCCACGAGGGTTTCGCCGACACTGATGGAGCGGATCCATGTCCAGCGGTGCGCCAGGAGCCGTTTAGACTCGAGCGCATCGTATCGGCCGAAGCGCTGCCAGAATCCGGTTCTGTAATTGCCGCGGCGGACCATTCTCGCAAGGTAGCCGGGCAGGAGAAGGCCGGACACCAGGGGCAGGGCGGCGCGGTAGATGCCGAGGGCGGCGCGCACCTCGGGCGGAAGTTCGTTGGCGTGTGGCTTCACCGGGAACAGGCTGGAGGCGAAAACAGATTTGCCGCAGCACCGGAGAGATGCTGCGGCAAATTT
>JBILKV010000267.1:0-5323 GCA_044376515.1 Chthoniobacteraceae bacterium | reverse complement strand
TACCGCATACGTGGGCCGGTGGTCGAAACCGTGGAACATTTGGAATGTCGAAGGTAGCGGGCTGCCACTCCAATCCAGAGTCGTGTGAATGGGTTGCACCATTCCTAGACGGTAGTGAAGGAGGGGGAGGGTTGCCGAGGAGAGCGAGCGAAGTAGAAGGCAAACCAATCCAGACAGTAACGAGACAACGGCAGGCGCAAAAAACCAGTCGCCGCCCTT
Source organism: Chthoniobacteraceae bacterium (assembly GCA_044376515.1). GTDB lineage: Bacteria > Verrucomicrobiota > Verrucomicrobiia > Chthoniobacterales > Chthoniobacteraceae > Chth-196. Next base: position 5,104 of record JBILKV010000267.1, on the reverse strand, counting down.
CGTCTTTCCGCAAGAATTAAAGTGGCGGAATCCGACCATTTTCACCTCGGCCCTCGCAGCGCGTTATCTGTCGACCGCTGCGAAGCAGCGTCTTTTCACCTCTCGGAGAAAGCACTGAGCGAACCGCGGTTTTGCGCCCTTTCTCGGCCAGCGTCTTGCTATTGCCTTGCGCCGCCGAGCTCGGGCCAGTCGTCGGTCCGGAAAGGGGATGCGGGAAGGCCGGCCCCGTTGTAAAGGGTGCACTCCGGAAGGCCCCGCCATCCATACCGCACCGCCGCCGGCTCTGCGACCTCCGGGCTGCTCACTAAAACACGATTTCCTTCGATCGTCGCACTCGCGGGCTTCCACTGCCGTTCGACCCCGGCAACCTCGAAGCCCAAGACCGGGGCGCCGTCTCGGGACCTTAAACCACCCTCGGTGTGTTTGAACGCGACGGCGATGCTGTTGCCGACGATCGCCGAACCGACCGGCAGCGGGCCACATGTCGCGGGCACGTCACGGCCGTAAACCGAGCCAAGGGCCCACAGGGAGAGCCGACGGCCTACCTCCTGCTTGTTGGTGGGGTGGATGTTCGTGGAATCGCCGATGTCGATTGTGATCGCCATGCCGGTCCGAGGCAGTTCGAGAGTCTTCAGCATGGCCTCACGCATTCGGGGCCAGCCCTCGCCCGTCGTCGTGAATCCGGGCAACTGCACCCATGCAAATGGAAGCTCCTCGTTCCACAACGCGCGCCAACTGGTCACAAGTTCGGTAAGCAGCGTTTGGTAGACACCGGGGTTGCCCGCGTTGCTCTCGCCCTGATACCAGAGGACGCCGCGCAGGGTGTAAGGAGCCAGGTTGTAGATTTTTCCGTTGAAAAGACCACCCGGAGGTCCCTTGCGTTTGCGGATCGCAAGGATGTCGAGCGGCCTGGGCGGCAACGCCTTGTTTTCTTCGGAAGCTCTGTCTGCCGCGATCTGCCACGCGGCCATCTGCGCCTTGTAATTGGCCACCACCCGGGCCTCGTCAAAGTTGGCGTATCCCCGTGAGAGCGATTCGTAGTTCGCTTTGGTCTTTGCATCCGAAGACTGGGCTTCCGCCGGAATCCAGTATTCGATCTGTGTCGCCCCCACCGCAGAGCTGATCAGACCGACGGGGACGCCAAGTGTCCGGTGCAGTTCGCGCCCAAAGAAATAAAGTGTCGCGGAAAACCGGCGCACGCTTTCCGACGTACACACCTGCCAGTTCCCCCGGCCCTCGGGCTGAGGCTTCTCTGCGGTGCCGGACGATTCGCCGTAGTAACGGATCAGGGGAAGATTTGCCGCGGCTTTTTCTGCCTCGAAGCCACTGGCGGAGCCCACGCTCATCTCCATGTTCGACTGACCGGAGCCAAGCCACACCTCCCCAACCAGCACGTCCTGAACTGCAATGCTGCGCCCTTCCCTGCCGACGACTGTGAGCGTGCGCGGCTCGAGGGAGGCCTTGAGAGGAGCAAGATGAACCAACCATCTGCCGTCGGCACCCGCGGAGACGGCCTTCGCGCTTCCCGCGAAAGAAACTGTCACCTCTTCCCCGGCATCGGCCCAACCCCACACAGCGACGGGCTTCTCCCGCTGAAGCACCATGTGGTCTGAAAACGGGGAACCGACTCGCAGATCGGCCGCTTGCGTGCCTGAAAGGCAGGAAACCACAAGGCAGGCGAGCCAGCACACGAATCTTCCACGAGTGAACTTCGGAATGCTGCGGAGGTGCGGAAGGGGGGTGAATTGGATGCTCATTCGGGGGGGTAGCTTAATGGGCACTTAGGGCGGTCAGCGGGAACGATTCCCCTCACTTTCGTTGGAGAAGTCACTCCGGTCGACTACGAAGGTTGTTTTACCCTCGGTGCCGGGGTTTCATTTCTGCGCTAAACCGTTTAAGTAAATGTATTTGCAATTCCAGAATAACTCCGAAAATCCAACCTGAAGACTGACAATTCTCGAAAATAACCGGCACAAGAAAAGTGTACCCGTTCTCTGCGGTGGGTCGCCTGAACACAGCCAATCCGAGGGCGGCGAACCTGCCTTTGTCGCCAGTGCAAAACACGCTTTAAATGAAAAGGTCGGTATCACTTTCTTCAAGGTCATCCAGCGTCCGACCGGAAAGTAGCTTTTCAATGGAGGGTCCCAGCAGGGCGAGGTGCCCGTGGAACTGCTGCTCAGAAGCGTCTTTCTCAGAAGCGTCTTTTAATGGGAGCCCGAATCTTTTCCTGTTTGCGTCAGTGAGTTCGAGGATTTGCTTGTCTTGCTTCAGGATCACGTTGAACACGCGGCGCAGAATGCCCTCTTTGAGCAAAGCGGGCACCCAGCCGGCAGCCGTTGCCACGCGGGCAAAAATTTGGGTCTCTCCCTGCGCAGCAGGAGTCAGCCACGCACTGATCAGCAAGCTGAGTCGTCCCATCTGATCCCGGTACTCTATCTCCGCCAAGCCGGGCAGTCGAAACCGTCCAAAACTCTCTCCCCTATTTTTTTCCAACAAACGCGAAATCCAGCCTGCCTGGGTTTTCTCTCCGGAGTAACGGGCTTCCACGCCGTCTGGCAGCGGTCGCACTCTCACCCGGATCTTTTGCCGCTGCGCGTCGTTTCGGATCCAGCCCGCATGTACGAAGTGGGTGTGGAACGGGTCGAGAAAGTTTTCGGCGGCGGCGGCCAGAGTGCAGCGGAGGGTGTCGCTGAGAAAGAACACATCCAGGGAGTGCGTGACTTCGGACGGGGATGTTGGCGGTTGCTGGGGCGGCGCGCCGGGAAGGCTGGCCCAGACAAGACCGGCTTGCTCGCAGACGTGGAACGTGGTAACTCGAAGCGCCTGCCTGCAGGGCGCCACCCCACCGGGCATGAGCGTGCAGTTTCCGGCACGGTCAAATCGCCACCCATGATAGGGACACTCAATGTCCCCGTTTCGCGTGGCGCCTTTACTGAGGGGTGCGGACCGATGGGGACAACGGTCCATCAGAGCGGCGGCAGTTCCGTCCGCCGAACGAAACAGCACCATGGGAATTCCAAGGAGTGTACGGGAAAGAGGCGCGGTGCGGCCGAGTTCGCGGGTGGTCGCGACCGGCCACCACTCCGTCCGTGAGAGCGAGGGGTCATTCATAGTTTGAGGGCCTGCATGAGCGGAACGCCGATTGTCTGAAGCAACCGGCCGAGGAATGTCCAAACAACCCGACGGCGCAACGGCAAATGCCTTGTATAGACCATGCTAAACTCGATTTCAGGTTCGCCACCGCGGAGTCGCTTGAAATGCGACGCGCCCGAACTGAAGTTCAACACCGCGCGGCGGTCCGCCGCCTCCTGCAGGCAAAGCCGCGTGAGCAGGCGATAGAGGCCCTCCCGCTTCGAGAGCATGGTGTCGTAGCCCACAATCGGAGCACTGAGACTGGTGTCCGAGGCAAACCAGCCGACCACGCCGTCCAAGGTTCCGCAGGGGCCCTGCAGCACCCTCAACTCCAGCCAACCGTCCCGCTGGCCGGACCGCAGCCAGTCAGCGGTGTAGTGCGGGTTGAGCCGTGAATACTTCTCCAGATAGAGCTTGTTGTAGAGCTGCTCGAGGCGTTGAAAATCGTTTTCCATGAGCTCTTCACCCCTGAGGATACGATAGCCGGTCCGCCTCGAGAGGGCTGCATCCACGCGGGTGTTGTGGCGGCTCAAAAAGGGGGAGCGTTCCCCTGCGGTCCCGTCAAAAATGTAGACCTGTCGGCTGGGAACCGCCGCGTAGCCGAGCAACTGCAACCGCTCGAGCAGCACCGAGTGACACCTCCGGTTCAGGGAGCGGAAGGCAAAGGAATGGTCCGGAAATTCGTCTTTCAGGAATTCCGTCATCCGTTGCAGGTCCTCCCCTTCCCACGTCGACGGGTAGAGGTTGGTTGAGAGCAACCAATTGTTGACGTGAACGATCCGGTCCAGACAGGCCGCACCCAACGAGGCAATCATCCCACGGAGCAACAGTGCAAGCGGCCACTCGAGCGCCGGCCGCTTCAATCGGCGCACCTCCTCCAGTGCGTAGGCGCCGTAGGCTGCCACCGGCGAAACCACGTAACAATTCTCTCGATACCCTCCACCGTCGTTGACGCTGACCGGGAACTGATGGGAGCCGGTGTCCAGAAGCAGCATCCGCGTGGCGACATTCCGCACAAAACGCTGACCGAGCGCCTCGTACTTGGAGACATACCGGAGCGCCCCTGTGTCCGATGGACTCTCAGTCTGATTCCCAAGCTGGCAGGCGGACAACAGTCTCATGTGCAGAACACGGGAAGGGCTTGGCCGTCCCACTCAATGTCCGAGGTGGAGGCGGCAAGCAGACCACAGCGCCTGCGCACAGCCCGCAGCCCGATTTCCGCGAGGCCCGGCAACTGAGCCGCCAACGGGCCGTGGTCGCCGTTTCGCAAGATGACGTCCCGGGCCGCGGTGAAATGCCGGCGGAACTCCGCGCGCCAAAACATCCGGGGCGCCGCGAACAGAAGGACAGCGAGGGCCACCATGCGGGGTTCGGGAGTCGGAGCCAGAACGGACGGAGACACCGCATGGAACAGGCTCGCCACTAGAGCCTCAGGCTGGTTGTCGAAGAGATGAATCCCGCTGGTCGCGCGCGGATTGCATTCCAGAACGTGGATCCCGCCGCTCTCGTCCTCGATAAAGTCAAAGCCGACCTGGCCCGTGTAGCCCGTCACTTTTCCAAAATGTTCGAGCGCGGCGCGAATTTTAGGCGGGTCGGTCGGGGTGAAGTAAATTCCCGATCCCCTGCCCACCTTGTAGAGGGAATGATAACAGGCATGGGCCCGGAGGAGCCCGTTCACAAGAATGCTAAAACTGCTGTGTTCCTTTCCGGACACAAAGCGCTGCGCCACCCATGGAAAATCCGGTGAGGGTTCAAGCCGCGAAAGCTCACACGGCTCCGGACGGATCAATGTTTTGGAGGCAAACCGCGAGTAGGCGGGTTTGAAGACCCACTCGTGAGACTGCTTCACCAACGGAAGGATCTCGGATGGAGACTCCAAAAGGAGAGTCTCCGGGGCCTGAACCGGCCAACCAGCGGTTTGGAGAGCGAACCGATGCTTGTGATGGAGCTGGTGCAGGAGCGCAAAACCACT
>JBILKV010000093.1:0-15752 GCA_044376515.1 Chthoniobacteraceae bacterium | reverse complement strand
CCGCTGACCGCCAAACGGATTCACCATCTCCTGCACGCACAACTGGTCCTGAATGAAGTCTGAATCGCCAATCAGCAGCACCGCCCCCTCCTCCTTAGACTCCTTCAGACCAGCCTCCACGGGCTTGTTATCCTTCGGTTCCTCGGGGGCGCCCGGAGCGGGGGCCGCCTTGGGCTTGCCGTCGGGGAACGCCGTCTTGAACTTGCCGGTGAGTCGCAGTGCGAGGGTTTGCTCCGTGTTAGAAGAGGCGAAATCCTTGATCAGCCGCTCTCCGCCAAACTGGGCGCTCATGGGGTCAACCAGTTGGGAGTTCTTGGAGGATTTCACGAGGACGGTCTGTTTCAAACCTTCCGCGGGGGTGCCGGTGAAGGACCCGGCGAACGCAAAGATCAGGTTGTTCGCCTCGGCGCTAACGATGTCGTCGCGGTTGGTGGCCTTCTCGTTCAGCGCGAGGACCGCAGGTTGGCGCCCTTCGCGCGTCCGTCCCACAAAGTCCATGTCGGCCACGACCTTCGAGCTCTCGAAGGACAACCCCCAAGCGGACGTCAGCTTGTCGAGAGACGATCGACTTCCCATGCTCATGCCCATCGGATTGCCGGCGGCGCTTCGGTCCAGCACGCCCTGCGGGTCGAGCATGGCGACCAGTTTCCCACCACGGAGCACGAACTGGTCGACCGCATACTGGGACACGTCGCTGATCCCCTTCGGATGGATCAGGACCAGCACCTTGACGTCCTTCGGGATCTCCTCGGCGGTAAAGGGAATGTCGCGCACGGTGAAATCTCGCTTCAGCTCACTGATGAACACCCAAGGCTGCTGGCCGGACTGGCCCATGCGCATCATCATTGGGTTGGTTGGCTGGCCGCCATAGGGCAGCGGACTCATCACCCCGATCACCGGCTTCTCCGTGGAGACCACCCGGGTGATCGCTCTCGCGATGTCATACTCCAGTAGACGTTCGCGGTCGGGCGCCAAAAACGGAATCGCCTGCTTCTGGTCAAGCATGCTCACGCTCAGGCCGAGATAAAACGGCTCGCCGTCGACGCGGGCCTGCCCTTCGATGCCGTCAAGCCGGGCGGAATCTTCGGCGTCCGAATCTGGCGCCGGATCCAGTTTCTGAATTTCAATATGCCCGTTGGAAGCCTGCCGGAACTCGCCCAGCAGGTCCTCCACACGTTGCGCGTAGGTCTTGAGGAAGACCGGCATGCGAGTGTCGCTGCGCGTGCTGTAGAACCGAATCTGGACGGGCGTGTCGAGCTTGCGGAGGATCTCCCGCGTGCCCGCCGAAAGGGTGTATGCCCGTTCAGCGGTCAGGTCGACGCGCTTGTTAAAGCCCGAGGCGAGGGCGTTGATGATGACGATGATTCCAAACATCGCCGCCACGCCAAGCGACGAATAAAGCCAGGTTTCAAGACCTTTGTTCTTCATAACTGCAACGGGATTTGATGGTGCTTTAGCCGGCGCGGTGCGTACGCACGATGACGCCGGTGGTGAATAAGGAGAAACCGATCACCGAGAGGAAATAGAGGATGTCCCGGGAGTCGAGCACCCCTTTTTGGATGCTCTCAAAATGGGTCATCACGCTGAAGGCCGCGATCGCCTCGACAAACCACGGCTTGGCCCAGCTCACGAGAAGGTTCGTGACCGGCGGGTATCCTGCGAGGATCAGGAAGAGCGAAATCACCACCGACACGATGAAGGCCACGACCTGATTGCGGGTCATCGCCGAGGTCATCGCCGTGATCGACAAGTAGGCACCGCCCATCAGCAGCGAACCGAGATATCCGGCAAGAATAATGCCGTTGTCCGGATTGCCGAGGTAGTTGACGGTGATCCACACCGGAAAGGTCAGCCCGAGGGCGAGGGCGAGCACGATCCATGCGGAGAGAAACTTGCCAATGATGGCTTGGGTCGGGGTCACCGGCATGGTCAGGAGCAGTTCCAGCGTGCCGAGCCGGCGCTCCTCGCTCCACATCCGCATGCCGACTGACGGCACGAGGAAGAGATACAGCCACGGGTGCCAGGAGAAGAACGCCTCGAGGCTGGCCTGTCCCCGCTCGAAAAAGCCCGCCACCATGAAGGTGAAGAAGCCCGAGAGCATGAGGAAGATGACGATGAAGACAAAGGCTACCGGCGAGGCGAAGTAGCCGGTAAGCTCGCGCTTGGTTATCGTGAGGATGGGTTTCATTTGTTCTCCTTTCCGGCGCTCTTGGTGTCGGGAAGCGTGATGGCGCGGAAGACCTCGTCAAGGCGGCCTTCCTCAGCGTGAAGCTCACGCAGCGACCACTGCTCTTTCAGCGCGACGTCCGACAGAGCCGCGGCCAAATCTGCGGCCGCCACGTTTTTCCGGGCGAAAATTCGCAGCTCCACCGGCGCACTGCCGAGGATGTTGACGTGGTCGACCTGGTGAAGAGACTCGAGTCTGGAAACCACGGCCTTCACCCCCTCCTTGGGTTCCGCTCCGAGCCGGAGCGTGATGGCGCCCGCCTGAGGCGAACGCCCCTTCAGCTCTGCGGGAGTTCCGTTTGCCACGATAACCCCCCGGTCGATGATAATGGCCCTCGAGCAAACCGCCTCAACCTCCTCGAGAATGTGCGTGGAAAAGATGATCGCCTTGGTCTCGCCCATCTTGCGGATGAGGGTTCGTACCTCGTGCTTTTGGTTGGGATCCAGTCCGTCGGTGGGTTCGTCGAGGATCAACACCTCGGGGTCATGGATGATTGACTGAGCGAAACAGGTGCGGTGTCTGTACCCCTTGGAGAGCGTCTCAACGCTCTGGTGCAGCACGTTTTCCAGAAAGCACATCTCCACGGCCCGGTCGACCGCCTTGCGCTGGGCACTTCCGCTCAGGCCGCGCAACTCCGCCGCGAAGCTGAGAAAACCGTTCACCGTCATGTCAGCGTAGGAGGGGGCGTTCTCCGGGAGGTAACCCATCAGGCGCTTGGCCTCAATCGGTTGGTCGACAATGTTGAATCCCCCGATGACGGCCTCCCCGTCGGTCGGGGGGATGAACCCGGTGATCATGCGCATCGTGGTGCTCTTGCCCGCGCCGTTTGGCCCGAGGAAACCAAGCACCTCGCCCTTCTCGACCTTAAAGCTGACGCCTCCGACGGCAACTTTCGGGCCGAATGTTTTTCTGAGATTTCGAACTTGGATCATGGATTTTCCGGCTCAATCGAGAGCCGCCTTAGATATTTGTTCACGGAGACAAACCATCCCAAAAATTCGTTCGATTTTTTTTGAACTTCCCCGAATTTTTTGAAGCCCCGTCGCCGTGCTCCTTCGAATGCAAACCGGCAAGGCCGTTCTTCGGTGGCGCCAGCTTGGCCAGCCCTCCCATGGCCAGCCCTCCCATTCCCAACCGCCTCCACTGTTTAGGCGCCCAACAAGCGGGTCACCGTCCAATAAAGCCCCGCGATGCCGATTGCCACCGAACCGGGGATCGCAACGTACCGCCTGAAAAGGTTGTTGTCCCGGATCCAAACGGTCAGCAGAAAGGCCACTCCGATGGCGGCAATCTGGCCGGCTTCCACGCCCAGGTTGAAGCCGCCCAGCGCGGCGAGAAGGGAGCCTTTCGGAATGGTCAGTTCGGTCAGGCCCCCCGCGAACCCCAGGCCGTGCACAAGCCCGAACACAAAAACCACCAGAAGCCGCCTCAGGGTGTAGACCGGCTTCCAAATGTTCTCAAACGCCACGAGGGCGATACTCGCAGCGATCAAGGGCTCGACGACTTTCGGGGACGGCGAAAACAGGCCAAGGGTCGCCATGGCGAGGGTGGCTGAGTGGGCAAGGGTGAACGCGCTCACCTGCCAGAGGAGGGGCCCCCACGAGCGCCCCAGAAGAAACAACCCGACCACAAAGAGAATATGATCCTGGCCGGCGGGAATCACGTGTCCAAACCCCTGCTTTCCAAAACTCCAGACCGTGCTCAGCACATGCCCCGAACCACCCGTGGCGGGCACGCTCCCCGGGGTGGCGGCCTGCGGCAGAGCGCCGGTGAGTTCCGTCAAATCCAGCGTGAAACTGCGCTCCCCTGGAAACAGCACCGAAACCCGGGGGTGCGGGTTGCCGTTGATTTCGTTCTCAAACACGACCGACAGCTTGTTGCCCGGCGAGGAACGCACACTCCAACCCGTGACGCCCGAGGGGATCTGCGTCTGCCACTTGGCTGAGATTACCACCACCGAATCATCATTCTCGAGCGCGCGCCCCGCCTCGCCTGAGAATGCAAACTGGAACTCAGGTTGCACCCTCCCGACCGGCTCCAGAAAGAATTCCAGTTCCCTTTTGATCAGCTCGGAGGCCATTTTAAGCATCTGCTCCTTCCGTTCTGGAGAAAGGTTGGCGTAGAGTAGGCGCGTCAGGGAGGTCGCATCCGTGGGGTTCTCATCGAAGCACCTGGGATTGACATCCACGCGGACGAGTGCCCGCCCGCCCGACGCAAAGCTCCCGTGGACAGGGATGTCCGGAATCGGGTGCGCACGGGCTGGGGACGCCCAAAGGACGAACAAGCCAACGAAGAGAACGAGGCGGAGGAGGGGATTGGGGGTCACGCCAGAGAGCTATCCCTTATTTTTCGCTTGATTCAAACAAGTTTTGGTTCGAAGTGGCGGGGCTGGCTGGCGGGTGCCGGCCACTCCCAACCCAAAACAAACCAAAACATCATGAAGAAGTTCCTCACCATCGCAGCCGTAATCGCCTTTGGCTCAGCCGCCCATGCTGGCTGCGGCAAGATCGAGACCACCGAGGGGACCCTCAAGTCCTTCGACAAGGAAACCAAGACCCTCAAGGTCGAAGGCAAGGACGCGAAGGTTGCTTCCATCACCCTGACCCCCACGACCAAGGGCGCGGACCTCGTCGACGGCCTCGTTGGAAAGTCGGTCAAGGTCGACGCCACCCACGGGAAGGCGACCGTTGTGGCCGCCGCCAAGTAATTCGGTTCCACAGCTTCGTTTTAGAAGGGCCCGGCCAAGCCGGGCTCTTTTATTTTCAGCGGGGCCCCCTCGCCGCCCCACCTCCAGGCCGCTCCCAATTCTCCGGGGTCCCGCCCTCTCTCCGAGGCCGAACTGGACACCGGCGGAGCAAGACGGAACACTCGTGCGATTTTCCATGAACACCATCAGTCTTCCAATGCGTTTTGCCAATCAGGTCGCCGTCATCACCGGCGCCGGACGCGGGATCGGTCACGCCATCGCCCTGCGCTTCGCCGCGGAAGGCGCTCGGATCGCCGTGGTTTCGCGCAACGAGGCCAACGCGGTCCGCACCGCAGACGAGATCAACTCCAAGCACGCGGGACTGGCAAAGGCCTACTCGGTGGACGTCGCCAGCCACGCGGCGGTGGGCAGTCTGGCCTCCCAGATTCTGGAGGACTTTTCGCGGGTCGACATCCTCGTCAACAACGCCGGGGTGACCCGGGATAACTTGTCGCTCCGCCTTTCGGAGGAGGACTGGGACGTGGTGTTGGACACCAACCTCAAGGGGACCTTCAACTGCATCCAGGCGTTTGAACGCTCGATGCTCAAGCAGCGCTCCGGGCGCATCATCAACATCGGTTCGGTCGCCGGCCTCATGGGCAACGCAGGTCAGGCCAACTATGCCGCCTCCAAGGCGGGCCTCCTGGGGCTCTCCAAAACCATCGCCCGCGAACTGGCCAGCCGCGGCATCACCTGCAACGTGGTAGCCCCCGGCTTCATCTCCACGGACATGACCGAAGTACTCCCCGACAAGGTCAAGGATGCCGTCACCGCCCAGATCCCCCTCGGCCGGTTCGGCAACCCCGAGGATATCGCCTCCGCCGTGGCCTTCCTTGCCAGCGCCGAGGCGGCCTACATCACCGGCCAATGCCTCACTGTGGACGGCGGCATGGTAATGTAAACACCACTCCCCCATGGAACTTCTCCTCCTCCGCCACGCGGACGCCCTCGACCACGCGGCGACCGACCACAAACGGCCGCTGTCCCCGAAGGGCCACGAGCAGGCCGCTCTGGTCGCAAAGTTTCTGGGCGGCTACCGCGTGCGCCCAACCCTCCTGCTGAGCAGCGCCGCCCTGCGCTCACTTGAAACAGCGGCTCCTATTGCGACCGCGCTCGGCTTCCCCGTCACGCCTTGCAATTGGGCGCTGCCCGGAATGACCCCCGCACAGGCCGTGGAAGGGATCGGCCGGCACCTGCCGGCGGATGCCATGCTGCTTGTCGGCCACCAGCCCGATCTCGGAGATCTGGCGGCAAGCCTGCTCGGGCGCCTCGCAACGGAGAATCTCCACTTCGAAAAAGCCACCCTCGCCCATCTCACTTTGCGTCCCGGACAGCCTGCCGTTCTGGAAGCCCTCATCCCATGTCAACTGCAATGAACTCCCGGGTGCTGCGCACCCATGAATTTGTCAGAGACGCCGTCGCCCTTATCGTTGAAACGGGCCGTGAAGCGCTCGCCCGCTCCGGCATGTTCCGCCTTGGTCTTGCAGGCGGAGGCACGCCGCGCGCCGTGTACAAGGCCCTCGCTGAAAACGCCGACGCCCTCCCCTGGGAGGCGGTCCAAATCACTTTTGGCGACGAGCGCTGCGTCCCGCCCGACCACGCTGACAGCAATTTCCACATGGCCTCCGAGGCACTTCTGAGCCGGGTCCCGATCCCCGCCGGCAACGTCTTCCTGATCCAGGGCAACATCGCCCCGGACGAAGCGGCCGCGCAATGCGAAGCCCGGCTCGCGGCGGTTGCAAAGCGCATGGGCGAGGACGTCTACCGTCACGACCTGCTCCTCCTGGGCCTTGGTGAGGACGGCCACACCGCCTCCCTTTTCCCTGGATCTCCGGCACTCGCTGAAACACAGCGTCTGCTGGTTGCGACCATTGGTCCCAAGCCACCGCCCCAACGAGTGACCTTCACCTATCCGCTCATCAATGCGTCCCGCAGGGTGGCTTTTCTGTTGAACGATCCAAAAAAGGAACCTGTCCTCGAGGCTGCGCTACGGGGCGAATTTCCATCGGGCGGAGTCCGTCCGACGGCTGGCGAAGTCGTCTGGGTCGTGGGCTCCTGAGCGGGGGCCCGGAGGCCGCGCGGTTGCTACGGGTTTGCCTGCGCGAAAAGCGCACGGATGACCTCCTCCACCGAAATGTCCTCCACGGAGAGGTCCACGACTGGCCAGGTAGCGAGGGCGTCCCTACACACGTCGGCCACCCGCACCCGCGGCACCCGGATCCGCACGGCGAGCGGGTTTTGTTCGATCACCTCGCCGAGCTCCTCAAACCGGCCGGTGGTTTCCCTTGAAAAATTGAGCCTTAGCAGCTTATGCGCTGAAAAACGATCGACGATCGAGGCCAGCGGCCCGTCGAAAAAAAGCCGGCCGTGATCGATGATGACGACCCGCTGGCAGAGTTCCTCAATGTCCCCCATGTAGTGGCTGGTCAGCAGCGTGGTGACTCCGCTTTCGCGGCTGTGGCGCTTGAGGAATTCCCGCACTTTTTTCTGGGAGGTTACGTCGAGGCCGATGGTGGGCTCGTCCAAAAAGAGAACCCTCGGCGAGTGGAGGAGCGCGGAGGTGAGCTCCATTTTCATCCGCTCCCCCAGGGAGAGTTCGCGCACCATCACATCCATTTTGTCAGCCACGTCCAGAAGGGTGGTCAACTCCTCCACAACAGCGTTGAAACGGTTGCGGTCGATACCGTAGATCACGCGGCTCAGTTCGAGGGATTCGCGAGCCGGCAGGTCCCACCACAGCGCGTTTTTCTGTCCCATCAGCAGGGCGAACTGCCGCTTCATTTCATTGCGCCGGTCCCACGGCCGGTAGCCGAGCACCGAAGCCTCGCCCGAGGTCGGCTGCACCAGGCCCGACAAGATCTTGAGGACAGTCGTCTTGCCAGCCCCGTTGGGCCCCAGAAACCCCACAAATTCACCGGGCTCCACGCGGAAACTCACCGCGTCCACCGCCCGCGTCTCAGTGTGCTCCCGGTGGAACAGGCCCCGGACCGCACCCCATAAACCCGGTTGCTTCCGGTATGTCCGGAAGGTCTTGGTCAGTTCGCGGACTTCGACGGCGGGGGCGCTCACGGGTGTGGAAGACGGGGTGGGCCGTCCTCAGGCCATCACGACGGGCGCCGGCACCTTCCCGGAATCCGCATCCAACAGCGCGAGGATCCGCTCCACGGCTGCCTCTGCGGTCAGACCGTGCTTGGCACGGAGGATCTCGATGGAACCGTGCTCGATAAACTCGTCAGGCCAGCCGATTCGGACGACGGGGACGTGGATCCCCTCTTCGGAAAGATGCTCCATGACGGCGCAGCCGTACCCGTTGTAAAGGACATGGTCCTCGAAGGTGCAAACCACTTCCGCGGCCCTTGCGAAAAACTCCAACGTGCCGGTGTCCAGCGGCTTGATCCATCTGGGATTGATCACCGCAACGGAAATGCCACGCGCCTCGAGGAGCGACGCGGCGGCCTCGGCCATCGCGCACAGGTTTCCAAGTCCGAAGAGGGCCACCCGCACCGGTTGCATCTGGCCGTGCCGCACCACCTCGGATTTGCCAATTTCCAACAGCCTCGGCTGCGCCGCGGGCTTGGCTCCCGTGCCCACACCGCGCGGGTAACGGATCGCGATCGGGCCCGCGGTGTAATGGTTCATCGTCCAGAGCATGTCGACGAACTCCGCCTCGTCGCGGGGCGTGCAGAAGACCAGGTTCGGCACGTGCCGCAGGTAGCCAATGTCGAAAAGCCCGTGATGCGTGGGGCCGTCGTCACCGGAGAGGCCGCCCCGATCCATGCACAACGCCACGTTGAGCTTCTGTAAAGCCATGTCATGCACGATCATGTCGTACGCCCGCTGCATGAAGGTCGAGTAGATCGCCAGAAACGGTTTGAACCCCTGCACAGCGAGGCCGCACGCAAACAGGGCGGCGTGCTCCTCGGCGATACCCACATCGAAGTAACGGTTGGGGTGCTCGCTGGCGAACGCGGCCAACCCGGTTCCCGTCGGCATCGCGGCGGTGATCGCAACGAGCCGGTTGTTTTGCTCGGCGAACTTCGAAAGCGTGCGGCCCAGAAGCTCCGAGTAAGTCGGGGTGGTGGTCGGCTTTGTCGCCCCGGTTTTGGGCTCGAATTTCCCGAGCCCGTGAAACTTGTCCGGTTTTTCAAGGGCCGGACCATAGCCGCGTCCCTTCTGGGTAAGGACGTGCAGCAACACCGGCTCGTTCTGGGTCTTGAGAAACTCGAAAGTCTGCACCAGCAGGTCGATGTCGTGCCCGTCGATTGGCCCGTAGTAACGGAACCCGAGTTCCTCAAAAATGACGCTTGGCAGGAGGAGGTTCTTCACCCCCGCCTCCACCTTGTGGGCGAAATCCAGGGCCGACTGGCCGCCGATCATGCGCACGAAATTCGACGCCTTCTCGTGCAGGTGCGCGTAGGCTGGGTTGGTGGCGATCTTGTTGAAATAAGAGGCCATGGCGCCGACGTTTTTGGCGATCGACCATTCGTTGTCGTTGAGCACGACGATGAGGCGCTTGGTCTGCTCGGCGGTGTTGTTGAGCGCCTCGTAGCTGACGCCGCACGTGAAGGCGGCGTCGCCGGCCACGCAGACGACATGCTCGTCGCCCCCGCGCAGGTCGCGCCCCACGGCCATCCCCAACGCCGCGGAGAGCGCGGTGCCGGCGTGCCCGGCGCCGTAGCAGTCGTGGGGGCTTTCCGAGCGGAGAAGAAACCCGTTGAGCCCTTCGTACTGGCGGATCGAATCGAAACGGTCACGCCTTCCGGTGAACAATTTGTGCACGTAACCCTGGTGGGAGACGTCGAAGACAAACTTGTCCTTCGGGGTCGTGAACACCCGGTGCAGTGCGATGGTCAGTTCGACAACGCCGAGGTTTGGCCCCAAATGTCCGCCGACGGAGGTCGGGTTGTCTTCGGAAAGCACCCGCACCAGTTCATCGCGCACCTCCTGGGCGAGTGTCGCGAGATCCGGCGACCCAAGCCGCTTGATGTCGGAGGGGGACTGGATCGTCGGAAGAAGTTTTGCAGCCATAAACAATTGGTTAATTGGATGTTGCCTACCACGCGCCGCTTCCCGGTCCTAGAACAAACTCACCTCCCCGGAATCGCCCCGCCGCGAGGCACGCGGAGCGGACGCAGCCGGCGGGGCGGGAGAAACGGCGGGATCCACCGCGGTCGACGGATCAAAATCCGCGAGCTCCACGGCGCCCGCGCTGTTTCTGGCGATTAGTTCGATCCGCTTTTCCGCGGAGCCGATCCTTTCCTGACAGACCTTTACCAGACGCGTCCCCTCCTCATAACGGCCCAGAAGTTGCTCGAGCGGCAGTTTGTCTCCCTCCATCTCCTCGACGATCTGTTCCAACCGTTCGAGCGCCGTCTCGAAGGAGTGTTCGGAAAGGTTGTAGGGGGAATTTGCCATGGCCAAAGCGGAAAGAATAGACGGCCCACGGCCAATCTCAATCCAAGTTTGCCCGGAAACACCCCTTGCCATAAGGTGTGCCCGTCGACCCACACCCTCTCCGTTTTCATGCGCCACGCCCCCATCGACCCCGCCCTTTTCGTCCTCAACCGGCAGCGCCTGCGCGAATTAATGGAGCCCCGCTCCATCGCAGTCCTCAACGCCAACGACGCGCTTCCCGTCAATGCGGACGCCACCCTGCCGGTGCTCCCGAACTCGGACCTGTTCTACCTGTCGGGGATAGAGCAGGAGGAATCAGTGCTGGTGCTCGCCCCGGACGCTTTCAACGAGAACCATCGGGAGATCCTTTTCCTGCGCGAGCCCAACGCGCTCCTTAAGACGTGGGAAGGACATAAACATTCCAAGGAGGAGGCAACCCGCATATCGGGGATCAAAAACGTGCGCTGGCTGTCGGATTTTCGGACGCTTTTCCACCAGCTCGTGTGTGAGGCCGAGCACGTGTACCTCAACACCAACGAACACAACCGCGCCTCCATCGCCGTCGAAACCCGTGACGCCCGTTTCATCGCCGACTGCCGCAGTCGCTATCCGCTCCACGACTACCGGCGTCTCGCCCGGTTGCTGCACCGGTTGCGCGTGGTGAAGTCCAAGGAAGAGATCGCGCTGCTGCGCAAGGCCATCACGATCACGGACAACGCGTTCCAGCGGGTCTGCCGCTTTGTGAAACCCGGCGTCAACGAGGTCGAAATTGAGGCGGAGTTCGCGCACGAGTTCACCCGCAGCCGGGCTTCCTTTGCCTACTCACCCATCATCGCTTCGGGCGCGAACGCCTGCATTCTCCACTACAACCAGAACGACCAACCTTGCCGCAGGGACGACCTCCTGCTTCTGGACGTCGCCGCCCAGTACGCCAACTACTCGGCAGATCTCACCCGGACCATCCCGGTCAAGGGCCGGTTCACCCGACGCCAAAAACAGGTCTACAACGCCGTGCTGCGCGTCATGCGCGCCGGCGTTGCGGGCGCGGTTGCGGGAAAGCTCCACCGCGACTGGCAGCGGGAGGCGGTCCTGCTGATGAACGAGGAGCTTCTCGAGCTAGGCCTGCTCAAGCCAAAGGACGTCAAAAAACATACCCCTGAAAAACCGGCCTGTTTTAAGTACTTCATGCACGGTTTGGGCCATCCGCTGGGGCTTGACGTGCACGACGTCGGCCACACGCAAGAGCCCTTTGCCCCGGGCTGGGTGCTCACGGTCGAGCCCGGGATCTACATTCCAGAGGAGGGTTTCGGGATTCGGCTGGAAAACAACGTGCTCGTCACGGAGTCCAGCCCGGTTGACCTCACCTCGGAGATCCCCGTAGAGGCCGACGCGATCGAGGCGCTCATGGCCCCTTGATCGTTGACCGCGGGCAGGGACTCCACCCGGCCTACCGGCGCCGCGCGGAAGACGGAAGTGCCGCCCCCGGCAAGCCGCCGCCGGTCCAGTAGTCCATCACCCCAAGGGTGGTGAACCGGAAGACCATGTTCTGGGCCTCCGGCATGTCCACGCCCGTGCGTTTGGCGAGCGAGAGGAGGGACTCCGCGCCGTTGACGTTTGAGGCGAAGCGTGCTTCGCGGTCGTTGAGCCTCAAGCGCTGGACAATCTCAGTTCCGCGGCGGGTATATACCGGCGAACCGTTGGAAAGGACCCTGAGGGAGAGCGGCAGTTGGTCCATCCGGACATGACGCAGAGAGACGAGCACCCAGTTGTCCGCGTCGTCCCCGGAGGCCGGAAACTTCGCGGCAAACTCCGGCAAAACGTCCATCCGCTCAAACTCGAAGGCGACACGCCCCGCGGTCCAAAGCGAAGCGAAGAGCCGGTGGCCGTGTTCCCGGATGACTGGAACAACGTCCTCCTGCGCCAGAACCCCTTTGAGGCCGAGGTACAAAAAGAGAGGACACCCCGAGACAGCCTGTCCGAGCTGCGCCTCCATGATCTGCCCGAGCGTGGCGTCCTCGAGCATCACGGGAGACTCCCGGCAGTAGAGGGGACAATTGCGCGTGGAGGCGAACACAAACCGCCCCTTGCTAACGTAAAGCTCAACTGGAGATCTGTTTACAAAGAATCTGAGGATGCCAGTCAACCGGTCCCCGTGCGCCATTTGGAGAGCAGCCTGGATCTGGAAAAAGCCCGTGTGTCCGCTGTAGGCGCAGCGGGCCGGGTCCAGTTCGATCAGGTCGGACCCAGCGCGTGGCAGTGCGCGCACGGTGGCCACCACCCGCGAGAGCAGTTCGGCCATGGCATCGTGCTGGAGCGGCCTTTCCAAAACCTTTCGCACGTTGGAGAACCGCTCCTCGAGGTGGTCCGCCTCTCCGGTGGCGTTGACGACGCACACAGGGATGTCCGCCGTCTGGGGGTCGCTGGCGAGCCGCATGCAAACGGCCTCGGCCGTCAGGTCGGGGAGGGTGTCCGAGAGCAGGATGAGCTCCGGTTGGGCCACGTTGAGCCGGTCGAAGGCGTCCACTCCGCGCTGTGCGTAAAGCACGTCCACCGGCGCCCCGGGGTACTGTTGGGCAAGCACTTTCTCCGCCAACTCCGCAGAGGCTGGCGAATCGTCGATAACAAGTACTTTCTGAAACATGACCGGGGTGTACGCACTCCCGTAAAACTCCGGGAACGCAGTGTGCCACAGTAAGCTCCGTACCATTCCGGTCAAGGTTCCACAAACGCCCTTGTCCGAATCAAACATCGCGCCCCGCAACCGCGGCCGGAAGCCCGGCCCAAAGCAGCCCATCCGCCGAGGAGCCCGCGCGTTTTGCCAAGCGCGGTTCCAGTCCGGCTTTTTGCTCGCCCCGGCACCCGAGTCTTTGCACGCTTGCCGGTCCTATGTCCTCAGCCGTCCGCGTCCGCTTTGCTCCATCGCCCACGGGTTACCTGCACGTCGGGGGAGCGCGCACCGCTCTCTTCAACTGGCTGTACGCGCGCCACCACGGCGGCAGGCTCATCCTCCGGATCGAGGACACCGACCGCGCGCGGAACACCGAAGAAGCGGTTCGGGTCATCCTGGACGGACTGCGCTGGCTTGGCCTCGACTGGGACGAGGGGCCGGAGGCGGACGGAGCGCACGGCCCGTATTTCCAGTCCCAGCGCGAGCAGGTCTACCTGCGCCACTTTGAAAAGCTCAGAGACGGAGGACATCTCTACGAAGACCAGGGCGCCTGGCGCTTCCGCTCGCAGCGCGGGGTGGTGACCGTGGAGGACGCCGTCTGCGGCACCATCCCCTTCGACCTGAGCAACCCGGAGACGCACCCCGACATGACAATCCGCCGGCCTGACGGGTCGTGGATCTTCCACTTTGTGAACGTGGTGGACGACATTGAGATGCAGATCAGCCATGTGATCCGCGGCGAGGACCACCTTTCCAACACGCCCAAGCACCTGGAGCTGTTCAAGGCCCTCGGCCACACACCGCCCCGCTACGCCCACATTCCCCTGATTCTCAACAAGGACGGTTCCAAGATGAGCAAGCGCGATGCTGGGGCAAGCATCACCAGCTACATCGAGGGGGGGTACGCTCCCGAGGCGGTCCGCAACTACCTCTCCCTGCTGGGCTGGTCGCCGAAGGAAAACCGTGAGGTGCTCGAGCTTGAGGAGACCATACGCCTGTTCGACCTCGGCGGGATCACCCGCAAAAACGCCCACTTTGACCTCGACAAGTGCCTCTGGCTGAACAGTCAGCACATCTCAAGAATGGCCCCTGAACGGCTCCGCGAACTTGGCGCCCCATTCCTCGAAAAGGCGGGCGTCCGCTGCGGCGAACCCGGAGAGCTCGAAAAGGTCCTCGGCCTTGTGCGCGAGAAACTCAAGCTCCTCTCCGAGGCACCCGACTGGATCTCGTACTTTTTTACCGAAGACTACCCCTTCGCCGCGGAGGCGGTGGCCAAAGTCTTCGGCAACCCAGCCGCGCCGGAACGCCTCCTTGCACTCGCCCACGCCTTTGAAAATCTCGCCCCGTGGTCGGCGGAGACGATCGAGCATGCGCTGAAAGAAACCGCCGCCGCGCTCGGGGCCAAGCACACCGAACTTCTGCTCCCAACGCGCGTCGCTGTGTCCGGGCGGGCCTCCGGCCCCAACCTCTTTCCAATGCTCGAAATCCTGGGTTGCGCCAGATCCGTCGCGCGGATTCGGAATGCGGTCGGGCAGCACAACCCGTGTCCGTGATGAGCGCACCGCGCCAAGTGTACACTCTCGGCGACCTGCGCTCTTGGACCCGGGACACCGCGCCCATCCAACTGGCGGTGCTTGGCGCGCCCGTCGCGCATTCGGCGTCCCCGCCGATGCACATGGCGGCTCTCCGCGCCTGCGGGCTTCCGCACACCTATGGGAGGCTTCACGTCCTTCCGGAGGAACTTCCCGAATCCTTCGCCCTTCTCCAAAAGTGCGGTTTTCTGGGGGTGAACCTGACCATTCCCCACAAGACCGCCGTGCTGGACCTGCTCACCGTGGTCGACCCAAACGCCGGGCAGCTTGGCGCGGTGAACACGGTGGCTTTCGGCCCTGGGGTCGCGTCGGGATTCAACACGGACGGGGCGGGCCTTGAGCGCTCTGTTGCGGAATGTTTCGGCGCAAAATTGTCTGATCTAACCGTGCTGGTGCTTGGGGCCGGCGGGGGGGCAGGCCGCGCCATCTCCCTCTACTGCGGGCTTGCGGGCTGCCGGGAAATCACGTTGGTCAACCGCACCCTCTCCAAGGCCGAGGAGCTCGCGGCGCAACTCAGGGCGCTTCCCGCGCCGCCACGGGTGCATGTGAGCGACACCATTTCGGCTGACTCCGGCGGGCTCGTTCAAAACGCACGGTTGATCCTGCAGTGCTCCTCGGTCGGCATGGCCCCCGACGACCCGTCGCCCCTTGACGCGTCGCTGCTCCACGAGGGCCACCTTGTCTACGACACAATCTACAGTAATCCGACGCGCCTCCTTCGCGACGCCAAGGCGGCGGGGGCTCGGACCGCCAACGGCCTTTCGATGCTGCTGCATCAGGGCGCTCTTGCGTTTGAGATCTGGTTTCACCGCCCCGCACCAATCGATTGCATGAGGGAGGCGCTGCTGCAGGCGCTGGTGCCCTCCCACTCCTAAAGTCTCGACCCGCTCCGAAAATGGCTTCGCTCATCCTGGCACTCGACATCGGCACCTCCTCCTGCCGCGCCGCTTTGTTTAACGAATCGGGCGGGCGCATCCTCCAGTCGACCGCCCAGAAGACCTACCCGCTCTGGACAACCTCTGATGGCGGGGCGGAACTGGATCCGCACCTACTTCTCGACGCGGTCCGGCAATGTCTGGCCCAGACCCTCGCTCACGCCAAGTCCACTCGCACTCTGCGGGGATT
>JBILKV010000266.1:0-5352 GCA_044376515.1 Chthoniobacteraceae bacterium | reverse complement strand
CCGGAGCATGACCTTCGTCGGCGTGTGTATTGAATTTATCGCCGCGATCACCTGGTTGGCGGAACTCTTCTCCGACCGCCGGCAGCGCGAATTTGCCCTTGGCTTCACCCAAGCGTTCGCCTCCCTTGGCGGTATATTGGTCACCGGCGTCAGCGCTTGGATCGTCGCGAAGGGCAATGAACTTCCCGCCCTGCCGATTCCGGACATCTTCAACACGCACGCCACCTGGAGGTACACCCTTCTGACGGGTTTCCTTCCCGCGCTTCCGATCGCCTTACTGCTCCCCTTCGTTCCGGAGTCTCAGGTTTGGGTGGACCGCAAGGCGTCCGGCGTTCTGAGTCGGCCCAGCATTGCCGGACTTTTTGCGCCGGCCTTGCGCCGCACGACGCTGGTAACCGCGGGCTTATCCGCCTGCGCGTACGCCGCGGCGTTCGGGGCGCTGCAACTCACCCCGCTCCGGGTGATCCCCGGGGTGCCCGAACTCTCCGAGCAGCGCGCCGGCCTCAAACCGCTGCAGGACGAGGCCAAGGGTATCAACACGGAGATCCTCGCCATGGATCCGAAGCTGAAGGTTGCCTTTGAGCAGGTTCCCGGGCTGCGCGAGCTTTCCGCCAAGCGGGCCAGGAACCGTGTGGCGTTCCGCGGCTCAATGGCAGCGGGCGACAAGGAGCGTTCCGGCGCGCTGGGGGCGGAGTTCAAGCAGTTGGGGGAGGAACTGGACCGCCTCTGCGCGGAACACCCCGAGGCAAAGGTGACTCTGGTCGAGCGCGAGAAGCTTCTCAAACAACTGGGCGACAACCGCCAGAAACAGGCACCCCTGGATAAGGCCGTCAAGGCGCGCGCCAACAGCGCCCAACTCTGGCAGGAAATGGGCGGCCTCGCCGGTCGCATCGTGCTCGCCGTGTTCGTGGTCATGGCCGTAGCTCGGCGGACCCTGCTGCGGATCTTCCTCATTCCCGGCCTGGCTGCGGTGCCGTTGACCTATTTCTCCCTCTACCATGGCGGCGGTGACGCCCTCAACTGGGGAATTGCGGCGTGCGGCCTCCTGGTGGTCGCGCAGTTTTCGTACTTTGGCGAATTTCTGCCCAAGGTGTTCCCGCTGCACCTGCGCGGGACCGGCGGCTCCTTTGCGACCAACGTCGGGGGACGCATGCTCGGAACCTCGGCCGCGTTCCTGACTACCAACGTCGTGGCGCCGCTCATGCCGGGTGCCTCTACCTTCGACAAGGTGGCGCTTGCCGCCGGCGTAGTGGGCACCGCCGTGTTCTTCATCGGCCTGCTCCTGAGCTTTTTCCTGCCGGAACCTCCCCCCGAAACTCTCCCCGCCTCCCACTAAATCCATCCCAACACCACCTACACATGGAAACAATGACTCCCGAAGCCGCCCAAGCCCAGCTCGATACGCAACTCCGCGAAATCATCCAGTGGCATTTTTCGCCCGAAACCGGCTGCTCGTTCTGGTTGAACTGGGCGGAGAAGGCCGGTTGGGATCCGCGCAAGGAAATCCAGAGCACCGCCGACCTGATCAAGTTTCCTCATTTTCAGGACGAGTGGCTCCGTGACCTGCAGCCCGAAGTGTGGGTGCCGAAGGCGTTCGCGGGCAGACCGTTCAACATCTTCGAAACGGGCGGCACCACCGGGATGCCCAAGCAGCGGATCGGCTGGGAAGACTACAAGGTCGATTACAGCGAGTTCAGCGACAAGATCAGCGACGAGCATTTCCCGCGCAACCACTACTGGTTGATGATGGGCCCCACAGGCCCGCGCCGCCTGCGTCTGGCCATCGAGCACCTCGCCAACGTTCGGGGCTCGGCATGTTACTTTATCGACCTTGATCCGCGTTGGGTGAAGAAGCTCATCACCAACAAACAGTTCGACCAGGCCAAGGCTTACATGGAACACGTGGTGGACCAGGCGGCGACGATCCTCAAGCACCGCAAGGTCAGCGGCCTGTTCACCACCCCCAAGCTCCTCGAGGCGCTGGCCGAGCGCGTCAACATCTGGGACGCAGGGATCCGCGGCGTTTTCTGCGGGGGCACGACCATGCTGCCGCAGTACGTCCGTTTCATTGTCGAAGAGGTCCTCGAAAACCGGATCGGTTTTTACCCGACCTACGGCAACACCCTCATGGGGCTCGCCGCCTCCGTGCCGCTCACCCCGGCTGACCAGTATTCGATCACCTACTACGCCCCCCAGCCGCGCGCCATCCTGCGCGTGGTCGACCCCGAGCACACGGAAAAGACCGTCGACTACGACACCTGGGGTCGGGTCGAACTCACCACGCTGACCCGCGAGTTTTTCATGCCTCGCTTCCTCGAGCGCGACGAGGCGATCCGCCGAAAACCACGCGCGCCGTACGCCTGGGACGGGGTCGCCGAGGTGCGGCCTTTCGGTGCAATGCAGAAGACCATCGTGGAAGGAGTATACTAACATGAGCGACCACAATTCACTTCCCCATCTCCCCGCACTTCGCCGCGGTAAACCTTACGAGAGTCTCGAGAAAAACGAGGTGCTCGACCACGGCTCGGGCAAGGCCGTGGCGGTTGTCAGCCAGGTGAACGCCGGGATTGTCAAAAAGGACCTGCAACGTATCGGCGAGGGCCGCGCGGCCCTGCGCAAGTTCACCGTCGCGCAGTTGGTCGACATTTCCGCCAAGGCGGGGGAACTGTTCCTCAACGGGACGCTGCCCCTCGGGGATCGCGGCCACATGCAGAGCGCAGACGACTATGTGCGCACCCTCTCCGGCACCAGCGGGCTGCCTCATGTGATGGTCAGGCGGAACATGACGAAGATTCACTACGCGCTCACCCATGTAGGCACCGTCCTCAACGGCCTGACCCGCGGGTTGCCCTTCGAGGTCATCGACCGCGGTTACGGTGAGCAGAGCGGCGCTGCGGTGAGCTACTATCCGACCACCCAGGCGCTGGGCCTCGTGATGCCGAGCAACTCGCCCGCGGTCAACTCGCTGTGGCTTCCCGCTGTCGCGCTCAAGACGCCCGTCATCATCAAACCAGGCCGCGAAGAGCCCTGGACGCCTTTCCGCCTCATCCAGGCCTTCATCGCCGCGGGCGCTCCTCCAGAGGCCTTCGGCTTCTATCCCACCGACCATGAAGGCTCCGGGGAGATCATGCGCCTGTGCGGACGCGCCCTGATTTTCGGAGACGCCAACACCGTCGCCCAGTACCGCGACAACCCCAAGTTCTCGGTGCACGGACCCGGATTCTCCAAGATCCTCATCGGAGCCGACAAGATCGACCACTGGCCTGAGTACATCGACCTCATGGTGTCTTCGATTGCTGAGAACGGCGGGCGTTCCTGCGTCAATGCTTCCGCTGTGGTGGTTCCCAAGTTCGCGAAGGAAATCGCCGAGGCGCTTTCGGAAAAGCTCGGTCCCGTCGAACCACTCGGGCCCGAGGACGAGGGCGCCAGGCTCTCTGGGTTCGCAAACCCGAAGATGGCCGACTACATCGACTCCGCACTCGACGAGGGACTCAAGACCCCCGGAGCGCGCGACGTCACCGCGCACTACCGCGAGGGAGGCCGCAAGGTCGTATTCGAAGGCGGCACGTACCTGCGTCCGACGATTGTGCAGTGCGATTCGTTCGAGCACCCCCTCTCGAACCGCGAGTTTCTGTGTCCCTACGCGAGCGTGGTGGAGGTCCCGCAGGACCAGATGCTTGGAAAGATCGGTCCCTCGCTTGTGGTCACTGCGATCACCGAGGATCCGGAGTTCACCTCGCAACTGCTCGACAGCCCGCTCATTGAGCGGCTGAACCTCGGCCCGATCACCACGATGAAAATCTCTTGGGACCAACCGCACGAGGGCAACATGTTCGAGTTCCTCTATCGGCGCCGTTCCATCGAGCGGGCATGACCGTTGCCACCATGTTGCCATTCGACTACCAACCGCGGACCCGGATCGTCTTCGGCGCAGGCTCCGTCTCGCGCCTCGGAGTCCTGGCCCGCGAGTTGGCGGCGAGCAGGGTACTGTTGGTAACCGACCCCGGGATCGTGGCGGCAGGCCACGCCGGTAGGGTCGCCGAAGTGCTGCGTTCGTCCGGCTTGGCGGTGACCGTGTTCGACGCGGTCCGCGAAAATCCAGATGCGACCGATGTGGAAAACTGCCTTCGCGTCGCCCGCGCGTGCGAGACGGACTTGCTGGTCGGTCTCGGCGGAGGCAGCGCGATGGACACCGCCAAGGGCGCGAACTTCCTGCTGACCAACGGCGGTAAAATGGAGGACTACAAGGGGATAGGGAAGGCCTCCAAGCCGATGCTTCCCCTGATCGCAGTTCCGACGACCGCGGGAACAGGCAGCGAGTGCCAGTCCTTCGCGCTCATCAGCGATCCGGTCACCCATTTAAAGATGGCCTGTGGCGACCCAAAGGCGGCCGCACGCATTGCGATCCTCGACGCCGAACTGACCGTGTCCCTTCCGCCGCGCGTGACCGCGTGCACGGGGATGGACGCGCTTGTCCACGCGCTGGAGACGGCTGTCACCAAAAAGCGCTCCCCGCTTTCACAACTGTTCTCGCGCGAGGCCTTCCGGCTTTGTTTTGAGGCGCTTCCCCTGGTGCTTGCGAACCCGTCGGATCTCGACGCCCGCGGGCGGATGCTGCTGGGGGCAGCCTACGCGGGAACCGCGATCGAAAACTCAATGCTCGGCTGCGCGCATTCCGCCGCCAATCCGCTCACCGCCCACTGCGGTGTGGTGCATGGACAGGCGGTGGGCCGGCTCATTCCGGGAGTGATCCGTCGCAACCTTGCGGACCCGGGGGCTGCCAACGAGTATCTGGCTCTTGCGAAGCTTGTTGGCCTCGTTTCGGCGCAGGCGCTTGTTGGGAAACTGCTCGAGGTGCTGGAGTTGGCGGGTTTGGGTGCCTCGCTTGGATCGCTGGGAGTGACCGCGGAACTGGTGCCTGTGATGGCACATGAGGCGTCGGCCCAGTGGACGGCCTCTTTCAATCCGGTCGCGTTCTCCGTCGCCGACTTTGAATCGCTCTATCAGGAGGTGCTTGCATGAGACTCTCCGGCTTCCCGCAACTCTGCCTCGTCGGGTTGGTTGCGGCGCTCCAAAGTACGAGCCGCGCGGACTGGCCGATGCACCGGGGCGATCCTCAGCTGAGCGGTTATTCAAAGATGCTTGCGACGGAACTGCCCAAGGAGGAGTGGTCCTTCTCGGCGGGCAAACCGGTCAAGGGTGGCGCTGCCATTGGCGCGGGCAGGGTGTACGTCGGCGATGACGCCGGAATTGTCCATGCGCTTCGGTTGGATTCCGGCCGCGAAGAGTGGTCGTTCAAGACCGAGGGTCCCGTGGAGGCGACGCCGTTGCTGCTCGGCGGACTCGTGGTGG
>JBILKV010000092.1:0-15770 GCA_044376515.1 Chthoniobacteraceae bacterium | reverse complement strand
ATCAAGGCCACCTTCTTTCTGGTCGGACAGAACGCCGCCCAGTACCCCGAAATCCTCAAACGCATGGCGGCGGAAGGCCACGAACTCGCCAACCATTCCTACACGCACCCGATGCTCAATCCGCTGGGAGAGGGGGGGATACGTGAGCAGCTCGACAAGACCCACCAGGCCGTGCTCGGCGCCACCGGGATCACCATGAAGCTGCTGCGTCCGCCCTACGGCGCGCTCACCGAAACCATGCGCCGCTGGACCTACCAGACCTTCGGTTACCGCACCATCCTGTGGGACGTGGACCCCCTGGACTGGAAGGTGCGGGACGCCGGTCGCGTCCAGAGCGAGATCCTCGGACACGCCCGCTCCGGTTCCATCGTGCTCGCTCATGACATTCACAAAAGCACCGTCGATGCGATGCCCGAAACCCTCGACGCCCTCGCCGCGAAAGGTTTTAAATTCGTGACGGTCTCCGAGCTCATCGCCATGGACAAGCCGGGTGCCCCGAAACCCGCCGCCCCCGCGTCGGCTGTAAAATCCGCAGCCAAACCAGCCGCAGCCAAACCCTCAGCAGGCAAACCCGTAGCCAAGAAGGACGGGGCAGCCGCAGCCAGGCCAGCCGCAGCGCCTGCGAAGTCAGGAGTGGCAGTCGCCAAAGATTCCAAGCCGTCGGGCGGCACCTCGGTGAAGGCGGAGGCCACCGCCTCGGCGCCGGCTGCGACCGGCAAAAAGCCCGCCCAAATGACGGACGAGGAGCTTCGCAAAAGATGGATCGAGAGCCTGAAGCGTTAGCGCTGGCCGCCGACCTGCGGCGGTTGCTCGGCCCGGACCGCGTCGCGGATGACCCGGACAGTTTGCGCGCACATGCGGCGGACCGTTGGTTTGCAAGTTGTACGCCTCAGGTGGTGGTGCACGCCGCCTCGACCGGGGACGTTTCGGCGACACTGGAGTATGCTTCGCGCCACGGCGTGCCGGTGACGCCGCGGGGGGCGGGCGTGGGGTATGTGGGCGGCTGTGTACCCCTGCGGGGAGGCATCGTCCTTTCAGTTGCGGGCATGCGGCGGATCAAGGAGATCCATTTCGAGGACGGGGTGGCTGTGGTCGAACCGGGCGTGATCACCGGCGAACTCCAGGCTGCCGCGCGGCACAAAGGGCTCTTTTATCCGCCCGATCCCGCCAGTTTGAAGGAGTGCAGCATCGGCGGAAATCTCGCGACCAATGCGGGCGGACCGCGCTGTTTAAAGTACGGGGTGACCCGGCACTACGTGCTCGGACTGGAGGCGGTGCTCGCGGACGGGCGTGTGCTGCGCGCCGGAGGACGCACGCACAAGAACAAGACGGGTTTTGATCTGGTCGGGCTTTTTGTGGGTTCGGAGGGTTTGCTGGGCGTGATCACGGAGGCGACCCTGCGGTTGCTGCCGCTGCCGCCAGCGCGCGCCAGCTTGTCGGCCAGTTTTGCCACGTTTGCCGCTGCTGCGGGCGCGGTGCAGGCAGTGTTCCGCGCGGGGTTTTTGCCTGCGGCCCTCGAGATTGCCGACGCCTTCACGCTGCAGGCAGCCCGGGAACACTGTGGTCGCGCCGTGGTGCCGGCCGGCGAGGGCCATCTGTTGATAGATCTGGACGGGCAGCCCGCCTCCGTGCGTTCCGAGGCGCGCGCACTGCAGGCCCTGCTGAAGGGGATCGGGGCGCTCTCGGTGAAGAAGGCGGTCGGCGAGGAGGCGTGTGAGGAACTCTGGGGATTGCGCCGGCGCTTCTCCGCCTCCCTCAAAGCCACGGGACTGGTCAAGCTCAACGAGGACATCGTGGTGCCCCGGGGGCGTCTGGTCGATCTGGCGGAGTTCGCCGACGGCCTGCGGCGCCGGAGCGGTTTCCCGGTGGCCTGCTTCGGGCATGCCGGCGACGGGAACATCCACGTCAACATCATGGCGGCCGGCTACCGGGAGGACGCGGCGGTCCGCGCCCGGGTGGAAACGGCCTTGGACGAGTTGTTTACTCAGGTCTTGGCCTGGGGGGGCGCCATCACCGGGGAGCACGGGGTGGGGATCGCCAAGCAGCGTTGGTGGCCGCAGGCGGTGCCGGAGGTCGGCCGATCCGTGCACGAGGCCCTCAAGCGGGCACTGGACCCTCAAGGACTGATCAATCCTGACAAGTTCGTGACAGTTTAGGGGGGCCTGTTGACGGAGGGAGCAGCGACTGTTAGCTTTCTAAACCGTTCGTCAGTCACCCGGTGTTTTTCGCGTATGCTCGAACGTACAGTCCTTGTCCTCAACCGTCTCTGGCAGGCGGTCAATGTGTGCTCCGCACGGAGAGCCTTTTGTCTGCTCTGTGCCGGCCATGCCCAGGTGGTGCATGCCGAGGGAGGCAATTTCTTCACTCACGACTATGCGAGTTGGCGGGACCTTTCTTCCCGCGAACCCTGCGATGACGAGATGGTCAGCACCATCTCGCTGAAGATCCGGATTCCCCGGGTCATCGTGCTCGCCCTGTTCGACAGGGTGCCGCGCAAGGAGGTGAAGTTCACCCGGCACAACATTTTCGAGCGGGACAAGAACACCTGCCAGTACTGTGACAAGGTGTTTGACCGGAAGGAACTGAACCTGGACCACGTGATTCCTCGGGAACGCGGGGGCGAGACAAACTGGGAGAACATCGTCTGTTCCTGCATTAAGTGCAATACGCGGAAGGCAAACCGGATGCCACACGAGGTGGGAATGCGCCTGAGGCGGAAGCCTGAGCGGCCCCGTTGGCAGCCGTTTCTGCACATTACCTTTGACACCAAGCCGCATGAAAGCTGGCGGCACTTTATCGACCTGGCTTACTGGCACGTGGAACTCGGGTAGGGCGGGCGTGGACCCGTCCCCGGCGGGGCGGGATGGCCGTGCAATGAGCGCAACCCACTGAACTCG
Source organism: Chthoniobacteraceae bacterium (assembly GCA_044376515.1). Taxonomy (GTDB): domain Bacteria; phylum Verrucomicrobiota; class Verrucomicrobiia; order Chthoniobacterales; family Chthoniobacteraceae; genus Chth-196. Next base: position 12,873 of record JBILKV010000092.1, on the reverse strand, counting down.
GAAAAGACTTTCTGAGTTTCGCGAAATTTCGGTGGGCAGATGGCTGGTTTTGCCTAGGGTGACCGAGGGCTCCCTTTCCTCTGTCATGGATGGAGGGGGGAGCGCCCTGTGTTTTGTTTGTCAGAAAGCCAAAGTCCAAACCACCGCCCCCCGAACCCGCCCTCCGAACCAACTTTCGATCCGGCATCCGCCTCAATTCGAGCAACCGCTTTACCGCTGACCGCATGTCCACGCCTCAGGAACTCACCGAACAAATCCGGCTAGCCAGTCACTGGGTCGCGCCGCTGCAAAATGAAATCTCCCGGGTGGTGGTGGGGCAGAAGGCCTTGGTGGAGGGCCTGCTTGTCGGTCTGCTGACCAATGGACACATCCTGCTTGAAGGTGTGCCGGGGTTGGCCAAGACCCTGACGGTCAAGACGCTTGCCCAGTCCATCAACACCGGCTTCCAGCGCATCCAGTTCACGCCTGACCTGCTGCCCGCCGACCTGATCGGTACCCTCATTTACAACCCGCGCACCGGGGAGTTTACGACGAAGCAGGGGCCGCTGTTTTCCAACCTGATTCTCGCGGACGAAATCAACCGCGCCCCGGCGAAAGTCCAGAGCGCCCTGCTCGAGGCCATGCAGGAGCGGCAGGTGACCATCGGCGACCAGACTTTCAAGCTGGCGGACCCCTTTCTTGTTCTGGCAACCCAGAACCCGCTCGAACAGGAGGGGACCTATTCCTTGCCGGAAGCCCAGTTGGACCGTTTCATGTTGAAGCTGACCGTTGGCTACCCGACCCGCGCCGAGGAACGCCTGATCCTTGATTTGATGGGAACCTCCGCCCCGAAGGTGGAGGTCGCCGCGGTGATCGACCCCAAGGACATCATCACCGCGCGCGGGTTGGTGAATGCGGTTTTCGTCGACGACCGGGTGAAGGACTACATCATCAGTCTGGTCTTTGCGACGCGCGAACCGGCCTCCTTTGGCATCAAGGGTCTCGACGGCATGCTGCGTTACGGGGCCTCCCCGCGCGCCACCATCGCGCTCACGCTCGCCGCCAAGGCGAGGGCTTTCCTCGCGGGCCGCGGCTATGTGACGCCGCACGATGTGAAGTCCGTCGCGCCCGACGTGTTACGGCACCGCATCCTGATCAGCTACGAAGCCGAGGCCGAGGACATGACCAGCGAAACGATCATAGGCAAGTTGTTGCACCACCTTCCGGTGCCCTAGCCGCGGGGTCCGATTCTCGCGACATGGAGGACGATACCAAAGAGATTCTGCGCAGGATTCGGCGCTTGGAACTGCGCACAAGGGCCCGGGTGGAGGCGGCCTTCTCGGGCCAGTACCGCAGTGTCTTCAAGGGCCGTGGAATGAATTTCGAGGAAGTGCGCGAGTACCAACCCGGCGACGAGGTCCGCTTCATCGAGTGGAACGTCACGGCCCGGTTGGGGGAGGTCCGGGGCGAGGCCTACATCAAGAAGTTTACCGAGGAACGCGAGTTGTCGGTGGTGCTGCTGGTGGACATCAGTGGCTCCGGCGATTTCGGCAGCGTGGACCGCAGCAAGCGGGAGTTGGCCGCCGAGGTCGCCTGCGTGCTTGCCTTCAGCGCGATCCGCAACAACGACCGGGTCGGGTTGCTCCTTTTTTCCGACCATGTGGAGTTGTTCGTGCCGCCGCGGCGGGGGCGGCGGCATGCGCTTCGGGTGGTGCGCGAAATTTTGTTCTTCCAGGCCAGGGGCAGGGGCACCGATGTCGGGGGGGCCCTCGAGAAGTTTAACCGGCTTCTGCATCGTCGCAGCGTGGTGTTTCTCTTCAGTGATTTTCAGGCCCCCGCCTTTGCCAAGCAGCTCGGGATCACCGCCCGCCGGCACGATCTGGTTGCGCTGCCGCTGGTGGATCCCCGCGAGGAAACCCTTCCCGACATGGGGACGGTGCGGCTGGAGGACACCGAGACCGGCCAGTTGCTTGAGGTCGCCACCGGCTCCAAGCAGGTGCGCGACGCCTACGCGGCGGCCGTCCGTGCCCGTTCCGATGCGCTTTCCGCGGAACTGCGCAGGGCCGGGGTGGACCGGGTCACCCTGCGCACCGACTGCGACTGGCTGCCTGCGCTGCAGTCCTTCTTCAAAACGCGCGAACAGCGGGCGGGCATCGCGACATGAGCCTTTCTTTCCCCATCCACGCCTTTTTAGCCCAGCTGCGGGGCGCGGCACCCGCCGGCACGGTTCCGCCGCCGGCTGCGCCCCGAGGGGGGGCCATGCCTCCCGGAGGGATGAACCCGGGGGCGCCTGCGGGAGAGGAACTGCGCGACATCGCGCCGCCGCTGGACGTGCCTTTTTGGAACTTTGAAACCCGGCTGCTTGCGGGTGTCGCGGTACTGGCGCTTGCGGTCTTGGTCTGGTCGCTGGTGCGCCGCTGGCAGCGCCGGCCGCGGCCTCTCGTGGCGCCGCCGGATCCGCTTTCGGTTGCGCTTGCCGCCCTCGTCCGGTTGGACGGGGAGCAGGGGCGGACGCTCTCCGATCGGGACTTTGCGGCGGCAGTGGCCGAGGTGTTGCGCCGGTTCATGGAGGCGCGTCACCAGATGGCCGCCCCGCGGCAGACCACCGAGGAATTCCTCGAAATGGCCGAGCGCTCCAACCGGTTTCCGCAGACGGTGAGGGAACAGCTGCACCACTTTTTGCGTCGGTGTGACGAGCTGAAATTCGCCAGGGCGGACGTGACCGATACGGGCCGGCGGGGGTTGCGGACGCTGGCGGAGGAGATGCTGAGGGGGGCGCTTTCATGAACGCTTCGCACTTGGTTTGGGAGATGCCGGCGGCGTTGTCCCTGCTAGCGCTGCTGCCGGTGTTCGCCTGGCGGTTGGGGGGCGTCGGGGGGGCTGCGGCGGTGCGTTTTCCAGGGGTTTCGCTTTTGCGTGGGGTGGGGCGGCCGGTGCGTGCCGCTTCAGGCCGGATCCGGGTGGGGTTGGTGTTGCTCGGTTGGGCCGCGATGGTTGTGGCGTTGGCGCGTCCGCAGTGGGCGAAGGATCTGGAAATCGTCAAGGCCAGTGGGATCGACATCATCATCGCGCTGGATGTTTCCCGTTCGATGTTGGCGGAGGATTTCACCATCGGCGGCAAACGCGCCTCGCGGATCGATGCGGTCAAACAGGTGACCGAGATGTTCATCGAAGGCCGCTCCAGCGACCGGATCGGAATGGTCGCCTTTGCGGGAAGGCCCTACCTCGTCAGCCCGCTGACGCTCAACCACGAGTGGTTGCTGGAAAATCTCAAGCGCATCAAAATCGGGATGGTCGAAGACGGCACTGCCATCGGTTCCGCACTTGCCTCTGCCACGCGCCGCCTGGGCGACAATCCCGAGGCGCACACCAAGATCATCGTGCTCCTCACCGATGGCGACAACAACGCCGGCCAGATTTCGCCCAACACCGCGGCGGAGGCGGCGCGCGCCCTGGGCATCAAGATTTACACGATCTGCGCGGGAACCCAGGGGTGGGTGCCCATCCCAGTGAAGGACATGTTCGGCAATACGGTTTATCAACAGGTGCTGGTGAGCGTGGACGAAAACCAGAGCAAGCGCGTGGCTGAGATCGGTGGGGGCAAGTTTTACCGTGCGACCGACACCAGTGCGCTCAAACAGATCTTTGAGGACATCAACGAACTGGAAAAGGTCCCGATTGAATCGCAAAGGTCTCGTCAGTTGCGCGAGCTTTTTGTCTGGCCACTCGGCGTGGGACTTTCCGCGCTTTTGGCGGCGATGCTATGGTCGCTCAGTCTAGGGAGGAGGTTGCCATGAAATTTGCCAATCCCGACGCATTCTGGATGTGGCTTGCCCTGCCGTTGCTTGTGCTGCTCTGGGTTGCCGCGGCGCGCAAGGCGCGCGCGCAGGTCCAGCAACTGGTGGCCGCCCGCCTGCACGGGTTGCTCGTGGGCGAGGCGCTTGGGCGCAAGTGGCGCTGGATCTTCCTCTGGATCGGTCTCGCGGCGGGCGTCGCCGCATGGGCGAGGCCGCAGCTGGGGCAGACCACCACCGAGACCCGTGGCCGCGGCCGCGACGTGATCATCATGGTAGACGTTTCCCGTTCGATGCTGGCCAACGACATCCCGCCCTCGCGCCTTCAGCGAGCCAAGCTCGCCGCCGAAGACCTCATCCGCCAACTGCCGGGCGACCGCGTGGGACTGGTGGCCTTCGCCGGGTCCGCATTTTTGCAGGCCCCCGTCACGGCGGATCATTCCGCCGTCCTCACCGCGATGCGCGAACTCGATCCCGAACTGATCCCGCTGGCGGGCACCAACATTTCCGCCGGGCTGCAATGCGCCGACGAGGCCTTCGACCGGACCGAGGGCGGTCAGCGGGCGGTGGTGTTGATCACCGACGGGGAGGATTTGGAGGCGGACTCCATCGCGCTGGCACGGGAACTAAGCGGCAAGATGCGCCTCTTTACCGTGGGGGTGGGAAGTCCTGAGGGAACGGTGCTCTCTGTGCCCTCACCGCGCGGGGGGACCGAGTACATTCGGGACGCGGCGGGCGAGGTGGTGCAGTCCAAATTGGACGAGGCCCGCTTGCAGGAACTTGCCCAGGCCGGAGCGGGCTTCTATACAAGACTCGTGACGGGTCCGGCCGAGATGCGCCGGATCGCAACCGAGGGAATCGGCGCTATGGATGAACACGACGTACAGGTGCAAAGCCGGACACGGCCCATCGAGCGGTACCAATGGCCGCTGGGCGTGGCGCTGGTTTCGGTTGGTGTGGGCCTCCTCGCCGGCGAGGGCGTGCGGCGTAAAGGAGCGCTCGTCGCGCGCCTGGTGGCGGCGGCGCTGCTGACGGTGTGCGCGAGCCCGGTCGGTGCGGCGGCCCTCACCGGAAAAACGCTCTACGAAGAGGGGGACTATTCCGGCGCGCAGAAGGCGTTCGCTGAGGAAATGGAGCGCAGGGGGGACGCCGCGCTGCGTGCGTTCAACCTGGGGACGGCAGCTTACAAGAACCAGAAATGGGCCGAGGCCATCGAAGCCTTTGGCAAGGCGCTCGTTTCTAATGATCCCGAGCTTCGCACCAAGGCCGAGTACAACCTGGCCAACACGCTCGTCCAGCAGGCCCGGCAGGGACGCCGTGGCCAGGACAACACCGCGCTTGAACAGGCAGTGGCCCATTATGACGAGGCCCTCCGTCGCAAGGCCGACTTCGAGGACGCGCAGCACAACCGGGACTTCGTGAAACGACTGCTCGAGCAAAAGGAGCAGCAGCAACAGCAGCAGAAGGGCGGGGGCGGCAAATCCCAAAAGGACAAAAAAGACAAAAAAGACAAGCAAGACAAAAGCGAGAACGACAAGGACAAAGACCAGAACGACTCCGAACAAGAGAAGGACGAGGGCGACAACAAGGATGGTGAGAACCAGGACGGCGCCGGTCAGGATCAGGAGGGAAATGGCCGCAAGCAGTCCAAGGAGGGCGAGGGCAAAAACGGACAGAAACCCGGCGAAGGCCAGCAACGCAAGGATGGCAAGGACGGCGACAACACTGCCCAGAACGGACAGGCCCCCGAGCCGGTTGAGGAAAAACCGGGCGAACAAAAGGAGCGCGGCGAACTGAAGGACGCGCCGACCGCTGACAAGCCGGCAGACAAAAACGGCAAGGAGAAGGAAGCCCAGATGGCGCAAGCCGGTCCCGCCAAGATGACTTGGGAACAGGCGAAGGCCCTGCTGGAGGCGCTGCGCAGTGAGGACCGGCGCGTTCAGGTCTGGGCCCCCGGCAAGCCGGAGCAGGCACGCGACGGGGCGCGTGCGCAGAAGACGTGGTAACCGATGCGCTGTGTCATGGATTCCAAGTCGCGCGGCAACCGTACCCTGGCCTTTGTGTGGCTCTGCGTCTTCGGTGCCATGGCGTCGCTCTCCCCGCGCTTGTTTGCGGAGGTGACGGTCGGCGCCTCCCTGCAGCCTGCGGTGACGAATGTGGGCGAGCCGGTCCAGTTGAGCGTCACCGTCAACGGCACCCAGCGGGTGGATCAAATCCCGAACGTGGTGGTGGAGGGCGCGCAGGTGCAGCACATCGGGCAGAGCACCCAGATCCAGCTGATCAACTCTAACCTCACCGTCTCGCTCACCAACCGCTTTCTCATCAGCCCCACGCGGATCGGCGAACTGAACATTCCGGCCATCGATGTCGTTGTCGACGGCAAGCACTACCCGACGGCCCCGCTCAAGCTCAAGGTGCTCGACGTCGGCCAGGATCCTGCCGCAAGCGGACCGCCTCAGGCCGTGCCGACGGCGGAGGTGGAGCTGCCGCAACGGCCCGTCTATGTGGGCGAATCCTTCCCTGCGGCCGTGCGTTTGGTGGTGCCCACCGAGATCCGCTGGCGCATCGAGCGTATGCCCGAATTTGAAACCGACTCCTTCACCAAGACCCCGTTTCAGCAGCCGCAGCAACGGCAGGAAAAGCGTGATGGCAAGGATTTTGAGGTATGCCATTTCCGCACCACGCTCACCGCCATCAAGAGTGGCACCGTTCCTCTTGGTCCGCTGACCTTCAACATCCAGGCGGCCGTTCCCAAAAAGAAGGTCAACAACGCGGCCAATCCCCTTGGCTCCTTCTTTGACGGCTTTCCCTTCGACAACCAGCCCGCCCAGTTGCAGGAGCGCAAGGTGATCTTGCCCCAGCAGATGGTGGAAATCCGCGAACTGCCCACCGAAAACAAACCGGACACCTTCCGCGGGGCAATCGGGCAGTTTCGCTTTAGCTCCTCGACCAGCCAGGGGAAGGTGAAGTTCGGGGAGCCCCTCGTGGTGACCTTGCAGGTCGAGGGCGAGGGGAACTTTGACCGGATCGAGGCGCCTCCGATGATCGACCCCGACGGCTGGCGGGCCTATCCGCCCGAGGCCACCTTTGCCAAGTCTGACGACACCGGCCTGCGCGGCGTCAAAACCTTCCGCATCGCGCTGGTGCCCCAGAGGGCGCACGTTCGCACGCCCCAGTTTGAGTTTGCCGCCTTTGACCCCAACACCGCCACCTACCAGAGGCAGCAAAACGGAAGCAGTTCGATTGAGGTGGAGGGCGTGCCGCCGCCGGCGCCAGAGCCCAAACAAATGGAGACGCCCAAGCCGCCGCCGCCCAAAGCCGAACCCAAACCGGAGTCGAAGCCCGTGCTGGCGGAGCAGCAACTCCAGACGGATTCCGGCTCCGCGGTGTGGCAGTCGCGCGAGTGGTTTTGGGGACTGCAACTCGCGGCGGGAGTCCTGCTGGTGGGGGCGCTGGGGCTGTTTGGAATCCGGAGTTACCGTGCGGGGCAGGGTGACGGACCCAAACTCTTGCGGGAAGCCAGGGTGCTCGAGTCCAGCTTGAGTCGCTCGACGGAACGCACCGCTTTTTTCCAGGCGGCGGTCCGCGCGTCCCAGCTGCGCGCGCAGGCCCGTTCCGGACAGCTGGCGGCCGCGGCGGACGCGGCGGACGTCGGGCGCGCCTTTGCGGCAGGCGGCGCATTGCAGGGCGAGTTGGACTGGCTTTTTGAGGCGGACGCTGAAACGCGTTTTGCTGGCGGCGGGGTGGCGCGGACACTCCGGGAAGAGGAACGGCGCAGGGTGCTGGAGCTGCTGGCCAAGCTGGTATGATCAGGGCCCTGCACATCCTATCCGTCCTGCTTTTCGCATGGGGGCCGATTGCAGGGGCGACGCCGTTTGAGGAAGGCAACGCGCTGTTTCGCGAGGGCAAGTTTCAGGAGGCGGAGGGCGCCTACAACCGGTCGCTCGCGCAGGAGGGCGACACGGCTCCGACCCGGTTCAACCTGGGGAGGGTCCGCGAGGCGTTGGCCGATCCGGCCGGTGCCATGCTCGAATGGGAGCGCGCACTGCGCTTGCTCCCGCGCTATATGCCCGCTGCAGAAGCGCTTGCCTCCGCCCGCGCGGCGGTTGGCTCCAAGGTGGACCCGCCGCGTTGGTGGAACCGGTTCCAGCCCGTGCAGTTTTTGGGGAGGGAGCGCTGGGTTGTCGCCTCCGGCCTCTGGCTTGTGGTGGTTCCCGGTTTAATGTGGGCGTTCAAGCGCCGCCGGGTCGGTGCGCTGTGTTGCGCAATCGTCGGCTGCGGGCTCACCGCCCTCGGCGTCGGTTGGTGGCTCAATGCCCGCGCCGAGGCCGAGACCGCACTGGTTACCGAGCGGGCCGCCTCACTGCGCGCGGCCCCCGCCGATCCGGCGCGGCTTCTCGACACGCTTCCGGCCGGCAGCCGCGTGCGGGTGCTCGATTCCAGCGGCGGGTGGAACCGCGTGCTCGCCCCGGGCGCCCAAATGGGATGGCTTCCCCAGAAGAGCGTGGAAAGGATTGCCTCCGGCGAATGAGCCGGCATCCGAAATTTGATTGAACCGCAGCGAACACACAAAAAAGGGGCACGGTCGCATTGTCCGTTTCGGACGGCGCAGACAACGGCATCGGCAGCTCGAAAAAGCCACGGAACCACCGGGCAGCGGTAGGGCCGCCGGGCAGAAACCCTCTTCTGGCACTTTTCGACCATCGGGCATTCGGCGCCCTGAGTGCGCTGTGGTTCGTCAACTTTGTGATCGTACCTTGCCGAGGGAATCCGGCTAAGCTCCCTGTTGCCCCATGGATCCATCCTCGCAGCCGACAGAAGCCACCTCCGTTGTTCAGGTCTACCGTCGTATCTTCGGACACATCCTCCCTTACCGGACCCGCTTTGTCCTCGGGTTGTGCACCGCGCTGCTGGCGGGGGCAAGCACGGGAGCCCTCTACGTGGCGCTCAAGACGGTCACGGCCCTCGTGCTCCGCGGGACGGCGGATCTTTCTGTCAAGGTGCCCATGCTCGGGAAGCTGGACGCCGCGCCGCTGCTGGCCGGTTGGCTCGGGGGCGAATGGCAAACCGCCTCCCGGGTGGCCGTGCTGTGTCTGATCGTGCCGGCGTTTGTCCTGCTGCGGGGGCTCTTTGATTTCCTCGCGGTATACCAACTCGCCTGGGTCGAGCAGCGCATCACCCTCGACTTGAGGCGGCAGGTTTTTGCAAAGGTCATGGCCCGCTCGCTTGAGTTTTTCAACAAACAGCGGGGATCCGACCTGATCCAGACGGTCTTCGGCATGACCTCCGCCTGCGCCAACGCCTCCATGACCCTGGCGCAGGATTTGGTGCGGCGGCCGGCGGCCGTTCTCGCGGTGGTGGTGGTGCTTTTTGTGAGCGATCCGGTGTTCATGGCCTTCAGCTTTGTGGTGTTTCCGCTGTGCATGCTGCCGGTGCTCATTTTCAGCCGCAAAGTCCGCAAGAGCGGCCGCAACGAACAACTCGTCTCGGGACAGATTGTGGGCGTGCTGCAGGAGGCACTCGCGGGGATACGCGTGGTCAAGTCGCACGCGCGCGAGGCCTACGAACTGGAGCGCTTCACCCGCTCGGCGGTCGCGGTCAACAAGACCGCGATGCGGTTGCTGCGCATGGTCGAGGTGGTGGGCCCGCTGGTGGAGTCCACCGCCTCGCTCGGGATCGCGGGCGGCCTGTTCTACTGCTGGTGGCGGGGTGTTCCGTTTGACGAATTCATGGCGCGGTGTCTGGCGCTCGTGGCCATCTATCCTGATGTCAAGGCGCTCAGCCGCACCCAGATGGTCATGCACCGCTGCACCGCTGCGGCGGATGGCATCTTCAAAATGCTCAACGAAAGGGCCGAGATCGAGGACGCCCCCAATGCCGTCAGCCTCGGCCGCTCGAGGGGCGAGATCATTTTCGAGAACGTCACCTACGGCTATCTGCCGGGTGCTGCGCCGGCGGTCCGGGGACTCAACCTGCGTTTCCAACCGGGCAGGTTCTACGCCCTGGTGGGCGAAAGCGGCGCGGGCAAGAGCACCACCCTTTCCCTGTTGTTGCGGTTCTACGATCCGCAGGGCGGACGGATCCTCATCGACGGTCATGACCTGCGTGACGTCAGGCAGATCTCGCTCCGCGAAAACATTGGCATCGTCAACCAGGACCTGTTCCTTTTTCACGACACGATCGAGGCCAACATCAAGTACGGCCGCTTGGAGGCCACTCATGAAGAGGTGCGTGAGGCCGCCCGCATCGCACGCGCCGACGACTTCATCTCCAGACAGCCCGACGGTTACGCAACCGTCGTCGGCGACAAGGGCTGCAACCTCTCGGGCGGCCAGCTCCAGCGGGTCACCATCGCGCGCGCCATCCTGCGGCAATCGCCCATCCTGCTTCTTGACGAGGCCACCTCCAACCTCGATCCCGACACCGAACAGGCCTTCAAGGATGCCCTTCGCGTGCTGCGCCAGGGCCGCACCGTGGTGGCCATCGCGCACCGGTTCTCCACCATTCTCGAGGCCGACCAGATCGTGGTCATGGACCAGGGCGCCGTGCTCGACATGGGGACCCATCAGGAGCTGCTCTCCCGGTGCACGGTCTACGAACGGCTCTTCCGAATCCAGTTCGCCTCTTCCCCGGGTTAGGACTCCATCGCGTGTTGGGTTTTTGCGTGCGGCTTTGACGAGGCGGCTTTGACGAGGCGGCGGTTGCCCGCGGCTGCGGTTTTGCATTAACCTCGGAAGATGCGCACCCCCCGATATTCGTTTTTGTTGGCCCTTCTGCCTCTTGCTGTTTTGGCCTTCTCGCGCGTCGCCGCCGCGGCCACTTCCGCCGTCCCGCAAAAGGGCGCCCAACCGCCCAACGTGCTCTTCATCCTGTGCGACGACCTGCGCTGGAACGCCCTGGGCTGCGCGGGGCATCCCACCCTTAAAACCCCGAACATCGACCGGCTAGCGGGCGAGGGGGTGCGTTTCTCCAACGCCTTCTGCACCACCTCGCTGTGTTCCCCCAGCCGCGCCTCCATTCTCACCGGGCTGTACGCCCACGGGCACGGCGTCCGAGACAACTTTACCGAACTGCCCGCCGCGCTTCCCCACTGGCCCAAACGCCTCGCTGCCGCCGGATACGAAACCGCCTACCTCGGCAAGTGGCACATGGGCGAAAACAACGATTCCCCCCGGCCGGGCTTCTCCTATTTCGCCACCCACAAGGGGCAGGGGAAGTACTTCGACACCGAGTGGAACCTTAACGGCGCCGGAGGCAGGGAAATCAAGGGCTATTACACCACGGTGGTCACTGACATGGCGCTCGATTGGTTGAAAAAGGAGCGCGCCGGAAAGCCCTGGGCGCTGTGCGTCGGACACAAGGCACCGCACAGCTTCTACACGCCCGAGGAAAAGTACGCGCACGTCTTCGACCAGGTGGCCGTTCCCTACCCGGACACCGCGTTCAAACTCGAAGGCAAACCCTCGTGGATCAAGGAGCGCCTCTCAACGTGGCACGGCATTTACGGCCCGCTCTTTGACTGGCGCAAAACCTTCCCCGACCCGCGGCCGGAAGCCGTGAAGGATTTTGAAAACATGGTGCACGGCTACTGGGGCACCATTCTCAGCGTGGACGACAGCGTGGGCCGCCTGTACGCCTTTCTCGAGGAAACCGGCCAGCTGGACAACACAGTGATCGTGTTCATGGGCGACAACGGCCTGCTCGAGGGCGAGCACGGAATGATCGACAAACGCACCGGTCACGAGCCTTGTCTGCGCATCCCCTTGATCGTGCGGTATCCCACGCTTGGAGCTGGAAAGGTGGTTGCGCAACAGGCGCTTACCGTCGATGTGGCGCCGAGCCTTCTGGAGCTTTGCAAGGCCACGCCCCTTGAAAACATCCATGGCAACTCATGGGTGAAGCTGCTCCGCGAAGGCGATGCTTCCTGGCGGAAATCCTGGTTTTACGAGTACAACTACGAGGTCCAGTTTCCCTACACCCCCAACGTCCGCGCCGTGCGCACCGACGACTGGAAATACATCCATTACCCGCACGGCGACGGAAAACCCGACAGGCACCTCGCCGAGCTCTACCACCTCAAGGACGATCCCGAGGAGCGCACCAATCTCATCGCGGATCCCCGGTATGCCGCAAAGGTCGGGGAACTCCGCTCCGAGCTGGCCGGCGCCATGCGGGCCTCGGGCCTGTCACCGGAGTCTGACCGCATGCCCCTCGATCAGGGTATCGGCAAGGCGCTGCCTGACGCGAAGATCCGGTAGGACGCTGCTTCTGGCGGGCCTCCTGCCGCGGGCCCCTACGGATTCAGGCTCCGATGAGCCTGAGGATCTCGCTGCGCTCGGCTTTGGCCGGGATCACCGCGCCGCACTTGTCCTTGGCGACGTCCGGGTCCTTGAGCCCGTGCCCGGTAACGGTGCACACAATCTTCGCCCCTTCGGGGAAACGGTTCGCGTCAAAGGCCCGCCCTGAGGAGGGATCGAGCGATTTGAAAAGACCGGCGATACTGGCGGCGCTGGCGGGTTCCACGAAGATGCCCTCGTGGGAGGCGAGCCACACCTGGGCGGAGAGGATTTCATCGTCGGTGACGATGTCCACGGCCCCGCCGCTGGTGTGGATGGCCGCGTTCGCCTTGTCCCAACTCGCCGGATTCCCGATGCGGATCGCCGTGGCCACGGTTTCGGGTTTTTCGATCACGCGTTTGTGGAAGATGGGTGCGGCGCCGGCTGCCTGGAAGCCAAGCATCACAGGCATCTGCCTGCTGTGCCCCAGTGCGTGAAACTCCTGATAACCAAGCCAGTACGCGCTGATATTGCCGGCGTTGCCCACGGGCAGGATGTGGATGTCGGGCGCCTCCCCCAGTTCCTCGATGATTTCGAAGCTCGCGGTTTTCTGGCCCTCGAGCCGGTCGGGGTTGATGGAGTTGACCACTGCGATGGGCTCGGTCTCGCCGATTTCGCGCACCAGGCGCAGTGCGTCGTCAAAGTTGCCTTCGATGGCCACGACCTTTGCCCCGTACATGAAGGCCTGCGCAAGTTTGCCAAAGGCGATTTTTCCAGCGGGCAGCAGGACGATGCAGGTGATGCTCGCCCTCGCGGCGTAGGCC
>JBILKV010000265.1:0-5376 GCA_044376515.1 Chthoniobacteraceae bacterium | reverse complement strand
GGAACTGGCTGCGCCAGTGTGTCACAAAATGAGCCATTTCGATTTCCACCCAGCGGGCGGTGGAAGCGTGTAACGGTTTCCCGGTCGGACGCACCACGATGAACTTCGTGAGGAACGCGTCGTCGATCGGGCCTTGAAGTCCTGGGCGCTTTGCAAGGGGTGAGTCAAACGGTTCGTCCACGGGGTACCAGCGGCCGTTATGGCTACGGAAGTGCGCCGTCCATGACCGGTCGGACTGCGGCGGGGGCGCAACCAGGGACTGGCCGTCAATGACTACTGGCAGGGCTGCAAGGGGGTCGAGGGGATACTCCCCCGCGTTGCAGTGTAGGCTGAGTGACGTCACGTTGCTGGTGGCGATGATGCACTGACTTTGGTTTGGATCGATCTTTGCGTCCACCCGGGCCTGTTCCCAGTGGTGCTGCATTCCCTGCACGGTCACCCAGTGGGACGTGGGGTACCGCAGGGTGTAGGTGGCAAAGTGGATCTGGCGGGGGAAGGGATCCCTTCCGATTGCGGCGATCCGGTCTATGCGCCGTGCGACCTCGACTTTGGCGTCCGGATGGTATTTGTGACCGGTTCTCGGTCCGATGATGTGGGTGAGGCTGAATCCCTCGTCTCGGGCGGCGGTCTCCATTTTGGTGGCTGCCTGACGTTGTTTGTCATCCTCGCCGCTGTAGGCGACGGTCGGACAGTTGGCGAGGTTGCGCACGTACCCCGGGCAATCATACCAATTCCACAGTCGCTGTTCGTACCACGTGGGCTCGACGGTTTCGTTTTGGAAGACCTGTAGAAATTCGGGCGTCTCGCTAAAGCCTGCGCCCGGATTGGATGCGACCCATCGGCCAGGGTAGTGCACCGTGAACTGCCATGCGGCCGCTCCGCCCATCGAAAAGCCGCGCATTACGATTCTGTACGGGTCTATCCGGTAGTGCCGGTGGGCATGTTCGAGCGCCTCAAATAGATCCACTTCTCCGGCGAACTTGTTGGCATTGCAGTAGCGTCCGTAGGGGTGAAGAACGAAGGCGCCTGAAGGTACGAACTCGCCGCTCGACTTGCGGCGTCCCTCAATGAAACTCAGCTCACTCAGCGTTTCGCCGCGGCCGTGACACCACACATCCAATCGGTGGGAGAGGGCGCCCTCCGGATGATAGCCCGAAGGGACGATCAATCCGTAGGGTTGCACCGACCCATCCAACTTCGACCGATAGCCACGGACTACAAGGCCTGTCTGGGTGGTCCAAGGAGCGGTTCCCTCTCTCAACGACTTTGCCCGTGCCGAGCCTTCCTCTAACTGAGCCTTGGCAGTGGCAGCCTCCTGAGGCTTGAAAAACTCATTGTATCGCAGGGCCCAGTCGACAGATTTGTGGAATATTTCAACGTCCGGGAGGAGTTCTAGAAGCCCTGGCTTTTTTTCCAGACTGGTGCGGAGCGAGGCAATTTCCTTGGCAAGTGCCGCGACTCCCTCTTGGAGGGAGACACGCTCTGCCTCCGGGATGGCTACGCCGGGGGGCGGGATCGGCCGGACTTGATCGGCGAGGTTGTCTTTAGGGCCGTCAGCAAAGAGGGACAAACCCGCGACTAGTTGGAAAGCCACGAAGTGGGAGAGGTTGAAACGCATGGTGTGTCTTGGGGGGCGGACGGCGGGGGGATGGCAAAAAAAGGGAGGCGCCGGACTGACTCAACGCGAAAGCGAGAGGTCCGGCGCCGGATTCAATGACTTGTTCTGGAGGTCGGAGGCGCCAGCGGGCGCCTAACGTTTTATCCAGCCGCCTCAGTTTTCTTTCCCCTCCGGGACTTCGGTTTGGTGGCAGCTTCTTTCGCCCGAAGTTTCACCCGGTTGAGGTAAGCGGCACGGCGGCGGCGTTTTTCAAGTTTGTTGTATTGCTTGCCCATAGTTGGAAGGTGTCTGAGGTTTAGCGCAGATTGACCCCAACACCGTGGGGGTGGCAAGGGCAAAGAGGAAAGCGGACCGCTTCGATTTAGCGGTGGGCTGAGGGGTTGCTGTTTTCCGGTTTTGTGAGAGGCTAAAGCGCCTTGGGGAACTCAGGATGTCGCAGGAGCGTTACTTTCTACATGTCGATGGGGCGCAGCGCGGCCCGTATACGGTCCGGCAGATCGGTCACATGGTCAACAGCGGGATTGTGCACGCGGGGGCCATGTTTTGGTGCGAAGGACTGGAACAGTGGCAACCAGTCACCCAGTTGATCGAACCGAAACAGCGAAGGAAGAGGCGTCAAATCCGGCTCGGTGCGGGAACCATCGCGGCCATCGGCGTCGGTTTGGTCATACTCTGGCTGTCTCTGCCTACTTTGCGGCAGGGTTGGATGGAGCAACACCAGGTTGAGCGAGATGCGGAATCTGCTTACTGGCGGGCGCGCGGGGTGCTCAGGGAGCATGTGGGTTGGTTTACCGGACTGCGATTCAAACCATTTGACGCCTCGAAGGTGAAACTGGACGGTGAGGAGGCCGCGACGGTGGAGTTGGAGGCGGAAAGCTCGGGCGCATTCAAGGGGCAGCGCTTCGAGCGTTGGAAAGTAGAGCTGGTTTACGACAAGAGGTTGCGGGCGTGGGTGGCGGCGGATGGGGAGAGCCGATGAGGCTCAGATCAGGAAGAGGCTAAATTCCGCCGAAACGTCGCAACTGCGTTGTAGGTTCATCTCCCCAAAAGGTTCATCGCCCAAAAAGATTACGGAAGGCGGCGGATTCGGGAAGCAGTGGAAAATGAAAGGTCTGTTTTCCGTGCAACAGTGCCCAAGCGCTCCGCGCCTCCGCGGGAGAAACTTTTGTCTCTGGAAAAACCGCCGCTCGGTCGTCAAGAGATGCCAGTCGGGCCCGGAACTTATTCGAAACGGTTCCGAAGCCAGCTGTAGGGAAAATCGTTACCAGGGCAATCGGTCGGCCACTTGGGTGGATTGATGTCTTTGTGAGCCTTAACGGTTGCCCATTTGCCATCGATTTTCCCCGTACGCTGGCGGAGGTACCGGATCAGTTCGTCGAGAGATTCCAACTGCTTGGCGGTGGGCTTTTCCTGGTTGAAGTCGCCGACCAGACAAATTCCCAAGGCGATGTTGTTGAGGTAATCGCTGTGGACGTGGCCGCCGTTGATTTGTCTCCTCCACCGATTGCCCACCTCGATCTGTCCGTCACCGGAGGAAGTGCCGTTGCCGATGACAAAGTGGTAGGCAAGGCCGTTGGACATTTTTCGCACTTTGGTGTGGTAGAAGTCGAATGCCTTGGCGTTGCCTTGGCGTGTGCCGCTGTTGTGCACCACGATGTAACGCCACCTCGCCCTTTGTACCGGCGCCCTGTCGATTTCCTCCCTCAACGATTTGGTCAGGTATTTCCACTTCGAAAACCAACCGAAAAACGAGCCGGGTTGATAGTTGGGTTTGGCGTCGAAGCCCGATTTTTCGACAATCACTGGAGTCTGATCCGGTTTGGCGCTGATCGGAGGCGGGGATGGGGGAGTTGGGGTTTTTTCCTTCGCCGGTTGTCCCGCGCCGGGGGATGCCTTGGGCGGGGGAGGCGGTTCGACAGTGCGTGGGGGAGCAGGAGTCGATTTGGTCGGTGTCGTTGAAGCCGGCTTTTTCTGCAGCGGATGCGGTTTGGGTTTGGGCTTTGGTTTAGAATTGCCGCCCTTGGACTTTGTTGCGTCGGCAGGCGGCAGAACAGGACGTTTTTGGGGTTGGACCTGTTCCTCGCGGGCTTTGAGAAAACGGCGTCTGATCTCATCGCTGTCACCCTGAGCCCTGCCCCGGTGCGAGGAGAGCAAAGCGGCAAGGGCGCATATCAGGATTGTGACTCTTAGGCGGGCGGACACTCACTGCACTCTACCAAAGCTTGTCGAGTGCGCAAGGAGAGCAGTTCGAAGCACCCGGAACGTGCGATGATTCCGGGTGCCCTAAACCCCGAGAAGAAAGTGCACCGGGAGCCTCGGCGCTCGGAAGGCATGAGAACATTTTTGCATTTCACTAGTTCACTAGTAGCAAGTTTCTCTGCTCTCGCCCGGGTTCCTAGGACCGGGTTCCTAGCGAGATGCGCCGCGCCTTTCCCTCGCCGACTTTCGAATTTAGCGATCGAAGCAAACCGATGCCTCGGTTCGAGGCAAACCCACTATCAGCGTGAGATATCTGATTGCCCAAGAATTTGGAAGCCATGTTGGTTTAAAACCGAAATGGCGCACTCGTTGTCCTCCACATGAAGCGCCAAGGCCGACCGTCCCCGGGGACGGATGAGCAGGGCGTATGAACCGAATATATTGACGTCCGCCGCAAGGAGCGCTGCCAGAAGGCGTCCCAGTTCCGTCGGGCCCTCCGGCAACTCTACGACCACCAGATCGCATACCGAGTGAGGGATTTCGTGTTCCGCAAAAATATCCTGCACCGATTCCGGATCGCTGACCACAATCCGAACGATCGCGGTATCGGCCGAGGCTTGAACGCTCATCGCCACTACATGCACGTTGTGATTGTTGAGTAGGCTCACCACCTCCATAAGCGCTCCCACTTTGTTTGGGAGGAATACAGAGAACTGCATCACGCGGGGGGTGCCGTTTTTCTCAGCAACAGAGGAATCGTCGAAAGGCATAAGCAAAGGAAACCGAGAGTGTCGTAGGATAGGTCAAAAGTGGTGGAATGAAAAGTCGCGGTTGGGACGGTGATCAGGGCCTGTCGGGCGTTCCCTTGAGCGAATCACTGACGCCTCTCATTCACATCTCTAAGAATGGAGGCAAGGACGGCAGCGATCTCCTTGATCTCACTAGGAGAGGGCGGCGTGTCAACCAGCGCGCCGAGGAGATGTTCAACCGTGCTGAGCTTGGGTCGGATCAGATCTAGGGCAGGGTCAGTTTCCAGCTTTTCACCGAGTTTCTCCAAACTCTTTCCTAAAAAAAGCCCTAGAGCCGGTTGCCGCAGAAGCGATGCGCCGCTCTCTGTATAGTGATCACTCAACAGCGATGCCACAATTTCCGTGGTGCGCATCCAAGTGCCCAGAGAAACCAGACGCGCAAGTCCCTCGTCCTGATGTTTCCGGAGCGCCCCCCCCAACTCCGCCTCCGAGGCATGGAGTTCCCGGCGCAGGATGTCCCAGTCCTTTTTTTGCGCGGAGTCCGAGATGCTGCGACTGCGGTCCAAAAGCTCCGCTTGCACGCCAAGGGTTTTGGAAAGGCGGAGGAGGTCTTTGCCGATGTTTCGGCACTGCTGAGCATCCTCCGCTTGAGCTGCGAGATAGCCGTCGGCGAAGACGCCTCCGAGCACTAGGGCGATTTGCACCCGGCTGTTGAGTGCAACGGCGGTGGGGGGGCGGAACTTCGATGCCCAGTCCGGTTTGGTACACTTGGAGATCGACCTGAGCAGTTCCTCGGTTGACACGATTGCC
>JBILKV010000091.1:0-15833 GCA_044376515.1 Chthoniobacteraceae bacterium | reverse complement strand
AGGCGTTGGCGGAGCGCGAGCGCGAGGTCTATCGCGGTGTGCCCCCCGGGAAGCCCACCAATATCGTCGAGCAGATCGTGGAGGGCGAGATGGCCAAGTTCTACTCGACGGCTTGCCTCTTAGACCAAGCCTTCATCAAGAATCCGGACCAGACAATCGCCCAACTCGTGGCTGAATAGAGCAAGGCGCTCGGCGAGCAGTTGGAGGTACGCCGTTTCGTCCGCTTTGCGGTGGGCGAGGAGCTTGCCCAGTAGGAAAGCGACAGCAACCTTAGGACCATCGCGGTCCGCGCAAAGGCGTCCCGTCTTCCCCGGATATTCCCCGGCGGGGGAGGGGGCGCCTTCCTTTCTGGAGGCGCCGGAGACGGGCGGGTGGATGGAGGGGGTATGCAAGCGCCAGTGGCGCCGAAGCAACAACGCTGGAGTTCCAGGCCGGTTTTGGATTTGTTTGTCTGAATTTATGAAACGCCTACTCGCGATGCTCCTTCCGGCTCTTTGTCTTGCCGTGCTCCAAGCACATGCGGCTCCCAGTGTCCGGGTCTTGATTTGGGACGAGCAGCAGCCCCAACAAAAGGTGGCTTACGGCGACAAATTTCTTGGGGAAACCATCGGTGAGTACCTGTCCAAGCAGAAGGGGTTGGCCGTCAAAAGCGTGAGCCTGGCCGATATGGAGCAGGGCCTAGACGACGGCACTCTCGATGGTACCGACGTTCTTGTTTTTTGGTGTCACCGGCGGATCAAAGAGCAGGACGATGCGCGGGCCGAGGCGGTCGTGAAGCGCGTCATGGAGGGGAAGCTGGCCTTGGTTGCGCTCCACTCCGCACACTGGGCCAAGCCGTTTGTGCGGCTGATGCAGGAGCGCGCGAAGGTGGATGCCCTCGCCCAGATACCGGAGGCAGAGCGGGCCACTGCAAAAATGGAGTATCTGAACGACTCGCCGATTTACAAGGGCGTCAAGCAGGATACCCCGCTGACTCCGTCTCTGGCACGGGAGGGCAATGTGTGGAAGTTGCAGCTGCCGCAGTGCGTGTTTCCGGCGTGGCGGGCCGACGGTGCGCCTTCGCATGTGGGCACGCTTTTGCCTAGGCATCCCATCGCCGCCGGGCTTCCAGCCCAGTGGGACATTCCCCAGACGGAAATGTATGGCGAACCTTTCCACGTTCCCGCGCCCGACGAGTTGGTGTTCGAGGAAAAATGGGACAAGGGGGAGTCCTTCCGCAGCGGTTGTGTGTGGAGGGTCGGGAAGGGGCGCGTGTTTTATTTCAGGCCGGGCCATGAAACCTATCCGGTCTTCAAGCAGCCTGAACCTCTGCGTGTTGTGGAAAACGCCGTCCGCTGGTTGGGTGAAAAGTAATGACAGGACCGCAGGAGACAACTCTGCCTAGTCGCTCAATTTTGAAGGTACCAATCGTTTCCCTCCGACAGGTAAATCTCTAAGTGACAGCAGGAGTTTGCTTTTGGCCCCGTTCCCGCAGTTCGCGCGCGCGGTATCGTCGCGGGGCGCGCTAAATCGATGGAACTAGGGGTCAGTGTTCATTTTCTTTCATTCTCTCATTATCACAGCCATCCCACAGGAATGACGCGGTGAGTTGAAAAGTATCCGTCCGCCGAGCCCCATCTATCGGAGTGGCTGCAGACGGGTGAGGTTCACTGCGTGAGCGTCGCCGACCCTGTCCTCTTTACCCTCCGGCAAAACACCGGATTATTTGGCGGACCCGTGGCGTTTATGCCATGCATGAGGAGTCAACGAGCCCACTTCCCGGGCCACCTCTGTCCTCAAAAGTCCCAAGCAAAAAGGCATTTTGTTGAGACGCGTGGGGGGCTTCACAGTGCATGGCAGCAACTCTGGTTCTCTGGAATGGCCCCAACTGAAAATGAACACTGACCCCTAGTTTTCAGTTCCCCGGCTGCCACAAAAACTTGCGTCACGGGTATTGTGTCATTTTGTCGGGGGAGGGGGCTTTGGCGCCTGTGCTCGGCGCTTCCCCTCTGACGGGTTGGGATCTAGGATGGGTTCAGGATGAACCACCCCTTTTTGTCCATCTGCAGCCCCTTTCTGCTGTGCGGTTGCCTGGAAGCTGTCGCCGCTGCAGCGCCTTCGGGTTCACAGGTGGCTGCAGGCGCCCGGGGCGTTTCGTATGCAGCCCTGATCGAATCGCACTGCGCGGACTGCCACGATTCCACGACGCACAAGGCGGGTTTAGATTTGAGCCGGCTTGCATCCCCCGGGGTAAACCGGGGCGAGGACTCCGTTTGGGAGCGCGTCTTTGACCGCGTGGAGGCGGGGGAGATGCCGCCCAAAAAGCGCGACCAACCTTCCGCCAAGGAACGCGCTTCATTTCTTTCCTCGCTCTCCCAACAACTCACCTCGAACCTTCAAAGGCGCCACGCGGAATTTGGCCGTGCTCCCGTGCGGCGGATGAACCGCACCGAGTACGAGACGAACGTACACGACTTGTTCGGCATCACGGCGCCGCTGAAGGAGTTTTTTCCGGAGGACAACACGGTTGCCGGTTTTGACCGGGTCGCGTCCGGTTTGGAAACGTCCCCGCTGCATCTGGTCAGTTATCAGAAGGCGGCTGACCGTGCTTTGGAGGCGGCGGTTCCGGTGTATCCGGTGCAGAAACTGACGAGGCGTTGGACGGGGCTTCAGTTTTTCGAGTCGCGTCCGAAAGGGAACCAGAACGGGACGAGGCCTTACGTGTGGTTTGAGAACGAAACGATTATGTTTGCTGCGCGCACCTACAAGCACGGCTCGATTATGACGCCCGTGGCCTCGATGCCGGGGCGCTATCGGATTCGTGCTTCGGTGGGCGCAGTCAACACGGAGGGGAAGTCCCTGCCGGTGCTCGTGGGAAAAATCAGCTCGGACCGTTTTCAGCACGAGAAGCTCGAGCACGTGCTCGATTACCGCGACGCTCCCGCCGGGCGTAGGGCGGTGATCGAGGTGGAGGCCTCGTTGCCCCAGGGCGAACAGGTCTATCTGGAGTGCCCCACGTTCACGCTGTTTGGAGCCTTCAGCAAGGAACGCAATGGGGCGCCCGTGGAGGACAACTATCCCGGGCCCAGCCTTGCGGTCGATTGGATCGAGTTGGAAGGGCCTCTGGATGGCAACACCGGGTACAGACGGATTTTCCAGGACCTGCCCTGGGTGCCTGCACGGAACGTGCCTGATGCGCTCGCCGGTAAGGCCCTTGCGGAAGACTGGTTGAAGTGGCCCGTCAACGGCGGGAACAGCGAGTATACAAACCATCCGCTCACCGTCTACTCGCCGACCCCGGAGGCGGATGCCTCACGCCTATTGAAGGATTTTCTGACACGCGCCTTTCGCAGACCCGTCAGCGGGGAGTTGGTCGCGGAGTTTTTCGAGGGGTTTAAGCGTTCCATGGCGACCGGGGCGTCCTTCGACACGGCGATGCGCGAGACCTGCAAGGCGGCGCTCTGTTCGCCGCACTTCTTTCTCTATCTGGAGCAGCCAGGGCGCCTGGATGGCTTCGCCCTTGCGGCGCGTCTTTCGCGGCTGCTTTGGAGCAGTCAGCCGGATGAAACGCTCACGCAGGCTGCGGCATCGGGCCGTTTGCTCAAGCCTGCGGAGCTCAAGACGCAGACCGAACGCCTGCTTCAGGACGCCAGGGCCGAGCGGTTTCTAGGGGACTTCACCGGGCAGTGGCTGGAGACGCGCCGCTTTCTTGAGATGAAGCCGGACAACCTCTACGCCGAGTACGACGACCTGCTCGCGTGGTCCATGCCCATGGAGACGCGCAGGTTCATGGCCGAAATGCTGGCGCAAAACCGGCCCGTGACGGACCTCGTGAATTCGAATTGGACGTTTCTGAACGGGCGGCTTGCCGCGCACTACGGCTTGGGCGATTCCGGGCGGGTCGAGTTGGTGCGCGTCGCACTTCCGCCCGAGGCGCACCGCGGGGGCGTGCTCACCCAGGGAGCCATCCTCAAGGTCACCACCAACGCTAGCTACACCTCGCCCGTCAAACGCGGTGCTTGGGTGCTGGAGCGGATTTTGGGAAAAACCCCGCCCGCCCCGCCTGCGGACGTGGCCGCGGTGGACCCGGACATTCGCGGTGCGGTGACCATCCGCGAGCAGTTGGCGCTGCACAAAAACAACGAGACCTGCGCGGCCTGCCATCAGTTCATTGATCCCCCGGGTTTTGCCCTCGAAAATTTCGACGTGCTCGGCGGATGGCGCGATTTTTACCGGGTGCGCCAGCCGCCCAAGGACGGATGGCAAGCCGAGTTGGCCAATTATCCGGGAAAAAAGGTGTGGTTCGCCAAGCCGGTGGAAGCCTGGGGCAGCACTCCCGAGGGGGCGTCCTTTGGCGACATCGACGGGTACCGTAAACTTCTCGCCGCCGAACCGCGGCAGCTGCTCCGGAACATGGTGCGCCAGTTGGTGGTGTACGCCACCGGCGAGCGCGTGTGCTTTGCCGACCGCCCAGAGGTGGAGCGGATTGTGGAGTCCGTCGCCAAACAGGGCGGGGGACTGCGTACACTGCTGCTCGAGGTCGTGCAGAGCCCGCTTTTTTGCAACAAATAGCCAGACGCGCCGTCCCATGAATCCTGTCAATCTCCGGAATCTTTCCCGCCGAACCTTCCTGCGCGCCGGCGCGGTGAGCCTCGGGCTTCCTCTGTTGGACGCCATGTGGCCCTCGGTCTACGGGGCGGCGTCGCGCGCGGAAGTCCAGGCGCTGCAACCTCGCCGCATGGTGTTGCTCAACCATCCGCTGGGCACCTTTTATCCATACCTGATCCCCGAAAAGGAGGGGCCCGACCACGAGTCCACGAGGTACCTCAAGCTGCTGGAGGGTCTCCGCGGGCGTTACACGCTGATTTCGGGCATCTCCCATCTGGAGTATCCCAACTCGCACCACACCGAGGCTGCCATTTTTACCGGGGTGGAGCCGAGGGGCATCAAGCGTTCAGATGACGTCCACAATTCGATCTCGCTGGACCAGTTTGCCATGAAGCATGTCGGGGCGCAGACGCGTTTTCCGCATCTGGTGTTGAACAGTTCAAACTGGCCGATCTCCTGGAATGAGCGCGGCATTGCGACCGCCTGCGAGCGCAGCCAGACCACCGTTTTCCGAAACCTCTTCGTCAACGGCACCGAGGCCCAGGTGGCTCGCGAAATCCGGCGCATCGAAACGGGCGGCAGTATTTTGGACGGCGTGTCCGGGCAGCTCAAATCCCTCGGACGTTCCGTGGGGGGAGCGGATCGCGACCGGCTTTCGCTGATGGCGGATTGCATTCGCGACGCGGAAGGGTACCTGGCGCGGCAGAAGGAGTGGGCCTCGCGGCCCAAGCCCGTGGTGAAGGCGGAGCTCAAGGAGTTTGAGCGCGCCGAACACTGGGTGGCCGCGCAGGCGCAATGGTTCCGGCTCATCCAACTGGCGTTGCAGACGGACTCCACGCGCGTGGTGGTTTTCGGGATGGGCGAACAGGGCCAGGCGGGCCAACCGGACCTCCTTATCGGCCACCACGACGCCTCGCATCACGGCAAGGACCCCGCCAAGATCGAGCAACTGGGACGGTACGAGGAGAAAGAGTACCGCAACTATGCGGGATTCCTTGAGGCGCTGCGTGGCTCCCTCGAGGGCGAGCAGTCCCTGCTGGACCGAACTCAGGTGTTGTTCGCGAGCAACCTGGGAGACGCGGCGAAGCATTCCTCCGACAACCTGCCCGTGATTCTGGCGGGCGGGGATTACAAGCATACGGGACATCTGGCTTTTGACCGTGAGAAGAACCGGCCGCTTTCAAACTTGTTTGTAAGGATGCTCCAAAAAATGGGGATTGAAGCCGACCGTTTTGGAAGCAGCACCGGAGTGCTTAGCGACCTGGGCTGAGAGGCGTCGGAGGGAGGGGCGGCGATCGGTCTCGTGGCGGGGAACCCCGCACGGTGCTTCGACAAACCACCGCCGGGGGAGTGCCTTTGGGGAGGCGGTGTCGATTCTACGGCCTACCTTTCGTGTTCCGGGGACCTCACAGGGGGGCGCTCATTGGTGCGCGTGTCTGGAGTGAGGGGGGGAGGGGTGTCCGGCTATCCCCGCGACAAGCGTACCCGCTCCCCGGTTTTTTCGCAGGCAGGCGAAACGCAGTGGGTGACCGATACGGGCACTGATTTTAATGGTAAGAAAATGCGGTCCTGTACCCCGTTTCTGCAGCTTGCGCGCGTTGTCGTCGCGGTGCGCGCGAGAGTGCGTGCCGCGTGAACGCTGCGGGCGAAGCACCTGAGGATTGCCTGCGGTGGCGGGATTGGAGGTGTGGAAGCGCCCCGGTTCCCCCGGCAGAGGCGGGGGCGTTCAGACGGAGGTTGACGCGGGTGTCCGGCTTTGCTTCAAACCCGTTGAAAACGGTTGGTTTAGTGTACTCTGATCGCATGCGTCCCCCCTCGCACCCCCTAGATGCTGCCGGGTTCACCCGGAGAGATTGGTTGAGACGCGGCGGAGCTCTGGCTGGTGCGATGCTCTGGCCCGGGTTGCTCCGGGCCCAGGAGGTGAACGGGGACAACGCCCCCGCAAAACGGGTGATCTTGATTTACCTGCAGGGCGGGCTCTCGCACTACGAGAGTTTCGACCCGAAACCGGACGCCATCTCCGCGTACCGCGGGGAGTTTGACCACATCCCGACGAGCATTCCGGGCATTCATTTCAGCGAACACCTGCCGCGCCTTGCGCGACGGGCGCACAAGTTCAATCTGATCCGGAGCGCCTACGTCAACTCGGCGAGTCATCCGGTGGCCATTCACCAGACCTTGACCGGGTGGGATTTACCGGACGCTTCCGTGGAGGGAAAAAACCGCAACCTGCAGAACCCCTCGATCGGGTCGATCATTGCGCGCAACTGGGGCTCGAGGGCGCCTCTGCTTCCTTCCTATGTGTCGATACCGCACTCGGGCCAACTCGGCCGACGCGTCCACTACGCCAGCGCGGGCCCCTTGGGCGCGAAGTTTGAACCGCTGGATTCCGGGCTTCCCCCGGAACAGGCGGTGGAGAGTTTTGGCGGCCCCCCGGATCTGAGTGTTCGCAGGGATTTGAGCCTGGAACGGTTGCGGGAGCGCTTGACGCTTTTACGCTCTTTTGAGGGGCGGGCGAAACTGGGCGAGATCGAGGGGTTGGGTGGGTATTACGCGCAGGCCGCCGAACTACTCTCCGGCGGGGCCGCCGCCCGTGCGTTTGATCTCGGACTGGAACCGCTGCGTCAGCGGGAACGTTATGGAAACCATTTGTGGGGGCAGCAGACGGTACTGGCGCGGCGTCTCGCCGAGGCGGGGGTGCCCTTCACCCTGGTCAACTATACCCTCGACCAGGAGCGGGGACAGGACTGGGACACGCATTCGGACAATTTTAACCTGCTCAAAAACTCGCTTTTGCCACCCATGGATCTGGCGGTGAGCGCTTTGCTGGATGATCTCGAGGAACGCGGCCTGCTTGAGACGACGCTTGTAGCCATGTACGGCGAGTTCGGGCGCACCCCTAAAATCAACGCCAACGCCGGACGGGATCATTGGGAGAAGGTGTTTTCCGTGGTGCTTGCGGGGGGCGGTTTGAAGTCCGGGGTGGTCGTGGGATCGAGCACGAAGAACGGGGATGTGCCGCTGGAGCGTCCCGTGCCTTTCAACGACGTGCTTGCGACGATTTACCACCAGTTGGGCGTGCGCACCGAAACGGTCTTCCATGACCAACAGGGGCGTCCCAGTCCGGTGCTGGCTGCGGGTATCCCGATTTCGGAGTTGCTTTGAGAAAGAAGGCCCCGGGCCCACGTGTTTGCGCTGGCGATCTTGGTGGGAATCGGGGGAGTGCTGGATTGGGTGGGTTTGCCGAAACTCGCGCCCCGGTTGCTGTGTGGAGGGAACAAGCCGGTTCCTCGCGGCATCAGGACTCAGGCGGGAATTTCAAACAGGTGCACCGGCGAGTTGTTGCCCAGATACTCGCCATCCTTCGTGAGACGGCGTCCGTTGCCGGCGCTGGCTTTGTTGGTCGAGGTCACAACGAAATGCCTGCCCCCCGGATGCAGGGCCACGGAAATGCAGTTTGCAAGTTTGTTTGAAACGAAGGAGGGGGCTTTCTCTCCAAGGGAATGGAAGAAGAAGAGCCCGTTGCCGGGAATGCCCGAGGCGACCGCAATCACCTGTCCTCCGGGAGTCAGCGCAATGTCCTCGATGTAACCGTCCTTGACCTCGCCATGTGTGAACTGCTGGTCCAGCTTTCCGGACTCGAAGTCAAAGTATAACAGCATCGGGTTACCCTGAACCGTACCTCCATTTTTGGGCAGCAACCCGGCGGCAACGAGTTTTTTACCATCCTTGGAAAAGGCCAGGGCGCGCAGGCCGCCAATGTCCTGAAGGCGGTCGAGTTTGTGCAGCACCGCGCCGTCCAGAGTGCGGAGCACCTTCGCGGCCTTGAAGTCGAGCACCGCGATTTTTCCAAACATGTCCCCGAAGACCACCCGGGCCCCGTCCGGCGTGAAGCTCAGGGCAAACACATCGGCGCCCGCGTCAAAGGCGGACACCGGGGAACCGTCCGCGCTGTTCCAGATCCGCACAAAACCGTCCAACCCGCATGTGGCCAGCAGCGAGCCATCCGGCGAAACGCTCAGTCGCCGGATCCATCCGTCATGCGCCCCGGTTTTTTCCCAAAGCTTGTTTACTGGGTCCGCGCCATACTCCGCACAGGCTATTTTGCCCCAACTGTCGGCTGCGAACATTCGGTTCTGCACGGGGTGGAGTCCAAGGGTTTGCACCCAGCCGTTGAAGCCCTCAAACGGGGGCAGCGGATTGAGTTCCCAGGGGGAGACGGGTTTTGCGGCCGGCTTTTTCGCCTGGGCGCCCTGGGTCGCCGCCACTGCGGGGGCTTTGGGAGCCGGCTTGGAGGGCGGTGCGGTGGGATCCGCCAGCACATCCGAAAGCGCATCAGCAGGGGCGGGGACGGACGGGGCTTCCGGGGCGGGCTCGGCCTTTTTTTCAAGCACCCAACGCCGGACGCCGCCGTCCATGGAGCCGGCGAAAAGGAAGGTGCCGCAGGAGCTGAAGCGGGCGCAGAAGAGTTGGTGCTCCGAGAGAATGTCTTTGAGTTCTGTGGGTTCCTGACTCATGCCAACACCTCCTTGATGGGGGTCATTTCATCATGGGCAACCGGCAGTGGCTGGCCGTTGTTGTCGTACTCCACCTTTTCGGAATCAATGCCCAGCGCACTGAACCAGGTGTGGAACAGGGAACCAATGTCCTGAGCGTTGTCCTGAACGAAGGTCCCCTTGTCGTTGGTGGCTCCCACGACGGCGCCGGGTTTCAAGCCGGTCCCGGCCATTGCCACGCTCCAGGCTTCCGGCCAGTGGTCCCGGCCGATGTGGCCGTTGATGCGGGGCGTGCGCCCGAATTCGCTCATCGCAATGACGAGGGTGTGCTCCAACAAACCGGTGGCCGCGAGGTCTTCCAAAATCGCTGCGAACGCCCGGTCAAACTTGGGTACCAGCGAAGCGTGGCCGTTGAAGTTGTCTCCATGCGTGTCCCACCCAAAGCTGTTCACCTTCACGAAGCGCACGCCTGCCTCCAGCATGTTCCGGGCGATGAGCATGTGCTCCCCGATCTGGGTCCGGCCGTAGCGTTCGACGTCCCGCGGGGGAAGCTTGCTCGTGTCAAAAACGTCGGCCCGAGCCATCAACTC
Organism: Chthoniobacteraceae bacterium; assembly: GCA_044376515.1. Classification (GTDB taxonomy): domain Bacteria; phylum Verrucomicrobiota; class Verrucomicrobiia; order Chthoniobacterales; family Chthoniobacteraceae; genus Chth-196. Next base: position 6,160 of record JBILKV010000091.1, on the reverse strand, counting down.
GCGGGCCATATCAAACACGTAGCTGCTGGCTTCCGTGTACACCGGGCGCCTGTTGCGCGCATACCGGGAGTTGAGCATGGCCCGCAACTCGTTGCGTTCCTCGTCCTCCTCGCTGGACAGCGTGGCGGGACGCATCAGGTTCTCTGGAGGTTTGCCGTCGCCGAAGGCCAGCGAACCATACTTGGGCCCCAAAAAACCGGCGTCCTCGGTCACGAAACCGCCTGAACCGGGTTTAATCCAGACGTAGGGGGGCAGGTTGCTGCGGGTCGGCCCCATGAGCTTCGCCACGGCGGAACCAAAGTACGGGTAAACCACCCCCCGATTCTTGGGGTCGCCCCTCTGGATGCGGGCCACCCCGGCGGAATGGGAGTTGTCCTTGGTGCACATGCTGCGGACGAGCGAAAGACGGTGCATCTGTTTGGCGCACTTGGGCATCAGCTCGCTGATGTGCACCCCCGGCACGTTTGTGGGAATGGCACGGAACGGCCCCCCGAAGGGCGTGTCCGGCTTGGGATCCCAACTCTCCAACTGGCTCATTCCCCCGTCGAGCCACACAAAGAGAACCTGCTTCTCCTTCTGGCGCAGCGCCTCGCCCGCTTGCGCCGAGGCGATGCCGCCCAGGGATTCCCACGCGCCGAGGGCGCCTCCGCAGGCGAGGGCGCCGCCGGCGGCGCGTAAGAACTGGCGACGGGACGCGGTGTGTTCCCAAGGGGTGCAAAGCGGGTTCATAAACAGGGAGGAGCGGAAACCGGGCCGGGCTGCGGGCGCTTCAATGGTTGGTGAAAAACTCGATGGAAGAAAGCATGGCCCAGGCAAACCGACCGAGGGCGTTTTCCCGGGAAGCCTCATGCCTCGCCAGATAGGCGGCCACAGCCTCCTTCTCCTCGGCGGTTGGTTGGCGGGAAAAAATGCTCTCGTAGCAGGTTTCGGCGATCTGGGCCGGCTCCTGCAGCGCGCAGAGCCGGTCGATCAGATTTCCCGGCCTCCGCTGCAATGCCCAGAGGACCAGTTCGTTGTTGCGCAGGAAAAGCGCGGCTTTCAGAGTGGGGTTGACCTTCAGCTCTGCCGCTTTGGCCGGACTTGCAAAGGCTGCGAGGAACACCTTTTCGAAATCCTTTCCGGCGTGTTTGGGGCCCTCTATCCCGTCCCAGCCCTTTCCCTCCGCAACGCGGACCGCCTCCCCCGTGGCCGCGAGAAAGGCCCGGGTAAGCTGTTCGGCCGAGAGGGGCCTTTCCCGGGCGGCGGTGTACAACGCCTCGGGAGTGTCCGCGCCGTGTTCGGCGAGCAGGCTGCTGCGCTGGTAGGTGCGGGTGCGCACCAACTCTGCCAGAAGCCAGCGGATATCAAACTGGTGCTCAAGCAAGCCCGTCTCCAAGAGCGCAAGGACCTCCGGGTGCGAGGCCGGATTATCGCTGTGGATCAGATCCAGCGGTTCGATCAACCCCTTGCCCATCACCATAAACCACAACCGGTTGACGAGGTTCCGCGCGAAGTAAGGGTTCTCCGCGGAGGCGAGCCGCTCGGCAAGTTCCTTGAGCGGACTGAACCGGGGCACCCCCGGCGTCTTCTTCTTCGGATCGGGAGGCTCGAGCCACTGTTCTGCGGCGGCGAGCGCCGGGATGGCGATTTCCTCGCCAAAAGGCACGCGGGGCCCGGTCTCGCCCTTGGCGCTGCTCAAGACGGAGACAAACTGGTATTTCTTCGACATCAAGCCTTCCACTACCGAGGTCACCTTTTTCTCGGGGGTGGCCGCCTGAAACTTCAGGTTTTGAAAGGCGACGTACAGGCCGTTGAAATCCACCTGTTTGTAATCGCCCACGGTCAGGTGTTTGTGACACTGGCAACACTGAAGGTCGACCCCCATGAAAAAGCGCCCCGCGTCACGCGTGAGCCCGGGATAATCCACATCCTGCTGGCCAACCTTGTCCAAGCGGCGCGTGATGAAAAACCCGGCCCCTCTCACCGCCTCGTCCTTGAAGTCGGGACTGAGGATTTCCCGGGCCATTACATCCCACGGCTTGTTCGAACGGAACGCCTCCACCAGATACGCGCGCCAGTACTCGCTCTCCCCGTTACGCTCCATGAGCATCACATTGAATGCCTCGGCCATGCGCTCGGCGAAGGCGGGCGCTTCAAATAAACGCTCCAGTAGGCGCGTCCGCTTGTCCGCAGCGGTGTCGCGCACAAACTCCGAAAGTGCAAACGGCGCCGGAATGGTACCGGCAAAATCCAACCAGACGCGCCGTAAGAACTCTTCGTCTCCGGCGACGGCGGACAGCGGTCTGCCTTCGGCCGCGGCCTTGGCTTCCACCAAAGCATCTACGCGCTCCGAGAGTGTCTGCGCGCTGACAAACACTGGCGAAACGAAAAGGAAAATCCACAAACAAAGTCGGGGAGGGAACATCTTTGTCACTGGGTCGTTACTATTCGAACAGTCGTACCGATGAAGACAAGTAAAGTCACCACTCAGAGCTTTGAGTGTTTTAGCTAATTGTTGTGCACGCCCCCTTCCCGTTTAAAGCGCCCCTCAACGAGGACGAGCGAACTGCGGGAAAGATTTCAAAAAGAGACTCTTACCAACTCGTGGAGCACCGGGGGCCGATTGCCTGTACTCTTCCGGCCGCGCTCTGCTTTGGCCCAGTGAACGGGGCGCTGTCATGAGTGCGCCTGCGCCATGAGTTGGGCAATGTGTTGGGCAATGTGTTGGGCAATGTGTTGGGCAATGTGTTGGGCAATGTGTTGGGCAATGTGTTGGGCAAAATGTGTTCTTTCGGGGTTTCTTGCGGACTGCTCCGTGAAAAAGGGGAAGTCGCTCTGCCGACCCTCTTGTTTTGGCGTGCGCCCGACTCTGTCGACGTTGAGCATTTGGCTGGGCAGGGGCGCTTAAACTTGAACGCCTGACCTTTTTGTGTCTAAAGTTATGGCAGGTCGAGTTTTGGTTGCACCTTCGTCCAACCGTACCTTCCCCCATCCCCCCATGAACAGATCGGCTCTTTCCGCGTTGGCGCTTTCCGCCGCATTTTTCCTTGGTTCTGGTGCCTCACAAGCCCAAGACAGACGCCCCCCGGGCGGGGGCCCTGAGGGGGGCGGCAGAGGGGGACAGGGACTGGAATCCATGACGCCCGAGGAGCGCGAAAAGCTGCGGGCCGTGCATCAGCGACTGCAGCAGAATGAGAAGGTGCGTGTGGCCGAGGCCGCAATGCAGGAGGCGTCCAGAAATCTGCGCAGTGCCCGCGAAGAGGCCATGGCCGCTCTCGCCCTGACCGACCCTTCGCTGGAGCCGATTTTGAAAAAACTTAGGGAGGCCGGACAACGGGAGGGCGAGGGTGGGCGTCGCAGGGGTGAGGGGGAGGGGGACGCGCCCAGACGAGTGCCCGGCGGTGCACAGGTTCCGCGGTCGCCGAGGGAGCCCGGAACCGGGGAGCCCCAAACGCGTCGACCCGAGCGCCCCGAGCGCACTGAGGGGGACAGACCCCCGGGGCCGCGCCCGCGCCCTGAGGCCCGTGAAGGCGACAGGCCAAGCCGCCCGGAGGGGGACCGACCTGTGCGCCCGGAGGCTGCACGCGAAGGTTCGCGAGAGGAAGGCACCCGCCCCCAGGCTAGGTGAGCGGCGTCGCGCGCGAGGCCCGCTTGGTTGCGCAGGCGGGATGTGGGTGGTCTCCACTTACGTCTCAAATATTTCCACCCAACATGCTCCGGAGCGGACTTGTTGCGGTGCTTTTTAACGTCTCAGCCCACCCCTGTCGCCCGGTGTTCCAGCGGCGGATACCCCGATGCGCATGGCCGGCTTGCTGACCCTTCTTGGCGTGTTCCTCGCGGTGCTGGGCGCTGAGTACCTGCACCAACGCAGAATCGGGGTGGTTCGGTTGCTGGCGTTTGGTCCGACCGGAGGGGCGAGGCCGTGGACGTTTTTGGTTCCGTGGTTGAGGGCGGCTAGTCTGGCGGCCTGTGCGTGGGGCTTGGTAACCCTGCTGGTGCTGGCCGGGAAACCGACCGCTTCGGATGCGGAGGCGCGGCGCAGCGGGGAGGCCACACGTCTGGTGTTTGTGTTGGACCTCTCTCCCAGCATGCACCTTCAGGATGCGGGCCCCGATGGAAAGCAGACCCGCAAGGAACGAATGCGGGACGTGGTGGACTCCATCCTGTCCCGGGTCAGCGGGAATTTGAAGTTTGGCGCGATCGGTTTCTACACGGAAGCGCTGCCCGTGGTGATGGAGGCAAGGGATCCGGAATTGGTGCGCAACGTGACCCACGACCTGCCTCTCACCTATGCGATGCCACTGGGACAAACGGACTTGGGGACGGCCGTGAACGCATCCGTCAAACTTGTCGCAGACCTGCCGGAAGGCAGCACGCGCCTGGTGTTCGTGACGGACGGCGACACGTTGACCCCGGGCTCAGTCCAGCCGCGGCCGCGTTCGGTGGCGGACGTGCTTGTGCTTGGGGTGGGGAATCCGCACAAGGGCACCTACATCGACGGACACCAGTCCAGGCAGGAAGGTGACATGTTACGTCTGGTGGCGTCCTCCCTCGGTGGTGCGTATGTGGATGTGAACGAAAAACACCTGTCCACGGGGGGGCTTGGGGACCTGGTGGTGCGGATGCCCCCGTCGGGGCGGGGCTTGGGTTTGTCGGCACTCGCGGTGTGGAGCTTGGTCGCGGGAGCTTCGGTCTACGCGCTGCTTCCGGTGTTGCTCGCGTGGCGGGGAACGGACTGGGTCGTGTCCGGCGCGGGCCGGCTGGCAACGGTGCGTCAAAACGGAGGTGCGCGGGGATGAGAAAATTCCTCACGCTGTTGTGGCTGCTTTTTCCCGTCGCGGTGCTCTCTTATCACTTCAACGAAGGGCAAAACCGGCTGCTCCGGGAAAAGGCGCGCGAGTTCCTTTTGGAAATCCGGAAGTTGGAGGAGGCGCCCGAACCGGATTGGGAAGCCGTGGTGGAGGGCTACGACAAACTCGCCGCCCTGCTTCCTCCGGGGGAGCCGCCGCTCGTGCAGCATCAGATCCGGTTGGCCAAGGCCAAGGCGCGTCTGCAAATGCTCGACATCGTGGGCTCGATCGAGGATCTCACGGAACTCCTGACGGAGGTGGCGCAGGTCCACGGCGATGACGCCAAGGTGACGAGGGGCGTGCGCGAACTGCTTGGAAAGGCCAATTACTACGCCACCTTCCTGCTTAAAAGCACCGGCGCGGCCGAACCCGAGTGGCGGCCGTATGCGGAGCGGACCCGCCAGATTTTCCGCTTCCTTGCCGAACATCAACAGCAGGAAGCGCTCGCCCGTTACGAGCGCCGGGTTGAGGAAGAGTTTCAAAAAACCATGCGGAGGATTGCGAAATGAAAAACCGTGTTGTGCTTGGATGTCTGGTGGCTGGACTTTTCTCGGGAGCGGGAGGCGGCGCCGCGGAACCCACGGCGGCGGGTGTTCAGACGGGGGGCGGGATTGAAAAGGCTGCCGGACTGGGGGCGCGGACCGGTGCGCCCGGCGTGCCGCCTGCCCCCCCCCAAACGCCGCAAACGCCGCAAACGCCGCAAACGCCGCAAACGCCGCAAACGCCCTCATCTCGGACTCCGCCGCCCGCCGCGCCTGCGATCAAGGCGGCGCCGCAGGAGGCACCCGGTGTGCGCAAGGCTGCGGACATCGACAACGCCCGGGGGGCCCGGGGCGCCGCCGTACAACCTAACCCGCCGCCCTCCAGCGTGGTGAAAAGTGGAGGGCTCACGTCCGGTGGGGACACAGCCAACTCCGGCGCGGCCGGTAGCATCCGGGCGGTGCGTGGTCTGAGCGGAATCACCGCGCCAAAGATTCAGAACCTTGAGGCGGCGCTGCTCATCAAGCGGGCCACCCCGCCTCCGGACGCCCCGCTCGATCGTAAAAGTAAGGCGGCCGCAGCCGGGCTCCTGTCCGGCCCGGGAGACAAGGTGGATCCCAAGGGCGCCAAAAACGCCGACGGCCGCGGCGGATTTCAGGAGTTTGAAAAGCCCGACAAATCCGGCTCCTGAGCCCGGCCGTCCGCCCGCTCGCGCCTTTTTCAGCGCTTCTCCTCCAAAAGTTGCAACCCCTCATGACCGCATTTGTATCCCCCGCATTTTTTCGAGCGCGCCTCCTGACGGTGTTGTGCGGCGCCTGCCTGTGTGTGGCTGCCGGCGCGCAGGAAGCGCC
>JBILKV010000090.1:0-15834 GCA_044376515.1 Chthoniobacteraceae bacterium | reverse complement strand
GGCCCGCTTCGTGGATGACACAACCAGAATCAACGACAACCACCCAGTCACAGGGTTGTTCTCAAAGATGCTGAACCTTAAGGACAACCGTGAAAAATTGTTCGCGACAATCCTCGAGGGCAAGTCGCGGGGTCCCAAATACAATCAGGTCGTAATTGACTTCCTCAAAAAGCAGCCCCAGCCCTTCCCTTCGGACCTCCCGAAAGTGGCTGCCCTGTACGGGAAGATGATGCTGGAGCTTGAGCCGCGGGTCGCTGAACTTTATGCGGAGCTGAAAGACCCCGCGAAAAAGATGGCCGAGTCTCCGAACAAGTCGGCCCTTGAACTCGCTACCTTCCCCTTACCTGTGATGGGACGCTCGGACCTCAACCTTGAAACGTTGAAGGAACAGGGAAGACGCTGGGGGCAAACCTTCGGAGGGCAACTCGAAGGGCGCGCTGGGATCGCCAAGATCAACGAACTCAAGCTCACCTTCCGTGGGGGCCCAGTTCGAGCAATGGTCGTGGAGGACCTTCCCAGACCAAAGGACTCGCCGCTCTTCGTGCGCGGTAACCCCCCGAAGCCGGACGAACAGCCGAGGATCGTTCCGCGCCAGTTCATCGAGGTGCTCTCGACGGACGGCAAGCCCACTCCATTCAAGGAAGGAAGCGGGCGTTTGGAACTTGCCCAAGCGATTGCCAGCAAGGCAAACCCGCTCACAGCCAGAGTGATGGTGAACCGGGTCTGGATGTATCATTTTGGCGAAGGCCTTGTCCGCACCCCGGACGATCTCGGCAATCAGGCGGGAGATCCATCCCATCCAGAGCTTTTGGACTTCCTAGCCGCATGGTTTGTGGAGGACTACGGCCCAGCGAAGCCGGCTTGGTCGGTGAAAGCCCTCCACAAGGCAATTATGCTCTCCAAGACCTACCAGCAGTCCAGCAACACGGCATTCCGCAATTCCACTGTGGACTACCAGAAAATGGATCCCGCCAACACTATGCTCTGGCACGCGAACGTCCGGCGGATGGACTTCGAGTCCTTCCGCGACTCCCTCCTTTCGATGGCGGGCACTCTGGACCGAACACTCTTCGGCCCTGCAGTCAACATCACCGAAGAGCCATACTCCTTCAGGCGTTCGGTCTACGGATACATCGACCGGGCGAACATGCCGGACCTCCTCATGCAGTTCGACATGTCGAATCCGGACCAACCGAACACGAAGCGCACCTCCACAATCGTGCCCCAGCAGGCGTTGTTCCTCATGAACAGTCCCTTTGTGGCCAACATCGTACAAAGGATTGTCGCGAGGCCTGAAGTGATACAGGCGGTTGCAGTGGAGCGAAACACAGACGCGGGGATCAATGCGATCTTCCGGATCGTTCTGCAGCGCCTTCCCACACCGATGGAACGCCAAATGGCTACCAAGTTCCTGGTGGAGGAAGCCAAGCATCAGCAGGAGGTCCGCGCTGAGACAGCGGGGATCAACAAGGAAGCAGCCAAGCGCGCCGAAAGCCGCATCAAAGGACAGCAGAACAACAACGGCGCGAGGAAGGCGGTGCTCAACGACTTCGAACTCGAAGGCGAACAGGTCACCCTAACCAAGGGAATGAACACCATCAGCAATGTCACGAATGCAGATGAACTCCGGATTGGATGGACAGTGACGGGTGCCGGCATCCCGGCGGACACCGTCATCACCTCCATCAGCGGCAAAAACCTCTCTCTGAACAAAAAGGTCACCGTTACGGAGAAGGCCGCCAAACTGCGCGCGGCCGACATTGTGCAGCGTATCACCTTCTCGCCTTGGGAAACCTTGGTGCAGGCGATCCTGTTCTCCAACGAGGCCGCCTACGTGAATTAGAGCGACCGCACAGGTTTCGGGACCTCCTCACTGAGGATGTCTGAAGTTTGTTTCTCCGCCCTGCAAGGTTGCCACTCCTTGCAGGGCGGTTCACATTTGAGGCACTCCCTGTTCACACCCAATGCGCGTCACTCTGTTCGTTCCCTGTTTCATCGACTCACTCTACCCGAACGTCGGCATGTCCATCGTGAAGATCCTGGAGCGTTTGGGACACTCGGTTGAATACCCGGAGGACCAAACCTGCTGCGGCCAACCACCGTTTAACTCCGGCTACTGGGAGGAGGCACGCGCGGTTGCACGCAAACAACTCGCGGTGTTTCACAACGCCGAAGTCATCCTTTCAGGTTCCGGTTCCTGTGGCGCCATGTTCAAGGTCTTTTACCCGGAGCTTTTCCACGGCCAGCCCGAAGAAAGCGCCGCCAAGGCCCACGCCGCCAAAACGTGGGAATTCTCGGAATTTCTCGTTCACAAACTGGGGGTAAAGGATCTGGGCGCACGTTTCGAAGGCCGCGCCACCTTCCACGACGGCTGCCACGGCCTGCGCGAACTGGGCACAAAACAGGCGCCCCGCGAGCTTCTTCAAAACGTCAAGGGCTTGGAGCTTGTTGAAATGACCGAGGCGGAAACCTGCTGCGGTTTTGGCGGCACCTTCGCCGTCAAGTATCCCCAGATCTCCACGGCCATGGCCGAGGTCAAGTGCAACTCGATCCGCGAGACGCAGGCGGATTATGTCATCAGCAACGACTCGAGTTGCCTGATGCAGATCGGCGGTTGGCTCAACCGGAACATCGGCTCGGTCAAATGCCTCCACCTCGCCGAAGTTCTCGCCAACTTCTAATCCAAGTTCCCAACCAACCGTCCAACGCTTATGAGCACCTTGGCAGAGGCCCCGCGCAACCAGTTTCAATCCGACGCCAACCGGACCGCCGCAGACGGCGACAGGCGTCTTGCAGTCCGACGCGCACTCTCGAACTATCAGGCCGCACGCAACCGAACCGGCGCCACTTTCACCGACTGGAAAAGCGCCCGCGCTGCGGCAGCAACCATCAAACACGAGGCGGTCAACCACCTGGACAAGTACCTCGAGGAGTTCGAGCGCAAGTTTACTGCCCGCGGAGGCAAGGTGTTCTGGGCAAGCAACAGCGAACAGGCCCGTAACTACATCCTGGAACTCGCCGCTGCGCGCGGGGTGCGTTCCATCGTCAAATCCAAGGCGATGACGGGCGAGGAAATCCACCTGAATCCCGCCCTGCTGGAGGCCGGTTACGAGGTGGTTGAAAGCGATCTGGGCGAGTACATCCAGCAGCTCAAGGGTGAGGCGCCCTACCACTTCGTATTTCCCTGTATGCACCTGCGAAGGGACGAGATCAGCGACCTTTTCCAACGCGAACTCGGCACCGCCAAAACCGACAACCCCGAGGAACTCACCATGATCGCGCGCCGCGTGTTGCGCCGCGCCTACATCGATGCGGACATGGGCATTTCGGGCGGCAACTTCATCGTGGCCGACACCGGGATGATTTCCATCACGGAGAACGAGGGGAACGCGCGGCTCACCGTCGGACTCCCAAAGATCCACGTAGCCCTTGTCGGCATCGAGAAGATCGTCCCCCGTCTGGGCGACCTTGCGCTTCTGCTGCCCATGCTGGCCACCGCCGGCACCGGCCAGCACCTGACCGGCTACAACTCCATGTACGGCGGCCCCCGTCAACCCGGCGAAGCCGACGGGCCCGAGGAATTCCATGTCGTCCTGCTCGACAACCACCGCACCCGGCTTCTGGCCGACCCCGAACAACGCGACGCGCTGCACTGCATCCGTTGCGGCGCCTGCCTCAACGTGTGCCCCATTTTCAAGAACATCGGAGGCCACACCTATGGCACGACCTATCAGGGGCCCATCGGCTCGGTGATTACTCCACATTTTCGCGGGTTGCAGGACTGGAAACACCTCTCCGGTGCTTCCTCCCTCTGCGGCGCCTGCACCGAGACCTGCCCCGTGGGCATAGACATCCATCACCACCTCCTTCACAACCGGCGGAACGCGGCCCGTGAAAAGCCCGCCCCCGGTGAAGGCTTGGTTTGGAAGTTGTTCGCCTTTCTCATGCGCCGTCCGGCCCTCTACAAACTCGCCGCCCGCTTTGCCCCGCTGGGCTCGTTTATGCATCCGCTCATCGAGCGCACCGCCCTCGACCCCGTGCGCGCTTGGACCGACACACGGGATTTTCCCTCCGCGCCCCTCCGCTCGTTCCGTTCCCGTTTTAAAGAGCACATGGCCAATAAGGCGGCCGCGATCAGCCAGACGGGAGGTGCCCAATGACCGCCAAGACAGGAGACCGCGAGGCCATCCTCGGCAGGGTGCGGGAAGCCCTGCGCGTTCCCGCACCCCTCAAGCATCCCGCCGAACGTTCCGCCGGAGGGGAACCCACCACCGCCCACTTCCGCGAATGGCTTCCCCCGGTGGGGCCGACCCTTGACGAGAAGTTCGCCCTTTTCGCCAAGCTCAGCGAAACGCTCCGCTCTGAGTTGGTCGTGTGCGCGGATCTTCCCCAGGCCGCCGCAGCCGTTGCGGCCCTCTCGGGCGCGGAAAACTGGAAAACGATTGCGCTTCACCGGGGTGCCTTGCTGGACGCCCTCGCGCCCCTACTCCCCGACGCACTCAACCGGATATTCATCGACGGCGGCTACGATAAAAACGAACTCGAGGCCTGTGACGCCGGGCTCACGGAGTGCGAGTTGCTGGTCGCACAGACCGGTTCGGTTTGCGTGACCAGCGACAACTCCGGCGGCCGCGTGTTGAGCGTCCTGCCCCCCCACCACATCGTTATTGCGCGTCAAGGCCAGTTGGTGACGGACCTGACGGAAGCCTACGCCAGCCTCGCCGCCAAGTACCGGGCGAACTACCCGAGCATGATCTCGTTTATCACGGGCCCCAGCCGCACGGGTGACATTGAACGCATTCTGGTGTTGGGTGCCCACGGCCCGAAGCGACTGACCATCCTTCTGCTTCCCTGACGCGCGAGCGCATTTCGTACAGCAGATTTTCTCTAAGCAACCCCTCTCCTCTCCATTTCTCCCCTCAAACGATGAAACCTCCAAAACTTTTGCCGATTCTCAGCGCCTCCATCGCCAGCCTCATCTTCACTCAGGACCTTCAAGCCGAGCCTGTGTGGGCTACGGTTCCGAGGGGAATGGAGCGCAACAACGGCACCTTCACCCGTGAATTTGAAGTGTCCGGTGCCGTGAAGTCCGCAGTACTACGCGCAGCGGCAGGTCGTTCCGGGAGCGCCTCGCTGAACGGTCAGCCCCTTGGCTCCATCCCCGCAAAGTTCGACGTCACCGCCAGCCTCAAGCAGGGCATGAACGTCCTTTCCATCAACGCCTCGGAAAACAAGGCGAACCCCAAGGTCGTCGCCCAACTCACCATCGAACTGGCCGACGGATCAAAACAAGTCATCGAAACCGGGGATGGCTGGACCTTCACTGGAGGCGGCAAGGGATCCCCCGGCACCCAACCCGTGGCGATTGCCGGCAAATACGAGGCGGGCAACGACGCTCTCAGCCTCTACACACCGGTTGTGACACTTCCCGCTGACATCGCCGTGGCGAAGGACTTCAAGGTGGAACTGCTTCACCGCGTCCCAAAATTTGAAGAGGGCTCGTGGGTTTCCCTCACAGTCGATCCCAAAGGCCGGCTCATCTGCGGCGACCAGTACGGCGGCCTCTACCGCGTCACCCCCGCCCCGCTGGGTGCCTCTGATTCCGAAGCGCAGACCAAGGTGGAGCCCCTCAAGACCGGACTCAAAGGCGCCCACGGCCTCCTCTTTGCGTTCAACTCCCTCTACGCGATGGTTGGAGAAGGAACCGACCGCGGGATCCACCGGCTCACCGACACCGACGGTGACGACCAGTTTGACAAGGACGAGTTCATCCTGCCGCTTGAAGGTTCCGGCGAACACGGCCCCCACAGCCTCGCCGTCTCCCCGGAAGGAAAGCGCCTCTACTTTAACTGCGGCAACCACACCAAGCCTCCGGCCACCATCAACCACGTGCGCGGCGCCAAGGCATGGAACGAAGACCACCTCCTCCCCCGCCTCTGGGACGCCAACGGACACGCCAAAGGCATCCTCGCCCCGGGCGGGTACATTGCCTCGGTCACCCCGGACGGCAAAGACCTGGAGATGTTCTGTTACGGCTACAGGAACCAGTTCGACTTCGGGTTCAACCTCAACGGTGATGTCTTTTCCTACGACGCCGACATGGAATGGGACATCGGCACCCCGTGGTATCGCCCCACCCGCATCAACCAGTCGCCCAGCGGCGGCGACTTCGGCTGGCGCAGCGGCGCGGGCAAGTGGCCCACCTATTATCCTGACAGCCTCCCGGCCACCATAGACATCGGGCCCGGCAGTCCCACGGGCACCGCCTTCGGTACCGGCGCCAAATTCCCCGAGAAGTACCAGAAGGCCTTCTTCGCCAACGACTGGACCTACGGGACGATGTACGCGATCTTCCTGAAGCCGGACGGCGCGGGCTACAAGGCCGAGAAAACCGAGTTCGTTTCCGGCAAACCGCTTTCGGTCACCGACATGGTCATCCATCCGAAGGACGGCTCCATGTATTTCGCCGTCGGCGGCCGCCGCAACCAGTCCGCCCTTTACCGGGTTACTTACACGGGCGGGGAATCTACCGCTGCCGCCCAACCGGATGTCCTACCCAAGGAGGCTGTTCTGCGCAGAGAAATGGAGGCTCTCCATGTCGATGGCGCGGGCCCGGATTCTGTGGACAAGGCGTGGCCACATCTCTCCAGCAAGGACCGTTTCCTCCGGTTTGCGGCACGCGTCGCCGTCGAGAAGCAACCGGCTGCTGCATGGGCACAAAAAGCCCTCACAGAGAAAGAGCCACAAACCGCCATCGAGGCGCTCATCGCACTCGCCCGTGTCGGGGACCCCACCCTCCAACCGCAGCTGCTCGAGGCCTTGTCACGCCTGAAATACACAGCCGTCGCCCCCGAACTGCGCCTGCCGCTCCTTCGTGCGTGGCAGCTTGCCTTTAGCCGGATGGGAAAGCCGACACCTGAGGTTTGCGCGAGGCTCGTCCAGTCCCTCGACCCGCTCTTCCCCCAGAAGAACGCCGCGGAGAACCAGGAACTGCTCCAAATCCTCGTGTTTCTGGACTCGCCCACGGCTGTCTCGAAAGCCGTCGCCCTGCTGCAAACCATGGGAGACGACCACGAGGACGTCGCCACGACCACCCTGCTGGAACGCAACGGCGGCTACGCGACCGCCTTCCGTGCGGCCCACGAAAGCCGGCCAAACAAGGGCCAGATCGCTCTCGCCTACACCCTCCGCAACGCGAAGGTAGGCTGGACCCCGGAACTCCACCGCACCTTCTTTGGCTGGTTCCCCGGAACCACGCTTTGGAAAGGCGGGAACAGTTTCGCCAAGTTCCTCGTCAACATCCGCAATGACGCCCTTGAAAACGTGACAGACCCAGCCGAGCGCACTGCTCTGGAGGAACTCTCCAAGCGGGAGGCCCCGAAGCCCGCGAACCTGGTCATGCCCCGCGGTCCGGGGCGCGCCTATTCGGTCGAAGAGGTCGTCGCGCTCGCCAAGGACGGCCTGCACGGCCGCAACTTTGAACACGGCAAGGCGATGTATGCCACCACCCAGTGCGCCACCTGCCATCACTTCAATGCGGATGGCGGCAACATCGGCCCCGACCTCACCGGCGCGGGCAATCGCTACAGTGTGCGTGACCTTGCCGAAAGCATTCTGGAACCCTCGAAGGTCATCAGCGACCAGTACGCGTTCCAAGAGATCAAGAAGCGAGATGGCTCGGTAGTCGTCGGCCGTGTCATTGGTGAGGAAAAGGGTAACTTCCTCGTCATGACCAACCCTTTCGCGCCCGACGCCACCGCGCAGGTTGCGGTCAGCGAAGTGGTTTCGCGCACGGACTACGCGATCTCACCGATGCCCCCAGGCCTGGTAAACATGCTTGGCCAGGACGAACTGCTTGACCTGCTGGCCTACCTGCTCAGCGGAGGCAACCCCAAGGACAAAGCCTTCGCCTCCAACTAGTCGCCAGACTCCTTCAACCCCTCAATAAAGGAGGGAGAAACGCTCGGTGTTCCACCAAACGCGCCTCCCCCTCAGCGAACCGGGCGGGCGGGTTTTCCCGTATCCGACTATTGGAGACTGGTCTCCTGTTTGCTCCACTCCATTCCTTGCGGTGTCCGCATTATGCTGAATTTGGAATAGACCCTGTCGGTTCTCCAGTTGTTCCCGGGTGTGTTTAGAAGCGTGCCGTCCGCGGGTTTCGGTGTGTTTCTTCCGCAGCCATCTTTCGAGTAGGGAGGCTAGCCCGTCTCCTGTACAATGCCTGTAGAGGCCACTCTTTGTGGTCGGCTTTCGCGCGTGCTCAAAAACACGGGGGGAGCGCAAAAGCGTCGTGTGGCCGCACAAAAAGAGGCCGGGCTTCTTGACCTCTCCAAACCGACACCAACGGTGCCATCCATTCTCGAGCGCAACGCGAGTTTCTGTGTGATCAACCGACGCTCGTAAAAAAGCTCCGTAGTTGGTTCGGGGAACGGCGCGAATGCGGTTCGCCTTCATGTTGCGTTTTTGCACTCTGCCCAGCCACTCGATGCTGTGCGAAAGATTCTGTTTTCGTCCTTTTCGCCCTTTCCTCGAGCAATCGCCCGATTCGCCCCTCTCCAATCATCCCTTTTCCTCAGAAGACGCTTGCCAAACGCGGGCGCCGGACGGAAACGCGACTCTCTGCTCACTTCTCAGGGCATCCGCGGAAGACCTGATTTTTACGAGCGTCTTTTCCGCAAAAGACGCTTGCCAAAAGGGTTCACGACGTTGATTCTCTCCGCCCTCTCACGTCGGGCCGTAGTTCAGCTTGGTAGAACGCTTGAATGGGGTTCAAGAGGTCGTGGGTTCGAATCCCGCCGGCCCGACCACGCTGCAAATAAACAGCTTGCGCACTACGTGTCTCCGGACTGAGACCACTCCTGAGACCACTCCTGAGACCACTCCCGAGACCACGTCGGCCCTCGTGCAGGATTGTCCATTACCGTTATTTTGAACGGCCTGTTCCGCAGATTTCCGAGTGGCTTCAGTCGTTTCTCCGAGCCCAAAGTCGCCCTCCCCGGCCCTCCCTGAAACCCGCACCCCCCAAAAAGTCAGCCACGAAGCCGACGACCAGCCCACAACCTGTCAACGCGCCGGTGTTTCCATCCATGAGTCTGTCGTTCCTCCCGGTCCGGATGTCGTGCAGCAATTCCAAATGGCTTTTCCCCGTAATCGCATCCCTCGCCGTTCTCTTGAACCCAGCGAATTCCACCCGCGCGAGGCTCCGGTCGAAAATGGAAAGGCAGCTGAAACCAAGTCACGACTGGGCTCACCATGGATCCCGAGATGAAACGCCCTCGACGGACCTTCATTCCGGAACAGAAAGGGTTGCGAGACGAGCTTCCCGCCGCTGGTTTCTTGGTCAAAGCTCAGCTCTAACCTGCCGGAGCAGCTTGCCCGTTCGCACCGTGTTTACAGCGGTCGCGCAGCTCCGCACGATTTCGAGGGCCTTTTTACGGATAAGCTTGGGGGGCCTCAGGGGCCGCGTTTTTTCCAGATGGCGGGCCAGTCCGGTGAGTCGGATCGTGCCGTGTTGAGATATTCGGAAATTGCGGCGGCGATGCCTGGATGTTGGCGGGCAATGTCACTTATCTCCGCCGGATCCTGCTGCTGGTCAAACACCGTTAAAGGGGCGTCGGGGCCACCGGAGCGGATCCCCTTCCAGCGGCCCTGATAGAGGGCGGCCTGAGTGAACTCCCGCTCGTGGAATTCCCAGTAGAGGAAGTCATGCCTAGGCTGCTTTTCGAAAAAGATCTCCGGAACAAAGCTAAGGGAGTCCGGTGGAACCTCCACTTTCGCCTGCGCCAACTCTGCGGCAGTGGCAAACCAATCGGCGAACGAACCGACGTGTTCAGAGATTGCGCCCGACTTCACCCGGCCTTTCCAACGCACGATAAACGGCACCCGGATGCCGCCATCGGTGAGGCTTCGCTTGGTTCCGGAAAAGGGTCCCGCGGGCAGGAACCGGCTCAGGTCATGATTGCTCTCGTTGTGCGGCCCGTTGTCGCTCGTAAACACTACAAGGGTGTTTTCGGAAAGGCCGAGTGCGTCGAGTTGGTCGAGAAAACGTCCCACGTGGGAATCGAGCCGGGTGATCATTGCAGCCTGTCCCTTGTCGGGGACGGGCCAAGGTTGGCGCTCGTAGATGCCGTAATCAGGGACCTCCGCACCGTCTCTGAGCAACTTGGTACGCTCGTTGTTGGCGTGCGGTGAGACCATGCTCCAATACAGGAAAAAGGGGCGCTCCCTTTGTGTGGCAACAAACTTCACGGCCTCCTCGGCAAACAGATCGTCGGCGAACTGCACTGCTCTGGTAGCGTAGCCCGCGCCCGTGTCGCCGACCGGCGTGACGATATTCTCGGTCCGCTCGCGCGTTTCGTTGCGCCAGAGAAAGTCGGGGAAATGGTTGTGGGCATGATGCTGGTTGAGGTAGCCGTAAAACTCGTCAAACCCCTGTTTCCGGGGCAGTCCGCTTGAGGCGTCGCCCTCATCGCCCAACCCCCACTTGCCAATCAAAGCGGTACGGTAACCGGCGGACTGCAGCATCTTGGCGACGGTCAGATCCGTTTCCCGCAGCGCCTGCCGTTGACCGCCGGCGTTGCCACGGACGCGCGTGTGGCCGTGGTGCATGCCCGTCATCAACACGCTCCGGGATGGGGCGCAAACCGTCGCTCCTGCGTAAAAGTGGGTGAACCGGATCCCCTCCCCTGCCATGCGGTCCAGACGGGGCGTCTGGATGACCTTCTGCCCATAACAACCGAGTTCGGCGTACCCCAAATCGTCGGCAAGAATGAATACCAAATTCGGCCTCTGGTCTGCCCCGCGCATCGTGATAGGCACAAATAACAGGGCGATCCAGAGCACAGGGCCAAGGGTGCTGCGGAATGCGCGGGGGAAAGGCGTCATGGCGGTTATAGGGGGACTTAACTCTTCGAAAGGGGCGGCTTCTACAAGGCCCCGCGGCAGCGGTGTACCGGACCGTCCAAACCCAATCAATCCTATCCTCTCCAATACAGTGCGCACCACCAGCGGGCACCCACGGCCTCCGCCCCTGCACCGGTTCCAACAAACGAAGGACTCGCGCCGGAGTCTCCAAGAGTGGAATACTTCCCAGCATGAACCTCCATCTTGCTGGACAAACTGTCGCCGTGTTCGGGGCCGCACGCGGCATCGGCGTGGCAATCGCCCGTGCGTTCTCCGAAGAGGGGGCCAAGGTTCACGGCTTTGACAAGGCCGCTGACCCGGACAATGCCTTTCCGGGGCAATCGCTCGTCCTCGGGGATGTCTCCGCCTGCGAGGAGGTGCAGCGGTATGCTTGCGGTTTGGGGAATGTCGACCACGTCGTGTATTGCGTTGGGGTCGGGTCCGGCAAATTTGGGTTCCCCTTCTGGAACCTACTCCCCTCGGACTGGGCGCGCGTGCTGGAGGTGAATCTGATTGGCGCGGTGAATGTGGCCCACGCCTTTGCTCCGCGCATGGCAGAACGCCGGAGCGGTACCCTGCTGTTTCTGGCGTCGGTGGCAGGCCAGATCGGGTCGCCCACCGACCCGCCCTACAGCGCCGCCAAAGCCGGGCTGATCAACTTCGTCCAGTGCGCGGCGAAGGATCTCGGACCATTTGGAGTTCGGGTCAACGCGCTTTCTCCAGGCATGGTGCAGACCGACCTGAACCAGTCTGTGTGGCGTGCAGGCCAGGAACTTCTCAAGCCCGAGGAGCGCCAGTCCTACGAGGAATGGGGCGGTGCAAAAATCGCCAAGACCTCCCCCCTTGCCCGCTGGCAGACCGCTCCCGAGTTTGGCGCCATGGCGGTCTACCTCGCCTCGGATCACGCCCGGAACATCACCGGCCAGACCCTTAACATCGACGGCGGTCAGGTCATGCACTCCTGAACCGGTCTCGCGCCCGTGGGACTACTCGTACAGCTTAAACAGTCCCGAATGGTCGAGCCCGCCGTGCCCTTTTTCGTGGACGAAGCGTTCCCACTGGCTCCGACAGTTTTCAAGTGTGGGCGACTTGAGCCCCACTGATTCGGCCAGTTCGCAAATCAGACGCACGTCTTTCAACTGCAATTCCGCCCGACCGCCCGGGGCGAAATTGCGCTCCACCATGCGCTTGCCGTGGAGATTGAGGATGCGACTTTCGGCGAAACCGCCCAGCAAAGCCTCACGGGCGAGCGCCGGATCCACGCCAGACAACTCCAACAAACGGATGGACTGCGCGACGGCGTCGATGGTCTGGGCGACAATGAGTTGGTTGGCCAGTTTGGTGACCTGCCCGGCTCCCACCCCTCCCAAGTGAGTCACCCGGGAGCCGACGGTTTGGAGGATGGGCAGGGCCCGCGCAAAGGCCTTCTCAGAGCCGCCCGCCATGATCGTCAGGCTCGCCTGCTCCGCACCGACCTGTCCGCCGGATACCGGCGCATCCACCCAAAGCGGGTGCGCGAGGGCGAACTTCTTGGTTTCCGGCACACCCGTAGTGCCGAAGTCGATGACCAGCGCCTTGGGGTTCAGGCGTGAGGAGAGCCCGCCCTCACCAAACACAACCTCCTCCACCACCCGGGTCGTCGTGAGGTTCAGGCAAACCACGCCGTCGCCCACCTCCTCCGCCAACTCCACCAGGGTGGCTGCACGGCACATGCCAATTTCGCGGGCGGCTTCGGCCGGTTTCGCGCTCCGGTTCCAGACCCAGACGGTGGCACCCGCGTTGTGGAGGTGCCTCGCCATCGGCGCCCCCATGTTCCCAAGTCCGATGAAACCAATTTTGAGAGATGCGATGGACGTGTTCATGTATGTTGAAAACCTGGCCAAACCAGCCTCTCAGACTAACCAAACCACCCCTCAGAGCGAACATGAATGTACTCATTACAGGCGGCGGCGGATTCCTCGGATCCCAGCTATGCCAAAAACTTATCGAACGCGGCACGCTCACAGGCACCTCGGGATCCCCGGAGCCCGTGGAGGAAATCATCCTCCTCGACGCGGTGTTCAACAACCCGTTTGAACACCCGCAAGTGCGCCGGGTGGCCGGGGACATCTCTGACCGCGAGATCGTCCAAGCCGCACTGGGGCATGGGCGCGGCGCCTCGATTTTCCATCTGGCCTCCATGGTCAGCGGCGAATGCGAACTGCGCTTTGACGACGCACTCAGGGTGAATCTAGACGGCGGACGAAACGTGTTTGAGGCCGCCCGCAGCCTGGGTGGAACCGCGCGTCTGGTGTTTGCCAGCAGCATTGCCTGCTTCGGTGGGGAAGCGATGCAGAACCCGAACACCGACCGCACCAAACTCACCCCCCAAACCACCTACGGGATGACCAAGACAATCGGGGAACTCATGGTGAACGACTATTCCCGAAAGGGATTTTTCGACGGCCGCTCCGTCCGGCTCCCCACTGTGATCGTGCGCCCGGGCAAACCAAACGCGGCCGCCTCGGGGTGGGCCAGCGGCATGTTCCGCGAACCCCTCAAGGGAGAGTCCTGCCTACTGCCGGTGCGCCGCTCCCAGTGTCACCCGATGACCGGCTACCGCACTGCGGTTGAATCCATGATCGCGTTGCACGAGGTCCCAGCCGCCAAACTTGGGGACGACAGAGCGGTAGGCCTGCCCGCCCACAGCGTCTCGCCGAACGATGCCGATGCGGTGCTCGCAGAAATTTCGAGGGACCGCGGCCTGACGGTCGGCCTGATCAAGGACGCTTTTGATCCGCGCATTCAATCCATCGTCGACAACTGGCCGGTTGCGGTCGACGGCACGCGCGCAGAAAGTCTCGGCTTGCCGCATCCCCCCGGTTTGAAGCGGATCATCGAGCAGTACATCGAGGATTTCGGGGCGCCGAGGGTCTAGTAGTCGGACGCGTCGGGTTCGGGGACGACCTCGAGGAGTTTCTCCACGATTTTGTCGGTATCCACTCCCTCGCTGTCGGCAATGAAGTTGGTGAAAATGCGGTGGCGCAGCACGGGCCGCGCAACAGAACGCACGTCGCTCGTGGTGACAAGCAGGCGGCCTGCGATCACCGCGCGTGCCTTGGCCGCGACGATGATGTTCTGCGCGGCGCGCGGCCCCGAGGCGCACTGGATCCAGCGGGTGATGAAGTCGGGCGCCCGCTTGTCCCCGGGCCGGGTCGCTCGCACAAGACGCACGGCGTACTTGAGCACATGGTCGCTGACGGGCAGGTCACGGACGGTCTTCTGCAGTTCGAGAATCTGGGCGCCGTCCATGACCTTCTCCAAAACCGTCTTGACCGTGCTGGTAGTGAACTTGGCGATCATTTCCTCCTCCTCTGTCGGGTAGTCGATGTAGGTGGAGAACATGAAGCGGTCCAACTGCGCTTCCGGCAGCGGATAAGTGCCCTCCTGCTCCAACGGGTTCTGGGTGGCCAGAACGAAAAACGGCGCCGAAAGGTCGAAGGTCTGGCCCGAGGCGGTCACGCGGTACTCCTGCATCGCCTCGAGCAGGGCGGCCTGTGTCTTGGGCGGGGTGCGGTTGATTTCGTCGGCGAGGAGGATCTGGGTGAAGATCGGCCCCTTGATAAAACGGTAGGCCTTTTTGCCAGTTTCGTCGTCCACCTCGAGAATGTCGGTGCCGGTAATGTCAGAAGGCATCAGGTCCGGTGTGAACTGGATGCGGCGGAACTCCAGATCGAGAACCTCGGATATTGTGCGGACCAGAGTGGTTTTTGCGAGCCCCGGCATCCCGATCAACAGCACGTGCCCGCGGGAAATAATCGCCGTAAGCATATCCATGACGATGTCCACCTGACCGACAATCGCCTTGCCGATCTCCTTGCGGATTTCCCCGGTGAGCGCGCTCATGCGGTTGACCAAGTCCTGAACCTCCGTGGAAAATTCCGAGGGCTTTTCTGGAGTCTTTGCGGGCACCGGCGCGGCGGGGGGCGGGGAAGAAAGGACAGGCAAGGCAGGGGCAGACGCCGCTTTCCCGGCCGAATCCGAGGCCGAGGCCGAATCGGCACCGCGAGCGTGCGCCTCGGGAGCGGCAGGCTTCGGGGCGTCTGGCGGCAACACCAGGCTGAAACGCAATTCCTTGACGCCGACTGCAATCAGGTCCCCCTCCGCGAGTCGAACGGGCTGTGCAATCTCCCTGCCATTTACCGACGTTCCATTGCTGCTGCCGAGATCCTCCACCCACCAGACGCCGTCCTTCTCAAACAGCAGAGCGTGTTTGCGGGAGGCCCCTGATTGGTTGGGTAGAATCAACGCGTTCCCAGGGTCGCGACCGAGAGAAAAAGCCGGCGGCACCAGCGCATGTGTCGCACCCGAGAAGGATCCTTTGTTGGAAATCAAAAACGGCATAGGGAAAGGGACCTACTCCTTGGAGCAGTCGGCGGAGGGCGGGGCAAAGGCGCGGTAACGAAACACAATGCATCACGGTTTGAGCGAAATTGCCCCGAGGTCTTTGACCGACTCAATCACGCGCAGGTTGCCCAGCGCCGGCACAAACTTCGACTCAAGAAAGTCGATCCCACCCGCCGCCTCTTCCTCGCGGTAGAGGTGACGGTTGACTAGGAAGGACCATGTATCGGCCGCCTTCTCAAACTGGGCGAACTCAAACCGGCGCACCGGTCCGTTGAGCCTCTCGCCGCCGCCGGTGAGCGTCTCTTTGTCGCGCACCTGTCCCTGCTGCATCGCGTCATTGGTGCGGCGCGCGTCGGGCGTGTCGCCCTTCAGCATATGGGTTTCGGTGCCGGCCATTTCGCCGTCGGACATGCCTTCGCGCCCGCCGGAGGAACGGCCCATCTGTTCATTGTGCTTGGGCGCCTGGTTGCCGGACTTGCCTTGCGCGGCGAAGGACGGAAGCACTCCGTCCATCACGTCCCAGCCCGCTGGCATCTCCGCGAGCGC
>JBILKV010000264.1:0-5402 GCA_044376515.1 Chthoniobacteraceae bacterium | reverse complement strand
CTGCCCGCGACATACCACCTGGTCCGCGAAAAGCGGTTGTGGAAAATCGACGGCGTTGTCTTTGGCGAACCAGCGCAGACCCGCGCGACAGCGGGCCTGCGTTTGTAGCGCTCGCCAAAACTGCTAGGCCTTCCTGGGTTCGTCCTTTTTAGGCTCGTCTTTCTTGGGCTCGTCCTTCTTGGGCTCGTCCTTCTTGGGCTCGTCTTTCTTGGGCTCGTCTTTCTTGGGCTCGTCTTTCTTGGGCTCCGGTTTCTTGGGTTCGTCCTTCTTAGGCTCGTCCTTCTTGGGCTCCGGCGGAGGCGGTACAGTCAGAACTGCCGCTTTCTCAACTCGAAGGCCCGGGAGCGAGGCTTTCAGTTTGTCAACCCCTGCGTCCGTTACCTTGGACTGAAAAACATAAAGGCGCCTCAGTCCCTTGCAACCAGCCAAGTGATCCAGGCCTGCATCGCCCACCTCAGTCTGGAACAAGTTGAGGGACTCGAGCTTATCGAGTCCCTTCAAATGGGAGAGCGCCGCGTCCTTCACCGTGCCCCTAGCCAGACTCAGCTTGCGCAAGTTCTTCAACCCGGAAAGGACCGCGAAATCGGAATCCGCAAGTTTCTGGCCCGCCAGGTCGAGATCCACCACGGCGGTGGCGTCCTTGAGATTCGCGACAAGGGGAGAGTCCACCTTTTCCGCACCGCGAAAATTGACATAATACCAGTTCAAGCCGGAGGCAAGCGGCTGAACCAGAACCCCCCGCTGCGAGAGTTGGGCGAGAGCCTTCTGCTGGGCTTCCTCGATTTTCGGCCCCGGGTCAGGAGTTTCGGCGGCGTTGATCGGCGCCATTCCGGCACAAAGAGAGAAAAGGCAGACTGCGAGTATTCTGTTTTTCATAGGGAGGTTGAGGATCGTGTACACCAGCCAACGGGTTGGTCAACCTTGCGGTTGGCTGCCGCAGAGTCTCCGCCGGCACCTCACCCCGGGCAACAACCATTCGCGAAGGGACCTCCGGCGCTACCGGGCCCCGGGCTTCATCTCCAAACCGGCAGGGGATTCCCACCGCGCCCCGCGTATCGTCACGGATGCCCAGCGAGGGAACGGCGGCTTCCCGCTGAGGAGAACACTAACCGGCGGCGGGAGACAAAACGGATCCCACGCGGAGCCTCTGAGGGCGCGGTGAATGTTGAAGTCAGCGAAAGGGCGACGTGTTTCCACCCTCCACTCTTACGCGTGAACCTCTTTTGCTTGTTCGGACTCAATTTGGCTTCCCGTCAAAAATCGGGACGGTTGGTCCTCGGGGGTTCTCGCCGTCACCCCCCCCCGCAAGGAATGAGCAAAGCGGCATTAGGCCAGCGCGAACTCCCCCACTTTCCGAAACTTCGCATACCGAGCCTCCAGCAGCTCCGCCGTGGGCAGTGTCACGAGTTGGTCCAGGGCGCGGACCACCGCGTTGCGCAGGTTCAGCACCGCAGCGGACTGGTCTTGGTGGGCGCCCCCCATGGGTTCGGAAACGACCCCGTCGACCAATCCGAGTTCCTTGAGGTCGCCGCCTGTCAATTTCAGCGCCGCAGCAGCCTCGGGGGCGTGCTTGCGGTGCTTCCACAAGATGGCGGCGCAACCCTCCGGACTGATCACCGAGTAGTAGGCGTTCTCCAACATGAGCACCCGGTCGGCGACCCCGATTCCCAGCGCGCCTCCGGAACCGCCCTCGCCAATCACCACGGCGACCGTTGGAATCTTCAACGTCATCATCTCGCGCAGGTTCAGGGCAATCGCCTCCGAGATGTGGCGCTCCTCCGCACCCACCCCGGGGTAGGCCCCCGGCGTGTCGATGAGGGAAACAAACGGAAGGCGGAATTTTTCCGCCAAACGCATCAACCGCAATGCTTTCCTGTAACCTTCCGGGTGTGCACTTCCAAAGTTGCGCTTGAGGTTCTCCTTGGTATCCCGTCCCTTCTGGTGGCCGATGACGACGCAACGGTGGCGGCCTATCGTTGCGAAACCGCCTGGCATCGCCGCGTCATCGCTGAAAAGGCGGTCCCCATGCAGTTCCAAAAAGTTTCCGAAGGAAAGCTGCATGTAATCCAGAGCAAACGGCCGGGCCGGGTGCCGCGCGATCTGGACCCGCTGCCAAGGGGTCAGGTTCGAGTAGGTCTCGATCCTCGTCTGTTCGAGCTTTTCCTCCATCCGGCGCACCTCCGCCTCTAAATTGATGTCGCTTGCGGCGGAACTGCTTCGGAGGTCGCCCAGCTTCGCCTCCAGTTCCAGAACCGGTTTTTCAAACTCAAGTGGCTGCAGTTTCATGAGGT
This sequence comes from Chthoniobacteraceae bacterium, assembly GCA_044376515.1. Lineage (GTDB taxonomy): Bacteria > Verrucomicrobiota > Verrucomicrobiia > Chthoniobacterales > Chthoniobacteraceae > Chth-196. Next base: position 3,111 of record JBILKV010000264.1, on the reverse strand, counting down.
GTTCAGCGGATGGTGACAGTATCGCCCTTGCGGAGCAATGCGGACAGCACGCGCACCGCCTCCGCCTCCAGTCCATAGCCCGAGGGCGGTTTGGGCTTTCCCGGGGCGCCGTCGGAATCCTCCTCAAACAGGGTGTGTCCCGCCGGCAGGAAAACAACCCACTTAGTTGCCTCGCGGTAGCCCTTCTCGCCGAACCCCAACCGCTGCCCCTCCCTCCAGGACGGCTTGTCCTGAACCTTCACACTGAGCGGCTGCGACGCACCCTTTTTCTGCGGCCCAATCTTTGCGCTCCCCTGCACCGACAGAATGGGGAACTGACAGAAAAAATTGCGTTCCCGCAACACACTCACCTTGGAGGCCGGGCGGTCGATGGTGACCGAAAAGTTTGCCTCAGTATAAAAAAGCCGCTGTCCCACCCGCAGGTTGACTGAATCCAGTTGGTTGATTTCCAGAAGCAGTTCGGGGGACGTCTTGAGCCGGTGGGAGAGTTTATTGACCACGTCGCCCGGCCTGACGATGTAGGCCAGCTTGTCCGGGGAGGCACGGGGCGAGAGCAGCAGCGCGCTCTGGATCGCTCCCAACCGGTTCCGAGCCTCCTCCGCCTTGGAAGAATCCGGATAAGCATCCAGAAAATCCACGTAGGAGCGGCGCGCCGCCAAAGGGTCACCTGCCGCCTCCACTTGCAGACACTTCTGGTATTCGCCCGCCGTGGGATCCTGAACTGCCGGAAGCGGTTTTGCGGGCGCTTCCTTGTCCATCTGCAACTCGATTTCCGGCTGGATGTAGAGCCTGTAGGTGTAGTAGCCGCCGCCGCCGAACACAGCCACAGCCAGCACCAAAATAATCAAGCCTTTGAGAAATCCGATCACGGCTGCCTCAGGGACAGTTTACCACGGAATGTTTCGCGAAGATTTCAGTCGCGGGAGCGTTGCATCCGGAGGCAGCACCACAGGGTCCTAGAGCAAGCCACGCCTCCGAAAGTCGCCGACGTTCGGCCCGGAGGACTCTTGGATCAAGTCGGATGCAAACTTCAGGAGACTAATCTCCCAGCCCTCATCAATCCCCTGAATGATCGCGCTCAGGGGGTCTTCCGCGTAATCGATCTGATCCCTGATCCGCTGGATGACCTCGCCCAACGGGCTGTGCACGATGGACTCGCTCACGTCGGTCTTGCGAAACTGGAAGCCGTACTTGAGCACGGCCAGATGCCCGGCGTGCTGCTGCAGCCAGTTCATGTACTGCTCGGCCCGCTCCCCGAAGCCCTCCAGAAGCAGTCGCTGCAGATGGCCGGGCGCGATGATCTGAGGCCGGTCAGCATGCAACCGGCCATCTCTCACACGAACGGCATTGACTTCGTCCATCAGTTCCGTGACCAGATAAAATCGAAAGCTCGTCGAACCGAACGTCTCAATGCGCCTTTCGGGAGCAAGGATCACCTCCGTGTTCTCGAGCACATATTGGAAGGATGCCGCATCAAGCATGGGTATCTGCCGACTGTAGACTCCCAGCCACGATTGGCAAACCGGAACCCCTCTTGAACGCAGTTCGGTTTTGACTCACCCCGAAGCGGCTATCCTGTTTTCCTCCTGCGAACCCTTGGTGCCCCTCCGCCGACTTCTCCGCGTCCCGACCCAAGCCCACCGATCAGCATGGTTACCCCGCAGCAAATGCAATCCCTCGAAAAACAGGCCTTCGCGGCCGGCGCAAGCGCCGAGACGCTCATGGAGGAAGCCGGTCGTCAAATGGCGGAGGCCGTCAGCCAGTTCTGCCCGGTCCCCGGCCAGTGTGCCGCGGTTTTCGGGAAGGGCCACAACGGTGGGGACGCTCTGGTGGCTGCCCGGTTGCTTTCCGAAGCAGGCTGGCAGGTCCTGCTGGTTCCGGCCTACCCCACCGCGGCATGGGCCCCCCTCACCGCCCGCAAATGGGATCAGGCGGGCCGATGCTCAACCATTGATCCGGAAACTTTCCGCCGCTGGCGACCCGCGCCCGCAACCACCTGCGTCCTCTTAGATGGCCTTCTGGGCGTTGGCGCAAGGCCCCGTTTGCCCGAAACTGTCGCGCAGCTTTCCCGGCGAATCAACACGCTTCGGGAGACTTCTGCCGCGCGCACCTTCGCTCTCGACCTCCCCACCGGCCTTGACGGCGCCACCGGAAAAGCAGATCCAGACGCCGTTATCGCTGATGTCACCCTGACTGTTGGCTTTGTGAAATCAGGCCTCCTCACCGACGGTGCCGAGCGCTGGGTGGGCCGCCTCGCCTTGCTCCCTTTGGATGCACTGAAGCCGTTTGCTCCCGATCAACCTTCCCTCGAACTTGCCACCCCGGAATCCCTGCGCCCCCTGTGGCCCCGCAGACCCGCCCACCTGCACAAGGGCGACTGCGGCCGGGTCACCCTGCTCGCGGGTGCGCGGGGCACCGTGGGCGCGGCAGCCCTGGCGGCTCGGGGCGCTCTGCGCGCTGGCGCCGGCCTGGTCACCCTCTGCGTTCCGGAGGCAGCCTACGCAGCAGCCATCGCGCTGGCCCCAGCGGAATGCATGGTCCAGCCATTGGGGGACTTCCGGGAGGCGCTTGACCTCCGCTCGGACGCCCTCGGAATCGGACCCGGCCTTGGCAGGGCGCACCCCGACGCCGTCACGGAGGTCCTCCGCGACACTCCCTGGCCCGCAGTACTGGATGCAGACGCCCTGAACATTCTTGCCGACGGCCGAATCGAATCCCTCGCGCAGTGTGCCGCACCGCGGCTTCTGACCCCCCACCCCAAGGAGATGTTCCGCCTTTCTCCCGACCTTTGCGGACTGGACCGGCGGGCTGTGGTGGAACAATTCACCGGACGCTGGCCGGTCACGCTGCTGCTCAAGGGAGCCCGCACGCTTGTTGGGACCGGAGGAGACCAACTGAGCTACAACACCACGGGAAATCCCGGAATGGCCTCTGGTGGCATGGGAGACGTGCTCACCGGCGTTTGCGCCGCCCTCCTCGCGCGTGGCCTTTCCACGCATACGGCAGGGTTGCTGGGCGCATGGCTTTGCGGTCGTTCGGCGGAGGGCCTCCTGTCCTCAGGGCAGCGCAGTGAGGAATCGCTGCTTGCATCAGACGTCGCCGACGGTCTGG